>JAFYVJ010000078.1 GCA_017549185.1 Roseburia sp. | reverse complement strand
GCACTTTGTTATAAAGCGCTTACTATAAAAGTAAACGCCAAATAGCGAGTACCTTTCTTTAAATTTCTGCGTTTGAGATAATAGTCTAAAAAGTTCAGTCTAGAAGTCAAAAAAGTTTAGTACTTAACTTTTTTGACTCAGAGGGAGGTTAGACTATGAGTTCTCAAACAAGTTTAATTGCAAAGAATTATCGTTTGCAACAGTGGGCAGCCCAGGTTCAGGACTGTCAGAATCGCCCGGAAGGAATGCTGGTTGAAGACTGGTGCCGTCAGAACAACATTACCAAGGCGAATTATTATTATCGTTTGAAATGTGTCCGGCAGGCATGTCTGGATGCTATGCCAGATTTACCTACCGGTTTCGTTGAATTGCCAGCACTACCTGATACTCTTCCAGTTCCTGAAAATACGTTAGATGCACCTTCTGTATCAGCAGTCATCCATACTCGAAAGGGTTTATCCATAGAGCTTTATGATTCGGCTTCTGCAGATTTCATACAGAAACTTTTAGGAGTGACTGCTTGTGCTGAATGATTCTTATGGCTTCAAAAAAGTGTACATCGCAACTGGTTATACCGACCTTCGCCGTGGTATGGAAGGTCTGGCTGGAATCATCCGTTTTCAGTTCGATCTGGATCCTTATGATAAGAACACACTTTTCCTATTCTGTGGTAGAAGATCCAATCGTATCAAAGGACTCCTTTGGGAAGGCGATGGGTTCCTGCTTCTATACAAACGTTTGGATAATGGTGCTTTCCGCTGGCCGCGTTCTGAATCTGCAGCTATGGAGATCACGCCTGAACAATACCATATGCTCATGAAAGGATTCGAGATCGTTGCCAAACGACCAATCAAAGAACTGGAACACCCTCCGAAAACCATGTGATTTTGTGCAATTCGCAGAAATTTATTTTTCTGTATTTATCAGTTACAGTCTGGAAAATGTGATTTTCCAGATGTTATCCACAAACAGCATTTTCACCGGAAACACTTTTGTTAGTAAAAACAAAAGCAAGCCGGCACTTGTGGATAACAGTGCTAAACACCCGGATTTTACTGGATTTTTAGCATTGTTATCCACCGTCATAATGACGAATAACAAAAACTGGTGAGTTCGACTTGTCTTCCTTTTTCTGCTATACTGTTCTCAGTTAAAAAAGGAGTTCAGACAATGGCATTTAAATTCACCGAAGAACAACTGAATACATTGGATAAGTCTTTTGTCGTAGAGTTATTTCTTCAGCTCCAGGAGCAGAACGATAAACTTTCTGATGAAATACAGGATCTTAATAAAAAGCTTGAGCTTCTTATTGAACAGGTAACCCTTTCCAACAAGAACAGATTTGGCAGATCTTCTGAAAAGATGGATGACCATAATCAGATCTGCTTTATGGAAGTAGATGGAAATATCATCTTCTTTAACGAAGCGGAGGCTGTGTCAGATCTGGATGCAGAAGAACCAGAATCTCTGGAAGTAAAACCTGCCCGAAAACCTAAAACTGTTGGCAAAAAGGAAGCTGACCTGTCAGGACTTCCTGTAAATATCATTACTCATTACATGAGTGAAGATGAACTGAATGCTGAGTTTGGTAAAAACGGCTGGAAACAGCTTCCAGATGCAATCGCTAAACGCTATCGTTTCATTCCTGCAAAAGTTGAAGTAGATGAACATCATGTCGGAGTGTATGCTGGTAAAGCCGATGGCCGTATTATAAAAGCACCACATCCACGAGCATTACTTCATGGAAGTCTGGTATCTCCAACGATTGCAGCTGCAATCATAAACGGAAAGTATGTGAATGCAGTTCCGCTTTACCGCCTGGAACAGGAGTTTTCCCGTTATGGACTAAACATCACACGTCAGAACATGGCGAACTGGATGATACGTTTAGGTGAAACCTATCTGTCAGTCCTATATGATTACCTTCATCAGAAACTATATGATTATCATGTAATTCAGGCTGATGAGACTCCTGTTTTGGTTAACAAAGACGGCCGAACCGCTGGTTCTAAAAGCTATATGTGGGTATACCGTTCCGGACATCTTTATGAAGATAAACAGATCGTTCTGTATGACTACCACAAAACCCGCAACAGCTCCCATCCAAAGGAATTCCTCAAAGATTTCTCCGGCATCTGTGTGACTGATGGATATCAGGTCTATCATAAACTGGAAAAAGAACAGGAAACCTTAAAGGTTGCAGGCTGCTGGGTTCATGCCAGAAGAAAGTTTGATGAAGCCATGAACGTTGTTCCAAAAGAACAGCGTAACAAATCGAATGCTTATCTGGTCATGAAACAGATCCAGGCTATCTACCGTGAGGAAGATAAACTAAAAGAATTTCCATCTGATGAAAGACTTATGCAGCGACAACTGGTTATAAAACCATTAGTTGATGCCTTATTTGTGTACCTGAAAAAGATGGAACCTACCGTTCCTTCCAGTGGACAGCTCCGAAAAGCCTATACTTACATCCTCAATCAGGAAAAATATCTCCGAGTATTTCTGGAAGATGGCGAAGTTCCGATTGACAACAACGCATCTGAACGTGCCATCCGAGGATTCTGTATCGGCAAAAAGAATTGGCAGATGATAGATACTATTCATGGTGCACATGCATCTGCAATCATTTACAGCATTGCTGAAACAGCAAAGGCGAACAACCTCAAGCCATATGATTATTTTTTATATCTCTTGGAAGAGATTCCGAAACATATGGATGATACAAACCGTTCCTTCCTGGAGGATCTGTTACCATGGTCTCCAAACTTACCGGAAGGAATCAGAAAGAATTGATAACCAGGGCTGCCGAGAAGGCAGCTCTTAATTTTTAATGGTACTCGCTATTTGGCGTTTACTTTAAAACTATATGATCGACAGTGATGAAAGGATAGAATGTGAAGATATTAGATAAAAAGAAACGAACGATTTTAATATTGGTCTTGATTTGCAGCGTACAACTTATAGTGTCGCTGCTGTACGCAGAGCAAAAGTCCTTTTTGTATCCGGACGAATTATTTAGTTATGTTTCCGCAAATAGAGTGGATGGTGTGAGTACCGATTTTCCTGCAAATGAATGGGTAGATGAAAACTGGTATTTGGATTATTTAACCGTTCAGTCAGAGCATCGTTTTGAATATTCCATTCCATGGAATAACCAGGCAACGGATGTACATCCTCCTTTGTATTATTTATTTGTGCATACGACATGTTCTTTGATACCGGAGCAATTTTCTTTTGTGGCGGGTATTGGATTTAATATATTTTTCTTTTTGGGAAGTACCATTGGATTATACTTTGTTGGGAAGGAATTGTTTAAAGATTCGAACTTTGGACTTCTACTGGCATTTATTTTTGCGTTCAGTTATGCCGGATTGAATACGATGGTTTTTATTCGCATGTATATGCTGATGACGTTTATTCTAATCTGGCACGTGTATGTGTACCTTAAATATTTTGAGCAAGATGTAGAGTCGATGAAAGGATATGCTGGTCTTGCAATTACATTGATTTTAGGTGTATTAACGCAATATTATTTC
>JAFYVJ010000077.1 GCA_017549185.1 Roseburia sp. | reverse complement strand
TTCTTCATTGTCTTTTTTGCTTTTTCCACTGTATTTTTCTCCTGTGCGTAAAATTTCTTTCTTTTATTTTACATCAACAGGAGAATTACAGCTTAAAATATGGCATTTTTATTGCGAAAAGTTTTTATTCTGAATCACTGATGACAATGTTTCTAGGAAGAAAAAATATATCAGTGTATTGACAGAAATACGTGGTTAGTCTATACTAACTACATAAGGGCAGAACATATAAATATGATAATAAAACATGACTAATATTCAAAATACAAAGAACAAGTGGAAAATCTTTGCATATAATAACAATAGGGAGCAAAAGATAGGAGGAGAATATGTCAATTAGTATGTTACAGGAGATTTTTATTCCGTTTGTAGGAACAACATTAGGAGCAGGTTGTGTTTTCTTTGTAAGAGGGAAATTGAATTTAAAATTACAGAGAATTTTTACGGGATTTGCAGCAGGTGTGATGGTTGCGGCATCTATCTGGAGCTTGCTGATTCCTGCATTAGAGAATGCAGTTCATTTGGAGAAATGGGCATTTATACCAGCAACGGTAGGTTTTTGGTTGGGCATTATTTTTTTATCTGCACTGGATAAAGCCGTACCACATCTACATATAAACAGTGAATCGGTGGAGGGACCAAAGAGCAGATTGCAAAAAACTACGATGATGATTTTAGCATTGGTGCTTCATAACATTCCGGAAGGTATGGCGGTTGGGGTGTTATATGCAGGTGCCATGATGCAGGAAACAGACGTGACAGTGGCTGCAGCATTTGTATTATCACTGGGAATTGCGATACAGAATTTCCCGGAAGGTGCGATTATTTCTATTCCACTGCATGGGGAAGGTATGAAAAAATCAAGTGCATTTACATGTGGTATGTTATCGGGAATTGTGGAACCGCTTGCTGCAATTGCAACGATTCTCATAGCAGAATTAGTAGTGCCGGCGTTGCCTTATATGCTGGGATTTGCAGCGGGAGCTATGATTTATGTAGTAGTGGAAGAGTTGATTCCTGAGATGTCTGAAGGAGAACATTCACATCTTGGTACATTTATGTTTATGATTGGATTTACTGCAATGATGGTGATGGATGTGGTATTAGGATAAGTCCAATATTTTAAATAGTAAATTTAGTTATGGTTTCAAAAAAGAATTCCTAGCCATTTATGAAAAATGGTTGGAATTCTTTTTTTGCGTATAAATATTCTGTTCAATCCTAATTTAGAAATATCTTATACAATTTCTTTTATTTGCTTCTATTGAAATATAGTTCAGAAAAATTTAAAAAATCGGTAATTATTCAGTACCTTCATAATTACGATGCAAAAATTATTATCTTCCTAACTCCCAGAATGCTACGGCACTTGCAGCGGCTACGTTTAGAGAGTCTACGTTATGTGACATAGGAATTTTTACGGTGTAGTCACAGTCTGCAATCGTGCTAGTGGCCAGTCCATCGCCTTCGGTGCCAAGGATGATAGCTAGTTTTTCTTCCGCATGAAGACGTTGGTCGTCGATACTGACAGAATCGTCAGATAATGCCATGGCGGCAGTTTTAAAACCGAGTTTATGTAGATATTCTAAACCAGTTTGTGGCCAGATGGAAATCTCTTTGCCAGGAGAGTTTGGGTTAGAAATAGTTGTATCGTTAGGGAGTGTCTGAGCGTTTATATAGGTCCATGGAATTTGAAATACCGTGCCCATGCTAACTCGGGAAGCCCTGCGATACAATGGATTGCTGCATGCTGGTGTGAGTAAAACGGCATCCATATTCAGTGCTGCTGCAGAGCGGAAAATGGCACCTACATTAGTAGGATTCATGACATCTTCAAGGATTGCAATGCGACGAGCAGATCGACAGATACTTTCAACACTTGCAAGTTCTTTTCGGTGCATGACACAGAGTACGCCACGGGTTAATTGAAAACCTGTTAATTGTGTCAATACTTCTAATTCGGCAGTATAAACAGGGATATCGCCGCAACGGGCGATGATGTGTGCTGCTTCTCCGGTAATATGTTTGGGTTCGAGTAATAATGACATCGGTATGTACCCGGCATCAAGAGCACGCTCAATTACTTTTGGACTTTCCGCAATAAAAAGTCCGCCGTTAGGCTCGTAATAATGAAGTAGTTGAGCTTCACTTAAACGTGCATAGATGTCCAATTCCGGTGTGTTAAAATCTTTTATTTCAATAATATTAGCCATAATGAATCTCCTTGATTTGTAAATAAAATCCAACGATGCCTGGTCACAGAGTGCTTATCCGTACACTATGACGAATGGGCTTATTATAAATATGTGAGTCATACGTTACTGTTTACGAGGTACGAGTGAACAGTAACGCATTGGATTTATAGTTACGAAATATTATATCATATATTGGATGCATCTATCGATAGAAAAGTAGTATAATTGTAGAGGATCTACTGTTTGTGTTACAGTTCACACGTCAGTCAAAATGCAAAGAATCATATGCTTGCATAATGATTTTTGCATTTGAAGTGACGAAGGGAACGTCGTTTTATGAGCAAAGTTAGCTGCAAAGCAGCGGGAAAGCGATGAAATCGCCTTTGTGAATGGCGTGCGAGTGAATAGTAACTGGAAGGATGCAATATGCAGATAATAGAAAGTTTTTTGTGTGGAAAAGAGAATAATAAAAAAACATGTGAGGATGGTATCTATATCGGTGAACATTTAGTGGCGGTAATAGATGGTGTAACAGCCAAAGGACATCGTTTGTGGGATGGCCATAAAAGCGGTTATTATGCAAAAGAACTTCTCATGAATTATTTAAAACAGAAAGATGTAGAAAAGCAGTCTCCGTTAGAATTATTGAATAATCTGGATAATGTTTTGTGTGAAGCAGTATTAGTATGTGAAACGCCATTAGATCAGGAAGAATATTTAAGAGCATCGGTTATCATTTACAATGATTATTACAAAGAAATTTGGAATTATGGAGATTGTCAGTGCAGTATCAATGATATGATATACACACATTCGAAAAAAATCGATGAAGTCAATGCAAAACTGCGTGCGGGATATTTAGAAGAGGTATTAGAAAAAGGTGCTACCATAGAAGAACTTCTCATAAATGACTGTGGCAGGTCTATGATACAGGAAAATTTATTAAAACAATTTGCTTACGAGAATAAAAAATCGGAATATGGTTATCCGATATTAAATGGAATGGGAATTGAACCTGACATGGTGCAGATTTATAAAGTAAAAGAGGGAGATGAAGTGATTTTGGCAAGTGACGGATATCCTCAGTTGGGAAAGAATCTGGAAGAATGCGAATCTAAACTAGAAAAGCTCATAAAGGAAGATCCGTTATGTTTCCGACAGCATCAGTCTACAAAGGGAATAAAAAAAGGAAATGTCAGTTTTGATGACCGAGCATTTTGCAGAATTGTGGTGTCTGACCAATAAATGCATCTAGTAAAAAAGTACTTGATATGATAGAATTTTAATATCTATAGGATTTGTAACGATTCAGAGCCAAGGCGATTTTCCGAATGGTGCTCTGTATAGTTACATGGTTTTATAAAAGGGGTATGAAGTAAATGTCAAAAAAGGTAAGAATAACTCTGTACCTAATATCTTTGGTGATTAGCATGGGGGTACTGGTGTTATTGATCTTTAATGGAAAACTATTAAAGACGACAGCATCTGATGAGGTGGAACAACAGAGTGAAATGGAGACAGAGCAGATAGAGAGTACGGAAAATATTATTGAAACAGAAGTGGAGCAGGAGTCAGGAGAAATAACAACCATTGTTTTTGCAGGGGATATATTGATTGCAGCAGCAATGGAGCAGTATTATGATGCAGAGGGAGTTGGTCGTATTGTCTCAGAGGAACTTTTGACAGAGATGCAGAATGCAGATATCTGTATGGTGAATAACGAGTTTCAGTTTAGTAACAGGGGAATACCTATGGAGGATAAGCAGTTCACCTTTCAGACTGACCCGAAATATGTGCAGATTTTATTGGATATGGGTGTGGATATTGTAAGTTTGGCTAACAATCATTCACTGGATTTTGGTACAGAGGCGTTAGAGGATACATTTGTGACATTAGATGAAGCAGGGATTTTATATGCTGGTGCCGGAGATACCAAAGAGCGGGCTGAGCAATTACAGGTAATCGAAGCAAATGGACAAAAAATCGGCTTTTTGGCGGCTACGAGAGTGATTCCGGTAAGTGAGTGGAATGTGGAATACAGGCAGCCGGGATTGTTTGCAACCTATGACGATACCAGACTGCTTGAATGTATTAGAGAAGCCAAAGAGGAATGTGACTTCCTTGCAGTATATGTGCACTGGGGAATTGAGAGAGAAGCTTATCCACAGGAGTATCAGACGGATATTGCAAAGAATTGTTTTGCAGCAGGAGCAGATTTGGTAATTGGAGCACATCCGCATGTATTGCAGGGCATTGAATTTATAGATGGAAAGCCTGTATTTTACAGTCTTGGAAATTATGTGTTTTCTCAAGAGATTGCAAAAACTGCGTTGGTGAAAGTGGAGATTTATCCGGATGGAGAGGTTTCCTATCGTTTGATTCCGGCATATGCAAAAGGCGGAAAAACACAATTATTTAACGGGGAAGAAGCAGAGGAGCTGTTTCAATACATGAATGAAATTTCAACCGGCAGGGTGGTTGACGAGCAGGGAAATGTTTATGAATTACGATAAAGAATGACAGAGAAAAGGAGAAAAATATGCAGTACACATTAAAGAATTCTTATTTAAAGGCTACATTTGAAAGTTTTGGAGCAGAATTGATTTCGTTGCAGGATACAGATGGAAAGGAATATGTATGGTGTGGTGATAGTGCATTCTGGGGAAGACATGCACCGATCTTATTTCCGTTTGTGGGGAAATTAAGTAATGGAAAATACCGTTTTAAGGGTCAGGAATATAGTATGAGCCAGCACGGATTTGCCAGAGATATGGAATTTACATTTTTATCGCAGAGTGAAGATGAAATATGGTTTGTATTAGAAGCTACAGAAGAGACAAAGCAGAAATATCCATTTGAGTTCAGACTGGAAGTAGGATATAAGCTGGTGGAGAATACATTAAAAGTATTATGGAAAGTAATTAATCCGGCAGAGGAAACATTACATTTTTCGATTGGTGCACATCCGGCATTTATGTGCCCATTAGATGAAGGAACGAAGCAGAGTGATTACTTCCTGCAGTTAGATGTAGAGGAAGCAGAATTTTATCCGGCGAGCTTAATAACAGGGCAGCCTGTATTTGAAAAACAGACATTATCCATTCCGGGCGGAAAAGTTCAGATGGTAGAAGAATTTTTTGATATAGGGGAGGACAGAGGCACCTACATATTTGAAAATTATCAGGTAAAGGAAGCTGCACTCGTAAGACCAGACGGAAGACCTTATGTAACACTTTCTTTTAACACACCATTAGTGGCAGTTTGGACTCCGGAGAAAAAAAAGGCACCATTTGTCTGCATTGAACCATGGTGTGGAAGAGGCGATGCGGAAGGTTTTGAAGGAAGTTTAGAAGAGCGTGAGTGGGCACAACAGCTTGCTCCGGGACAGATATTTGAGAGCGGTTATGACATTCGAATTGATAAATAGGTGTGTTCGGATGAGCACCCTATGACTAGAGGGTTGGAATATGACAGTATTAACAAAAGCGAGATTTGAATCCGAACCAAATGAACGTGAAAAACATAATCTTCAGGTGGCATACGAAGCTGCATGTGAAAGTATCGTATTGTTGGAAAATGATGGTACACTTCCAATAAAGTTGGGAAAAGTGGCTTTGTATGGTGCCGGAGCAAAGAGAACGGTAAAAGGCGGCGGCGGTTCCGGTGAAGTAAATGAACGGCATAGTGTTACTGTTTATGAAGGCATGATAGATGCCGGATTTACAATTACATCGGAAAAATGGCTGAATGAGTTTGATGCAGAGTATGAAAAGGAAGAAAAGCATTATCATAAGAATAAATTAAAAAACATTATTACCGGTAAAATGTCAGCTATGGCAGCATTAGAGAATTTCCCGGGAATTGAGGGAAGACTTATTTCAGAGGAAGACGTGAAGGAAAGTGACACAGATACTTGTATCTATGTGCTCAGTCGTCAGGCCGGAGAGGGCATTGATCGTAGAGCGAAAAAAGGTGATATGTTTGTTACGGATAAAGAAGAGGCGAATATTGCATTTTGTGCAAAACATTATAAGAAATTTATTCTATTAATCAATGCAGGGGCACAGTTAGACGTGTCGTTTCTGGATAAGATGGAAGGAATTAATGCAGTATTATTTATCTGCCAGCTGGGAACAGCCGGAGGAATGGCAGTTGCAGATATTTTATCGGGCAAGGTGTCTCCATCTGGAAAACTGGCATCGACCTGGGCGATGAAATATTCGGATATTCCTTTTTCGGATGAATTTAGTTATCTGAACGGCAATTTGAAAGATGAGTATTATAAAGAAGGTATCTATGTGGGATATCGTTATTTTGATACATTTAACGTAGAACCAAGGTATCCTTTTGGTTATGGTTTAAGTTATACGGAATTTGAAATGAAAGCAGATAAAATATCCGTAGATGGAACGATGGTTTTTGTTGATGTGGAAGTGAAAAATATTGGCGCACTTTATGCAGGAAAAGAAGTGGCAGAGGTATATATTAGTGCACCAGCGGTAGAATTGGATAAAGAATACCAAAGTCTTGCGGGATTTGCCAAAACGAAAGTTTTAGCACCGGGTGAATCAACAAAAGTAAAAGTAGCCTTTGATATGTGTGAGAGGGCAAGCTATAGAGAAGAAGATGCAAGTTTTGTACTAGAAGAAGGAGATTACATTGTACGACTTGGTAATTCTTCTAGAAATACTACTCCATGTGCAATTCTTGAGATTGAAGAGGAAGTAGTAGTTTCTAAGCATCAGAATATTTGTAAGGTTCAGAAAACATTTGAAGAATTAAAAGCACCAAAAACGACAAAAGCAGCCGTTTTAAAGGCAGTGCCTCGAATTGTGATAGAGAAAGACTGCTTTGGAATGATTGTATATCCATATGATACGCCAACATGCTTAGCATATACTGAGGCACAGTATTTCGTGGATGAATTGTCTTTGGAAGATATGGTAGATATTGTAGTTGGTGTTGGTATGTATAGCTCGGATAATAAATTTAATATGCCGGGTTCTGTAGGAAATACGACATCTAAGTTTTGGGATAAGGGATTGGTTAACGTGACACTTTGTGATGGTCCGGCCGGAATCCGTATTCAGAAACGTACGGCATTGATTGACGGCAAGAAAACCAAAATGATTGATCCACCATTATCTATTTATGAGATGATGCCGAAATTCATAAAGAAAATTGTGATGGCAGATCCGAATAAATCAACGGTATTATATCAGTTTACAACCGCATTTCCGGTTTCCGCAGCATTAGCTCAGACATGGAATGCCCAGATGTTATATAATGTAGGTGTGGCAATTCAGGAAGAAATGGAAGAATATGGATGTACTTTTTGGCTGGCACCAGCATTGAATATTCATAGGAATCCATTGTGTGGACGTAACTTCGAATATTATTCAGAGGATCCACTGTTAACTGGAGTTTGTGCGACTGCGGTTACAATGGGAGTTCAGCGTAAGGATGGTTATTATGTAACACTCAAACATTTTGCTTGTAACAATCAGGAAGATAATCGAAAAAAGGTTTCAAGTAATGTAAGTGAAAGAGCACTTCGAGAAATTTATCTGAGAGGATTTGAAAAAGCGGTTAGAGAAGCTAATGCAAAGAGTGTTATGACTTCTTACAATAAAATAAATGGTGTTTACACAGCAAATAGCTACGATTTGTGTACGAAGGTTTTACGTCAGGAGTGGGGCTTTAATGGAGTCGTTATGACAGACTGGTTTTCTACAAGTAAGGGTTGTGCTAATAATGCGATTGCGATGTCTGCAGGTAATGATTTGATTATGCCTGGTGGTAAAGCAGATAAGAAAGAAATCCTAGATGGAATTAAACGTGGATTGATTACAGAAGCTGATGTACGTCGCAGTTGTGAAAGAGTGGTGCAGGCGATTATGGATAGTGCCTTACAGAAAGAATATGTTAATCTTTAGAGCCGAGGCAATTTTTATTCTATAGGAAAGACCTTGATGCGTTAATTTGGGAAAGCCTATGACTTTTCTATAGAATAAAAGCACTATGTGCAAACGATGCACAGCTACGCACGCGGAACAAAAGCTGTGCTAAAGGTTAACAAGAGAGGGAGAAATGAGTAAAATGGGAGAACAGATTACGAGAATAAATCGTGAATTAGTACATAGTGGAACTATTTTAGATATTTATAAAGATACGATGGAATTGCCGAACGGTAAGACGGAAGAATGGGATTTTGTATCTCATAGAAAAGGTGCAGCCGCAGTTGTTGCCGTAAGGGAGGATGGAAAGGTATTGATGGTGCGTCAGTATAGACCATCTTTGGAGAGGGAAACTTTAGAGATTCCGGCAGGTGCGAGAGATAGTGTGACAGAAGATACAAAAGTGACAGCAGCTCGTGAATTAGAAGAAGAAACCGGCTATAAAAGTGATAAGATAGGTTTTTTAATTTCGTTAAAAACGACTGTAGCTTTTTGTGATGAATTTGTAGATGTTTATCTGGCGAGAGATCTTGTAAAGACAGAACAGCATTTAGATGATGCAGAAGATATTGTAGTAGAAGCATGGGATTTAGATGATTTGTGCGACCTGATTTATATGGGAAGAATTCAAGATGCGAAGACAGTTGCGTCTATTTTAGCATATAAGAATATCGTAAATATAAACGCAGGAGATTATTGCCCAGGGCGTGCATAGAATGATGGTTTTTTGTAGAAACTAATGCTTAGTTTTAGATGTATTACAAATATTGTGTCTGTAGTTTTAAATTTGCAGGCATTGGAAAGGCATGGGGGATTAGTATGAGTAGCAGAGAAGAGATGACAATGACCTATTCTGGTATTGTGGTAGCAGAAGGGAAAAAGAAAATATCTGTGACCTTCGAAGCAGGAGATGCTTATGCGGAAGGCTCTATACCAGACTGTAAAATCATCAAAAGCAAGGGCTTTAAAGAGGATGAACTTGTAATGTTAGAAAAGTATTTACAGATGAATCAGATAGAAATTGCTAAGAAAGCAAAAGAAATCAGCGGGTTACGAGGTTTTATGCAATAATGATACAACAGGAACAGATTGAGATTTTAAATATTGATGAGATGACAAATGGGCTATGTACGGCGGGTGAAACCTGTTTTAAACGGGGGGAGTTTAAGGAAGCATTAGAACTTTTACTACGCTGTGTCAGAGCACCAAGAAGTGCATCAACAAAATATTCGGAAGCAAAGAGTTATTATTTGCTGGGATTAACATATGGATATTTAGGGCAGGAAATGCTCTCGAAAGAAAATCTGTTAAAGGGGCTTGAGTTAAGTCAGGCGAGTGACTATAAGGGTGAAGTTATTAACTGCTATTTAAGTCTTGCTTTTTTTCATGCCAATTTAGGTGATTTTGAGGGAGCATTGGGATATCAGGAAAAAGCACTGCCGCTAATTAGAGAATTTAAAGAGATAGAACAGGAAATAGCAGCAGATATGGAGATAACCTGTCTTGCTTATCAAGGGCTAAGCTATGTCAAAAAAGGGCAGTTAGGGATAAGTGAAGAAATCTTAAAACAGATAGAAAACTTATTGGGTGAATCCTGTGCACAGGCATCTGTGGTGACGATGTTGGATTTGGCATTGCGTATAGCTCATGAAAAGCAGGATAAGACAAAGTTTCATAATTGCCTGACTAGATTGTTGGGTTTGCCAATTCTCGAAGAAGGTTTTTTTGGGATTTTGGAATATTATTTTGATATCTGCACATTTTTATTTGAAAAAGGGATGCAGAAAGAAGTTCGAGAGTTATTGGATTACATAAAGAGCTATTATGACATGATTCCGTTAGCATATTTAAAGTATGATATTCATAATTTCGAGTTGTTTTATGCAAAAACATATGGGAGTGAAGAAGAACAGTGGCAGGCATCCCAAAGTCTTTTGTCGGTGATTCCGGAATACGAAGCAGAGCAACAGCGAGCAAAGATGTATAGTTTTGATTATATAGAGTTTCTTCATCGGGAGAGAGATATCTCTGCCAAGATGGAACAGAAGAGTAAACTTGATCCAATGACAGGATTGTTTAATAAATATACGATTGAATTTTTAGTAGATGAATATTTTTCACAGAAGAATGAGGATCAGGCAGCAGCATTGTTAATTATTGATATGGATTATTTTAAGCAGATTAACGATACATTAGGACATCTGGCAGGAGATGCTATTTTAACAGATACTGCGAATGTGATTCGTCGGTTTTTTAAAGGGGATGCTTTGTGCGGTCGCGTAGGCGGGGATGAATTTATGGTGTTTGTAAAAGATGTGCAGGATGTTTCTTCTTTACTTTTGCAGGCAGAGTTTTTACGTAGAGAGATAGCAAAGACTACTTCTGAAAGAAATATTACGATTGCAATTCAAGCCAGCGTAGGTGTTGCGATGTCTACAGCAGGGTTTAGAGATTATGGCAGTATGTTTGCAGCAGCAGACGAGGCATTATATCGTGCAAAAAAAGAAGGACGTAATCGTATCTGTGTAGTAGAGTAAGGATATTGTTCGTGTTGTTTTTCATAATGATTGCTTAGTCAAGGCGTGTTCGGATGAGCCACCTGTGACTAGTCATAGGGACTCATCTGTGTGCGGAGATAAGAAACCTATGACTAGAAGTGTGTTATGACTGCAATATGGAGGTTTCCTGGTATTCTTTGGGAGAAATACCATATTCCTTTTTGAAGGCTCTAAAAAAGCTGGAATAGTCTTTAAAACCACAAGCAAGATATGCCTCGGTAATACGGACACCAGCTAGAATGGATTCTTTTGAGAGTTGGAGCCTTTTCTTTAAAATATACTGGTGGACAGACATACCACTGTGTTCCTTAAATGTGTGTGCGATGTAATATTTACTCAGATAAAATACATTGGCCAGTTGTTCTAGGGAAAGATCTTCCCTGACATGCTCGTCGATGTAGTAAATCAGATTTTTGTACAAGTTTTGTTGTTCGCGTTCTGTTTTTGGATGCTCGCGATCATAAATCAAACGGTTTAAGTGGAGAAGCAGTGAATTGACATCTAAAGGGATGCGGGCTTCTTTTCCAAAACGGTCAAATCTGATTTCTTCTAATAATTGAAAAATTTGGAATTGGATAGCATTAAAGGTAATCAAGTCATTATGAAACAGGTAATTGCCGGTTTTTTGCACATAGTTTACCAGATAGCTGTAGGATGCAGAGTCAGAGATTAGATTATTGTAGTAATCCTGACTAATCCAAAGTACGAAACGGCGGTATGGTACATTCGTGTTGTGTATGATGACGTGATGCTTTACTTTAGGCGGGATTAAGACCATGTCACCAAGGGTTAGATGAAAAATTTCTTTTTCAATGGAGATAGATACATTTCCTTCCAGGAAAAAATAGAATTCATAGTAATCGTGGGAATGGTCATTTACTCTTTGAGGAGTGATATCGTTATAATAAAAAAGTTCATAGTCCTTAGACAGCATATATTGTCTGGTGCTGAAAGTAGATTGTAAATTTTTGTTCATGATATGTACCTCCTTGTTTACTCTGTGGTGCCAATTCGAAAACCTGCGGTTTTCTCATTCGCACATTCGTGCTATAAAAATTTTACATGCCAATTGTGCTTGCAAGCAATCAAATTGTCATGTTGTAATTTTTGCACCACTCATAGTATACCGCAAGTTTTGCAATGTATGCAACAATTCTCTCAATTGGAAAATTGGAAAATTAATATATAATAAAGTTAGTCATAGGGTTCTCATCCGTGTTCGGATGAGCGCCCTATGACTAATGGCTGAGATAAAATAAAAGGCTCGGTTTTTTATTAGAAAGTTATGAAAATATTTTATATGGAGGGTTTTAACAATGCAATTAACAAAAGTAGGTTTACAGGACAGAGCAGCATGGGAAGCAGCAGGATATAAGCTTCCACAGTTTGATCGTGAAAAAGTAACAGCTAATACAAAAGAGAATCCATTCTGGGTACACTTCGGTGGTGGTAATTTGTTCCGTGCATTCCAGGCAAATGTTATGCAGAACATTTTAAATGAAGGTTTAATGGATCGTGGGATTATAGTAGCAGAAGGTTTCGACTATGAAATCGTTGAGAAAATGAATCATCCACATGATGATTACCACATCTTAGTTACATTAAAGGCTAGTGGTAATGTTGAAAAGACAGTAGTTGGTTCTGTAGTAGAATCTTTAGCATTAGATTCAAATAATGACGTTGATTACAGCCGCTTAAAAGAAATCTTTACAAAAGATTCTTTACAGATGGGTAGTTTCACAATCACAGAAAAAGGTTACAATCTTTGGATGCCAGATGGAAACTATGCTCCAGCAGTAGCAGCTGATATGGAAGCAGGTCCGGAAAAACCAAACAGCTACATTGGTAAAGTTGCTTCATTACTTTACGCTCGTTATCAGGCAGGTGCAAAACCAATTTCTATGGTTTCTATGGACAACTGCTCACACAATGGTGACAAATTATACGCAGCAATCTCTGCATTCTCTAAAGAATGGTGCAAGAGAGGATTAGCAGATGCAGGTTTCGAAGCTTACATCGATGACAAGGATAAAGTTGCATTCCCATGGTCAATGATTGATAAGATCACACCAAGACCAGACGCTTCTATCGTAGAAATGTTAGGAAAAGACAACATCGACGGATTAGAAACAGTTAAAACAACAATGGGAAGCTTCGTAGCTCCATTCGTAAACGCAGAAGAATGTGAATACTTAGTAATTGAAAATGCATTCCCTAACGGATGTCCAACAGAATTAACAAAAGGCGGCATTATCTTTACAGAACGTGAAACAGTAGATAAAGTTGAGAAGATGAAAGTATGTACATGCTTAAACCCACTTCATACAACACTTGCTGTATTTGGCTGTATTTTAGGTTATGATTTACTTTCAAAAGAAATGCAGAATCCGGTATTAAGAAAATTAGTAGAAGGCGTTGGTTATAAGGAAGGTCTTCCAGTAGTAGTTAATCCAGGTATCATGGATCCTAACGAATTCATTAATGCAGTAGTTAATGTTCGTATTCCTAACCCATTTATGCCAGATGCTCCACAGCGTATTGCAACAGATACATCACAGAAACTTGCTATCCGTTTCGGTGAAACAATTAAAGCTTATGCAGCATCAGAAGAATTAAACGTAGCAGACCTTAAGTTAATTCCATTAGTATTTGCAGGATGGTTACGTTACTTAATGGCAGTTGATGATAATGGTAATGCATTTGAATTAAGTGCAGACCCAATGCTTGAAGAAGTTTGTCCGGTAGTAGCTGATGTTAAACTTGGTGAAGCATGCGATGTTAAGGCTACATTAAACGATATCCTTGGTAATACAAAGATTTGGGGTGTTAACCTTCACGAAGTAGGTATGGCAGATTTAGTATGCCAGTACTTCGAAGAAATGATTGCCGGACCAGGTGCCGTTGCTAAAACACTTGAGAAGTACGTGTAAAATAAACAGAAAGTTTAAATCACACTGAAAAATAGGAAAAAAGAGTATTGCTTTTGTTAAGTGACAAAAGTGATACTCTTTTTGTTGATTGTGGGCATGATTTCTTGTTACTGAAAGGAAAAATTTTCTGTTTATTACACTTAAAGGGCAAATGTGGACTTTTCTTATACGAATTTGGATATGAGAGTGTGATAAATCATTTAGATGCCCAAAAAAAGACAAAAATATAGAAAAAGATATGATTTTTTACTATATTTGGGTATTAGAATAGCTAAATCGAAGTAAGTACCCAAAATATCAATAATTGTGGGTGTTACATTTAAAAACAAATATTTAATACCCAATCTATATAGATGTAATAAGAATTAAAGTGATTGGAAAAAGCAGCAGAAAATAGAATGTGCAAAAATTTGTGCAGTTTTACTAGTACTTAAAAAATTATAATGAAAATCATCCTAAGAGGATAATTATTTTCTACTTTACGAGATGTGTAAAGTATGTTTAGATAGTTAGAAATAGGGTAACTATTCAGTTGACAGAGGCAATTATTATACTAACCGTGAGAAAATGAACGAGAGCACACGAAGTATATTCTTTGTTCTGGATTTACGAATTGAAAATATGAAAACAGGAGAAATAAATGGACTACCACCAGATGTTACAGCGAAAAGCTAAAATAGAGAAAAAGATAGAAGAAATAGAAAAACTTATAGCTGGTATGCCGGAAGGAAAGCTAAATTGTTCTAGTAATGGTAAGTATTACAAATGGTATCATAGTAATGGAAAAAACAATATTTATATTCCAAAGAAAAATAGAAAATTAGCAGAACAACTAGCAGCAAAGAAATATTTAACTCTATTAAAAGAAGATTTGCTGCAAGAAAAAGAAGCAATCAAAGCATATCTAAGAAAATCTCAATTAGGATTGAATCAGGCAGAACAATTGCTTGTAGAATCATCAGAATATCAAAAATTACTTTCCCCGTACTTTAAAACTAATTCACAAGAATTTCTAGAGTGGCAAAAATCCCCTTATGAACAAAATAAAAAGTTTCCGGAAAATTTAATAATAAAAACCAGTTCAGGACATTATGTGCGTTCTAAGTCGGAGGCACTTATTGACATGGCATTATATAAGAGACAGATACCATTTCGATATGAATGTGCACTGCAATTGGGGAAAATAATAATATATCCGGATTTTACTATTCGACATCCGATAACAGGGGAAGTGTACTATTGGGAGCACTTTGGAAGAATGGATGATAGAGAATATGCACAAAAAGCATTTAAAAAGATAGAGAACTATAATACACATGGTATCCTACCATCCATTCGATTAATTATGACCTTTGAAACACAGGAAAATCCATTAAATTCTGAAGTGATAGAAAATATAATTGAACAGTATTTTGGATGAAAGTGATGGTAATCAGCTTCAACAAAGCATGTAAATGTCAATAAATAAATCCTTAAAGGCGATTAATAGGAATTGAGTTCATTAAAAAAGAGTCTATTGGGTATAGGCAAATTAAATAAAATGACAATACCCAAAAAAGTGGAAAATATAATGAAAAATCACTACTCTAAGCAATAATTTGGGCATATAGCGACTTGAGAAAATATCCTTACCCAAGTTATATAAAAAAATGGGTAAAAAGAAAGATAGTTGCTTTATTATACCCAAACAGAGCAATAGAGAGAATTTTGACAAAGGATTATGAGGAGAGAGGAACTATTTAAATTATTGATTGCTCTCTCATATTAGTTTGACTATAATAAAATAATAGCAACTATCTATTTACGGTTGGCTTTTTGATAAAGAAATTTTTAAAAAAGTATTTTGTTCAGCGAGTAAATGCCTGTATTTTATGAAAATTGCCTTAGCGCTGAGTTGTTATAAGTAATGGAAATAATAAGAGGAACAGATGCAAGGGTATAGATAATTTGTAATAAAGAAGAGGAAAAGATGCAAGGGTACAGATAATTTGTAATAAAGAAGCGGAAAAGATGCAAGGATACAGATAATCATATGAGTGATGTGTAAGAAGGAAACTGTAATAAGAATAGCAGATATCGTAAGCTGACGATGTGGAAACGTATGGCTAGGAGAAGGAAAGGAGGTCGCACATGAAAGGAAAAGAAAATGAAACTAGAAGTGTTATAAAGATTTCTGTGCGTAACCTTGTGGAATTTATCCTGCGGGAAGGTGACATCGATAATCGGGTTGGAAGAGGTGCATCAGCCGAGGCGATGCAGGAGGGCAGCCGTATCCATCGTAAAATCCAACGGCGCAAAGGAAGTAATTATCATGCTGAAGTGCCTCTTAAACTAGTGCTTACAGAAGAGAAATATGACCTTATTATAGAAGGCAGAGCAGATGGTATTCAAATTGATACATATGATATTCTAGAACCTATGATATGGAATACGGAGAATACAAACGCAGCAAATTCTATGCAGGAAATAATGAAACAGAATTTTGCTATTGATAGGAAACAGGTAAACTATGCTGATAACTTTAATCATATACAGATTACGGATGAGATGTATGTGACCATTGACGAGATAAAGGGTGTCTATCGTAAATTAGATGCCATGACAGGTCCTGTAATGGTGCATAAAGCTCAGGCAATGTGTTATGCCTATATTTATGCCCTACAACATGATATTACCCGCATCGGAGTACAGATGACGTATTGTAACTTGGATACAGAAGATATTCGATATTTTAACGAAGAGTTTACTTTTGAAGAATTGCAGAAATGGTTTTTTGAATTAATCGAAGAATATAAAAAATGGGCAGATTTTCAGTATGAATGGAGGAAATGTCGTCAAGCATCTATAAAAGGGTTACAGTTCCCTTATGAATACCGGAAAGGTCAGAAAGACTTGGCAGCAGGAGTGTATCGGACCATTAATCGGAAGAAGAATCTTTTTATTCAGGCTCCGACTGGTGTAGGAAAAACGATTTCTACCGTGTTCCCTTCTGTAAAGGCTGTGGGAGAGGAATTGGGAGACCGTATATTTTATCTTACTGCGAAAACGATTACCGGTACTGTGGCAAAAGAAGCATTTGAACTATTACGAAAAGATGGCTATCAAGCGAAGATTATTCAGATTACTGCAAAAGAAAAAATGTGTCTGTGCGAAGAAATGGAATGCAATCCGGTTCATTGTCCATATGCAAAAGGGCATTTTGACCGAGTAAATGATGCGGTATATGAGCTTTTGCAACAGGAAGACGTGTTGACAAGGGAAGTGATACAGGAGCAGGCAAAGGTACATACGGTGTGTCCATTTGAGCTATGTTTGGATTTGTCTTCCTGGTGTGACAATATTATTTGTGATTATAATTATGTGTTTGATCCAAATGTTTATTTAAAACGTTTTTTTGCAGAGGGAATAAGAGGGGATTATATTTTCTTAGTAGACGAGGCACACAATCTGGTAGAACGCAGTCGGGAGATGTATAGTGCACAGGTTTATAAAGAGGATTTTCTAGAAGTTAAAAAGCTAGTGAAGCGGTACGATAGCCGTTTGGAGAATGATTTTAATAAATGTAATAAGATTTTACTAGATTACAAGCGTGAGTGTGAAAAATATGTGATCTATGATAATATTGGCAATTTCGTATTTGCATTGCAACGACTTGCATCTAATTTGGATGAATTTTTACAAAAGCAGATAGAGTTTCCTGAACGTAAAACAGTGACGGAGTTTTATTTGAATATCAGGAATTTTTTGAATATATATGAACTTTTGGATTCTCATTATGTCATATATTCCGAACACACAGAAGACGGACGATTTATGTTGAAATTGTATTGTGTAGATCCATCAGCCAATTTGCAAAATTGCTTGAACAAGGGAAATGCTACGATATTTTTCTCGGCTACGTTATTGCCAATTCAGTATTATAAGAGTCTTTTGTCCACAAAAGAGGATAATTATGCTATTTACGCAGAGACAGCTTTTTTAGAGGAACAACGCCTGCTTTTAGTGGGAAGAGACGTCAGTAGTAAATATACAAGACGAAATCAGGTAGAATTTTCTAGGATTGCGGATTATATTGCCAAAACTGCTAGTGCAAAACGAGGCAATTATATGGTATTCTTTCCGTCTTATAAAATGATGCAACAGGTATATGAAATGTTTAAAAGTCAGACTTTAAGGGGAATTGACACACTATTGCAGGAAAATGGTATGAGAGAAGACGAGAGAGAAAGTTTTCTTGCAGAATTTACAGTGGAACGGGACAATTCACTAGTAGCATTTTGTGTTATGGGAGGTATTTTTGGAGAAGGAATCGATTTAAAATATGAACAATTAATTGGTGCGATAATTGTAGGAACAGGATTGCCTCAGATTAGTAATGAGCGTGAGATATTAATGAACTATTATGAAAAAGTAACCGGATTAGGATTTGATTATGCTTATCGTTATCCGGGGATGAATAAGGTATTGCAGGCGGCAGGAAGAGTTATTCGTACCATTGAAGACATAGGTGTAATCGAATTGTTAGATGAACGTTTTTTGCAGAGTGATTATAGATGCTTATTCCCACGCGAATGGGAGAATTATGAGATTTGTTCAGTACAAGACATAGAGACATATTTGAAAAAATTTTGGGAAAAAAGATGATGCGATTTGCACAGAGGTGACGCGAAATGATGGGTTCTCATACTTTGAAAAAAGAGGTATGATGAACTCATCTTTTATTATATTGTAACAGTTCTGCCATAGACAGAATAATAGGTGAATCGTGCTTGCACGAATGAGCATATTATTTTGTCTATGAGTGGAACGCCATCTAATGAGCAAAGCAGCGAGAAAGTGACAACGTCACCTTTGCGAATGTGGCGTGGGCTGAACTGTTACATTATATCTAACAAACAGAAACTCCAGATAGTAGATGGGAGTAGAAATGCGAATTGTATTTTGGGGAAGTGAACGAGGTTGTGGTGTCACTTCTAATATGTTAATTGTGGCCACATATTTGGCATGCAAAAAAGGCTATCGTATTGCTATGATGGAATTGGCGGAGGAAAAGCAGGGAATAGAGACCTATTTTCCTAAAATAGAAGAATACCATATGAATGAATTCATGGGTACATTGATAAGACGAAAATTGTACTATGTTTCGATGAGAGAATGGAAGAGGGAGAAAGGTACATCATTAACGGAATTAATCAAATATCTTGAACTTAATATGGATATTGTTTTTGTGAATCTGGCAAATCGAACAGATGAAGAGGCAAAGAATCAGATGTGGAATGCTAATTTGGTGGTTGTGAATTTAAAGCAGAGGGATCTTGATTTTGATAGATATTATGCACAGTATGCCAATCTTTCGAAAAAAAGCTTATTATTAATTGGAAATTATTATGAGAATGAATATTGTAATAAGGAGAGTCTGCAAAAGAAATATCGGATACCCAAGGGGCAGTTGGCGGTGATTCCAAATAATCCGGAATATCAGATGGCATGTGAAAAAAGAAGCTTAGAGCGTTATATCAGGCGTATGCAGTCACGGTTTGTATCTGCAATAAAAGACCAGTTTATAAAAGCAGTAGGAAATGTAGCGGAGCAGATACATGTGGCGGCATTTGCAGAAGAGGAGTAAAGGTTAAAGAATCTGCTTAGTATCTTCATAAAGTGTTTTAAATTCTTAGGAATTTAAAACAAATTCAAAAAAGAGATGACATTAAGCGTCATCTCTTTCTATTTGTTTCGTCGGTTTTTTAATATATATTTTCTCAATGCGATTTTTATCCATTTGTTCTACACGAAGTAAAATATCATCTTCTGTAATGATAATTTCATTTTTCTCAGGTAAATGGTCTAATAAACCAATCAGATAACCGCCAATGGTATCGTAATCATCGGAGGTAAAGTTTAAATCAAGCTTTTCGCAAACATCGTCTAAGTTTGCAGAACCTAAAACGATAAATTCACGCTCGTTTAACGATTCAATAGGATCTTCTTCGTCGGTATCGTATTCATCACGAATTTCACCAACAATTTCTTCTAATAAGTCTTCTAAGGTAATTAAACCGGCAGTTGCACCGTATTCATCTAAAACGATAGCTAATGAAATAGAAGATTTTCTCATTTCCAAAAATAATTCAGCGGTATTTTTGTGCTCATAAGTGAAATAAGGTTCACGGATGAGATTGCGGATAGAAAAATTCTCTTTGTCTGTGCAAAGAAGGATATCTTTCATATTTAAAATACCAATTACATTATCGGTATTATCTTCGTAAACCGGAAGTCGAGTGAACATATTATCTTTAAAGATAGCAATCAATTCATCGTAGGTATTATTTACATCAGCAAAAACCATATCAATTCGAGGAACCATAACTTCTTTTGCTTGAGAATCGCCCAAATCGAAAAGATTGTTAATCATTTCATGTTCTTCGTCTTCAATAACACCCTCTTCTTTACTTACATCAATGATGGTAAGTAATTCTTCTTCTGTCATCAGTGTATCAGCATCGCTAGGTTTTACTCCAATTAGGAATAAGAAGCCCATAGCCAATTTATTGATAATGAAGATAACCGGAGTCAGTACTTTCATTAAAAATGCAATTGGACCAGAATACACTAGAGAAAGTTTTTCTGCATGTATGGTTGCTAAGGTTTTTGGAGAAATTTCGCCAAAAATTAAAATCAAAAATGTCAAAATACCTGTAGCAATACCGGCACCTGCACTTCCTAAAAGTTTGGTAGCCAAAATAGTAGCAATGGAAGATGCAGAAAGGTTTACCACATTATTGCCGATTAAAATAGCACTAAGAAGCTTACCAGAGTCTTCTGTAATTTTAAGTACGCGCTCTGCACGTGTGTCACCATTTTCTACTAAGGAACGCAAACGGATTTTATTAACCGTCATTAGTGCTGTCTCAGCAGAAGAGAAAAACGCTGATAATAAAAGTAGTACAAACAAAATGATAAGTTGAACTATATCACTCGTATCCAAAGATAAATCACCTCATAAAATCTTTCTGTGGCTATAAAACACCACATTGTAAAAAATGATTCAGAGCCATGTCCGAAAACGCGGCTCTGAATGAATGTACATTATTGCTCAACAGTATAGTTAGGAGCTTCTTTTGTAATATGAATGTCATGTGGATGACTTTCTTTTAAAGAAGCAGCAGAAATTTTAACGAACTGTCCTTTTTCTTTTAAGTCTTCAATAGTTGGGCAACCACAGTAACCCATACCTGAACGGATACCACCGATTAACTGGAATACAGTATCTTCAAGAGTTCCCTTGTATGCAACACGTCCTTCAACGCCTTCTGGAACTAATTTCTTCGCATCTGTCTGGAAGTAACGGTCTTTGCTACCATTTTCCATAGCTGCGATAGAACCCATACCACGGTATACTTTGAACTTTCTACCCTGGAATAATTCAAATGTACCAGGAGCTTCATCACAACCTGCGAACATACTACCCATCATACATACGTTAGCACCAGCAGCGATAGCTTTTGTCATATCACCAGAGAACTTGATACCACCATCAGCGATGATTGGAATGCCAGCTTCTTTTGCAACTTCATAACAGTCCATGATTGCAGAAATCTGTGGAACACCGATACCTGCAACGACACGTGTTGTACAGATAGAACCAGGTCCGATACCAACTTTAACAGCATCAGCACCAGCTGCAATCAAATCGCGAGTAGCATCACCTGTTGCAACATTACCAGCGATAACCTGTAATTCAGGATATTTTGCTTTAATCTGTTTTACTGCTTCTAAGATGTTACGTGAGTGACCATGAGCAGAGTCAACAACGATAACGTCAACTTTTGCATTTACAAGTGCATCTACACGATCCATCATGTTGCCTGTAATACCTACACCGGCACCACAGAGAAGACGACCCTGAGCGTCTTTTGCTGAAAGTGGGTATTTAATCTGTTTTTCGATATCTTTGATAGTGATTAATCCTTTTAAGTGGAAATCCTTATCAACGATAGGAAGTTTTTCTTTTCTTGCTTTTGCAAGGATGCTCTTTGCTTCTTCTAATGTAGTACCTTCTAATGCTGTGATTAAGCCTTCAGAAGTCATACTTTCACTGATTTTCTTAGAGAAATCAGTTTCGAATTTTAAGTCACGGTTAGTAATGATACCAACTAATTTGTCGTTTTCGCAGATTGGAACACCTGAGATACGGAATTTGCGCATCAGGTCTTCGGCATCCTGTAATGTATGATTAGGAGAAAGGAAAAATGGATCTGTAATAACACCATTTTCAGAACGTTTTACTTTGTCTACCTCTTCAGCCTGTTCCTGAATGGACATATTTTTGTGGATGATACCGATACCACCTTGTCTAGCCATTGCGATTGCCATTCTATGTTCTGTAACGGTATCCATAGCAGCACTCATCATTGGAATATTTAATACGATTTTCTTGGTAAGGTGAGTAGTTAAATCCACCATGTTTGGAGTTACTTCTGAATACTGTGGTACTAAAAGTACGTCGTCAAAAGTAATGCTTTCACCAATAATTCTTCCCATTTTTCATTGTCCTCTCTTTCTCGTGTATATGTAATTATTATAAATCAGGGTACAAAATATCGCAATGATAAAGTGACCCATCATGTATATTTTGGGGTATCATAGCAAAAATATCTGTCTCTGTCAATGACCTATTGGCTTCTCATTAAAGAAATTTTAAAAAATACATTCCTTTTGGTCTGACGAATTCCTGTATTTTAGGGAAAATATCTTGGCTATGAGTAGTTACATAAATAAAGGAATTCACATTAGTTTTAAAATGTGATAAACTTTATTGTAATTGTAATAGTGTAGCGTGGTAAAGTGATAAGAAAACATATAAGATACAAAATAATATAAATTTAACTTACGATGAAAAGAAATGTATGGGTAGAGAGGGAAATAAGAATGGAATTTCGACCATGTATTGATATACATAATGGAAAAGTAAAGCAGATTGTCGGCGGTAGTTTAAAAGATGCCGGGAATATGGCACAGGAGAATTTTGTCTCGGAGCAGGACGCAGCATTTTATGCACATATGTATAAGGAAGCAAATATCCATGGAGGACATATTATTTTGCTGAATGCAAAAGATAGCGAATACTATGAAGCTACAAAAGGGCAGGCATTAGCGGCATTAGCGGCATATCCGGGTGGACTTCAGGTTGGCGGCGGAATTACTGTAACAAACGCCAGAGAATTTTTAGAGGCAGGGGCAAGCCATGTGATTGTGACTTCGTATGTATTTCGTGATGGAAGAATTGATTATGAACGATTGGCTGAACTTGTGACGGCAGTCGGAAAAGAAAAGCTGGTACTGGATTTAAGCTGTAGAAAACGGGACGGCGAATATTATATCGTAACGGACCGTTGGCAGAAATTTACAGAAGAAAAAGTGACTCTTTCCTTATTAAATAAGTTAAAGGACTGTTGCGATGAATTTTTGATTCATGCAGTAGATGTAGAAGGAAAAGCAAGTGGGATTGAAACGGAACTTGTTCAGATGCTCGGTGAGTGGGGAAAGATTCCGGTAACTTATGCCGGAGGTGTTGGAAGTTTTAAGGATTTGGAACAGTTAAAGATATTGGGACAGAATAGAGTGAATGTAACGATTGGAAGTGCATTAGATTTGTTCGGTGGTGACATGAGGTATCAAGAGGTACTAGCATATATGAAAGAAGTCTAGCACAAAAAGGATGTAGAAAAGTGGATTTTTGGTGAAGGAGAATAAAATGTATAAGGGACAAATTATTTGTTTGATTATCGTTTCGATAATAGGAATTTTTCAATACGGCTCAATGAAAAAAGGCACTTATCAATCCAAAAAAACATCGAAGAGGTTCTTTGGATTGGTTGGAATATCATTTTTTCAATTAATTTTTGATATGTGGTCAGTATATACGGTTAATCATTTAGAAACGGTGTCAGAATTAACAAATCGTATTATACATAATTTATATATGGGGTTGATGCTGATTTTATTCTATTATTCATACAAGTATTTGGAGATAGTAATAGAAGAAGAAATTGGAGACCGAATTAAAAAAAATATATTAGCAGATATATATGTAACATTGGGAAGTTTGGGTATTATATTTTTACCGCTAAATTACATAGAAACTCCACAGGGAAATTATTCTTTTGGACCGGCAGCCTTTACGATATATATAGGTGTTGCTTTTTATCTGTTATTAATCATATGGAATTTAATTAAATACTGGGAAGATATACCGAATAAAAAAAGACTGGCGATGTTTATTGTAATCATCAGCGAAGTCGTAGTAGGGATTTATCAGATATTTGTTCCAACAGCACTTATTAGTTGTCTGGCTATCGTATTATTAAATTTGGGTATTTATCTTACAACAGAAAATCCGGATGCAATATTGGTTGAAATGTTAGAAAAGGAAACAAAACGTGCAGATATTGCGAATCAGGCAAAAACAGATTTTTTGGCAAGAATGTCTCATGAGATTAGAACCCCCATCCATGCAATCCTAGGAATGAATGAGATGATTCTTAGGGAGACAGAAGATGATGATATAAGAGAATATGCAAAAGATGTAGAGAATGCAGCGAATTCATTGCTAAGTATCATTAACGATATTTTAGATATTACTAAAATTGAAGCCGGAAAGATTACAATTATTCCGGTAGAGTATGATTTTTTCAATATGCTAAATGATATATTTAATATGATTCAATTTAGAGCCGAGGAAAAGTCGTTAGAGTTTAAGATGGATATAGATGAAACAATTCCCAATATCATGATGGGCGACGATATTCGTATTCGTCAGGTATTAATAAACTTATTAAATAATGCTATAAAATATACTTTTAATGGAAAAGTTAGCTTAAAAATTAGTAAAGTACTATGCGAAGAAGATGGTATGGTAGCATTATTATTTGAGGTAAAAGATACAGGAATTGGAATTAAGGAAGAAGATATCGAGAAATTATATGTACCATTCCAAAGAATCGAAGAAGAGCGAAATCGAAAAATAGAAGGTACTGGATTAGGAATGAATATTTCCATGCAGTTGTTAGCACTTATGGATAGTTCGCTTATAGTAGAGAGTGTATACGGAGAAGGATCGACATTTTCATTTGTATTGAAACAAAAAATAATAGATGAAAGACCAATCGAAAATATCGAAACACGTATTAGGGAACAAGATAAAAAGTATGTTGATAAAGGCGATTTTCAAGCTCCTAATGCTACAGTTTTAGTGGTAGATGATAATGCGGTAAATCGAAAAGTAATGAAAAGTCTTTTGAAAAAAACAAAAATGTGCGTAGATGTAGCAGAAGACGGCTATACATGTCTTGAGATGATAAAAAAGAAACATTATGATATTATATTTCTCGACCACATGATGCTGGGACTGGATGGAATTCAAACATTACATCGTATGAAACAAATGAACGATTCTATGTGTAAAGAGGTGCCTGTAATAGCTTTGACAGCAAATGCAGTTGTGGGAGCAAAGGAAATGTATTTGAAAGAGGGATTTGATGCATTTTTATCAAAACCAATTTCTATTGATAAATTAGAGAAGCTTATTTTTGCCTTATTACCAAAACATTTGGTTGTATCTGCAGAAGCAACAGAAGAGATTGAGCAACCAAAAGATATAGAGAGTGATGTAACACAAAAAATAGAAGGCTTACCGGATGTGGAGGGGATTGACTGGAAACAGGCATTGCTATACTTAAGAGATGAGAAACTGTTAAAAGAAACCGCTAGGAACTTTTATTATGCTAATGAGACAGAGGCAATACATTTAGAAGAGTGCTATGATGCCTTGGAAAAAGATGAAAATGCCATGAATGAATATCGTATAAGAGTACATGGTATGAAAGGTTTGGCAGCATTAATAGCAGCAAATGAATTGCGTGATAAAGCAAAGAAATTAGAGTTTGCAGCTAGAGACGAGGATATAGATACAATTCGAAGCTTAACAGAAGAGTTTTTGACAGATTGGAGAAGTTATCGGGAAAAGCTTAGTGTATTAGTAACAGATGAGCAGACTCAAGAAGAAAAGAAAAATATTGCCGATGTATCAAATGTACTTGCATTATTAACAAAATTGTGCGATGCTAGTGCATATATGAATATTGATATGATGGATGCGACAATAGACGAGTTGAAGTCTTATCAATATACTGAAACTGTGCAAAAATTAATAGATGAATTGCACACAGCAGTAATTAATTTAGATAATAGTACTATAACTATAGTAGTAGAAAAAATAATGAAACATTTAGAGAAAACAGAGGAATAAGAACTATGAAACGCGTTTTAGTTGTAGACGATAGTCCTGTAATTTTACGAGGAATAAAAGCGATGTTAGAAAAAGATTATGAGGTTTTAGCTGCAATTTCCGGAACTCAGGCATTACAAATTTTAAAAGAAGAACGGGTTGATTTAATATTGATGGATTACGAAATGCCGGTGTTGAGTGGAATAGAAACTGTAGAGAAGATTTATTCAAATGAAGAACTAAAAAACATACCCGTTGTGTTCTTAACCGGTATGAATAGAATGGAGTATGTTTCCTCAGCGTTAAAGTTAAATCCAAAAGGGTACTTGTTAAAACCAGTGGAAAGAGAACGATTACTGAGTACAGTAGAAGAAGTGTTAAAGGGAGTATAAAAGAAAAAATAGACCTCCGTTAGAAGTAATGAATAATTCTAACGGAGGTTTTTGTTCTTCTCAGGAAAGCCTATAACTTTTCTATAGAATAAAAGCACTACGTGCAAACGATGAGCAGCTACGCGCGTGGAATAAAAGTTGTGCGGAAAAGAAAACTGGAAAAATATGATAAATCAGAATGCAATTAAATTGTAATTTAGAATAAAACTGCTATACTAAGTATAGATGGATTATTATATAAGGAGTCTAGGGATGAGTAAGACAGTAGCCATTATTACAGCACGTGGAGGAAGCAAAAGAATTCCACGAAAGAACATAAAAGAATTTTGTGAGAAGCCGATTATTGCATACTCAATTGAATCGGCTATTGAATCAGGTGTATTTGATGAGGTTATGGTTTCAACAGACGATGAAGAGATTGCAGGAATTGCGAAACAGTATGGTGCGAAAGTTCCATTTATGAGATCAGTAAACACAGCAAATGATTATGCTACAACGGCAGATGTAATATGTGAGGTTTTGGAAGAATATAGAGCAATTGGTAAAGTGTATGAGTATGCGTGTTGTATTTATCCAACAGCCCCATTTGTTACAGCGGAGAAGCTAAAAACTGCAATGGAACTACTTGTGAGTACGGAGGCTGATTCGGTAATGCCTGTAACGGCATTTTCATTTCCACCAATGCGAGGAATGTATATAAGAGAAGATATGTTATCTTATGCATTTCCTGAATATTCACAAAAACGTTCACAGGATATTGAAGCAATGTATCATGATTGTGGGCAGTTCTATTGTTTCGAGGTGGAACGATTTATGGAGACAAAAAAGCTGGTAACAGAGAATACGCGGCCAATCATTGTATCTGAGTTAGAGGTTCAGGATATTGATAATGAAATAGATTGGAAATTAGCGGAATTAAAGTATCAGATGATGAAAGAGGGAAAATAGTATGCAGGATATTAAGATAAATAGTCGTTCGACGATAGGAATATCAACACCAGCCTATATTATAGCTGAAATGTCTGGAAATCATGCAGGAAGTATTGAGAATGCAAAAGCAATTATCAGGGCAGCAAAAGAAGCAGGTGCAGACTGTGTGAAATTACAGACATATACACCGGATACGATTACCATGGACTGTAATAATGAATATTTTCATATTGGAGATGGTACATGGAAAGGAGAGAATCTGTATCAGTTATATGGAAAAGCGTATACTCCGTGGGAATGGCATGCAGAGTTAAAGGCAGAGGCTGATAAAGTAGGGATAGACTTTTTTTCTACACCATTTGATTTTTCGGCAGTAGATTTTTTGGAAGAGCTAGGGGTAGAGTTTTATAAGATAGCATCTTTTGAGTTGGTAGATATTCCGTTGATTGAATATGTAGCATCAAAAGGAAAACCGATTATTATGTCAACGGGAATGTCTACATTAGCAGAGATTGATGAGGCAGTAAGAGTAATCCGTGCTCAGGGAAATGAGCAGATTGTGTTGTTAAGATGTGCAAGTGCATATCCTGCAATTACAGATGAGATGAACCTGATGACAATGAAGAATATGGGAGAAACATTTGGTGTACTGGTTGGTTTGTCAGACCATTCAATGGGATCGGTAGGTGCAGTGACAGCGGTAGCGTTAGGTGCAAAGGTAATTGAAAAGCATTTTTGCTTAGATAGAGCAATTGAGAATCCAGACTCTTCTTTTTCTATGAATCCGGAAGAGTTTGCACAAATGGTAAAAGATATCAGACAAGCAGAAAAAGCGATTGGTATTGTAAAATACGGACCATCAAGTCAGGAAAAGACAAACTTAACATTTAGAAAGTCGATTTTCTGTACAGAGTCCATCAAGGCCGGGGAAGTGATTACAGAAAAGAATATTAGGGTTATCAGACCAGGATATGGAATGGAACCGAAATATTATAAAGAAATCCTAGGTCAAGTGGCGTTGGTTGATATAGAACGTGGAACGCCATTAAAACTTGATATGATTGGAAAAAGATAAAAACGGTTGATGGCGGTAGCAGAGGATAGTTATGTTATATATTAGAACAGACATGAATTCTGTAATTGCGAGTGGACATGTAATGCGATGTTTGTCGATTGCAGATGCAGCGAAAGAATTAGGAGAAAAAGTAATATTCATTTTGGCAGACGAGCAGGCAGTTCCTCTTGTTGAAAAACGTGGACATGAGACATTGGTTTTGCATACAAAGTGGGATGACATGGAGTCAGAGTTGCCAGTCCTTAACAATATAATTGCAGAGCGGGAAATCGCATCCATTTTAATTGACAGCTACCAAGTAACGGAAGAATATTTAAAAAAGTTATCTAAGGTGACAAGGATTATATATCTGGATGATTTAAATGCATTTCATTATGATGTCGATGCAATTATTTGTTATGCGAACTATTGGGAGAAGTTTAAATATTCCTCAAATTACCCGGATGTAAAATTATATCTTGGACCTCAATATATGCCACTTCGAAAAGAATTCCAGAATATCGAGGACAAAGTCATTCGAGAGAAAGTAGAAACACTGCTTTTGATGTCTGGGGGGAACGATGAAAAACATATCTTAGCAGGTGTGTTAGAAGAAATAGATACAGTAGCTTTTAGAAATATAACAGTAATATGTGGAAGATATTATGAAGGATATGAGCAGCTTGTGAACAAGTATAAAAATTGTGAAAATATTTGTATTTATCAGGCTGTGACAGATATGGAAAAGTATATGCAGGAAGCTGATTTGGCAGTTTCAGCAGGTGGTACGACTTTATATGAACTATGTGCCTGTGGAACACCGACGATATCATTTTCACTTGCAGATAATCAGTTCGATAATGTGAAAAAGTTTGCAGAAGATGATATCATCGATTATGCAGGTGACGTTAGATATGATAATGTTATCGAGAATGTGACGAAAATGATAGTGGAATATAAAGATGATAAAGAGCTGCGCCAGGAACGTTCAAGAAAAATGCGAAGCATTGTAGATGGAAAAGGTGCAAGGCGTATTGCAGAAGCATGGATGAAGCTTATCCATGGTGCAAGTTTGTCGAAGTAAAAGCGATAGACCTCCGTTAGAATTATTGGTAAGTGCAGGAGACAGATATATCTATCTTTGCTATTACTAGGTACGATATTAAAAAAATAAGTTGCTAATAAGAAACGCGAATGATATACTGAAAACATTCAGTAAGTATTCGTGTTTTTTTAATTCGATTGTTATCTGAAAACAATCATATGCCAGCTCTATGGCATCTACTTGGACAATTCCGGCGTTTCGCCATAGTTCCCAAGTGAAAGAAAACTATATACAGGAAGGAAAGTTTGCCTATGACAAAAGACAAAAAGGTACAATGGCATCCCGGGTTTTATGGTGCAATGCACTTAGAACTGCGGGAGAATAAGGAAGATTTAGAGTTTACAAAAGAATTAATATTAAATACATTACCGCTACGAGTAGATATGTTAGTAGTGAAAAAGAAAATCTCTTGTGAAATTCAAAACGAGATTGGAAAACTATTTGATAAGCATAATCTGATAGAGTACAAATCTCCATCAGATTCGCTTAATTACGATGTATTTTTAAAAGGAATCGCATATGCATACTTATATAAGTCGAATGAGGAGCATGTAGATGAAATATGTTTAGAAGAAGTTACACTTTCGTTCATTCGTGAAGCGAAACCTATTAAATTAATAAAAAAACTTCGTGAAGAAAAATTTGATGTTGAACAAAAATATCCGGGGATATATTATATAATTAAAGAAAAATATATCAAAATACAGATAATAGTTACAAGAGAACTGCGAGAAGAAAATCATATTTGGTTAAATGCTCTTTCAGATAAGATGAAAAAAAATCAAGTATTAACTTTCTTAAAAACAGCACAAGGGTTAAACAAATTAGATGAACAGAATTATGCTGATTCGTTATGGGATATTGTGGCAACAGTCAATCAAGAAGTGATTCGGAAAATAAGGGAGGATGAAAAAGTGTGTAAAGGATTAGCAGAGATAATGAAACCAGAATTAGAGGAAGCGTTTAATAATGGATTTGATAATGGATTTAATAATGGCAGTATAAGTTCTTTCAAAAATATGATAAGAAAAGGAATGACGAAAGAATTGGCACAGGAGTGTGCAGGGTTAAGTGATGAGTTAGTAGAGAAAGCATTGGCAGAGATGAAATAAAGTATATAATGAACCCAAAATAGTTTGTAGCAAGAAAGCATGAGTGTTGCAAAAGTGCTTTGCTTGATAATTGGATTTTATATTTTAAGCATTAATTTTAAACTAAAAAAGCCGATATGTCTATAAGAGTTATATCATGGGTGATATTAGCGGGTACAGGGGTGTATAAGAGAGATGAAAAAGGTTCATGATACCTTTGTAAGAGAAGAGGCAGTGAAAATCCGTTAAAGGATATCAAGGTGGTCAGCAGCAAGGATAAAAATGTAGCTGCACCAGATGGATATACGATGATTAAAAGGATTTGAATGAAAGTGCAGGGGGCAGATATATCTTTCTTTGTTATTGCTAGGTGCTGTATTAAAAAATAAGTTGCAAACAAAAAGCGCGAATGTTATACTGAAAATATTCAGTGAGTATTCGCGTTTTTTAATTCGATTGTTTTCAGATAACAATCATATGCCAGCTCTATGGCATCTACTTGGACAATTCCGGCATTTCGCCATAGTTCCCAAGTGAAAGAAAACTATATACAGGAAGGAAAGTTTGCCTATGACAAAAGACAAAAAGGTACAATGGCATCCCGGGTTTTATGGTGCAATGCATTTAGAACTACGGGAGAATAAGGAAGACTTAGAATTTGCGGAGGAGGTAATTTTAAATACACTGCCATTGCGAGTGGATATGTTGGTTGTAAAGAAGAAGCATGATTGTGAAATTAAAAATGAAATTGGAAAAATATTTGGCAGATATAATTTAATAGAATATAAGTCACCGTCAGATTCATTAAATTATGATGTGTTCTTAAAGGGGATAGCATATGCGTATCTGTATAAATCGAATGAAGCACATGTAGATGATATTCGGTTAGAGGAAGTTACACTTTCATTTATAAGGGAGATGAAGCCGGTAAAGTTATTTAAAATATTAAGAAATGAGAAGTTTATTATTGAAGAAAAAGGATTGGGGATTTATTATATAATTAAAGAAGGGTATATTAAAATACAGATAATCGTTTCAAGAGAATTAAGTGATAAGAATCATATTTGGCTAAATGTACTTTCAAATAGAGTAAAGGAAGAACAGATAGTAAAGTTTCTGGATGTTTCACAAAGTATGGAGAGTTTGGATGATGTGAATTATTTGGATTCAGTATGGGAAGTAATGGAAAGTGTAAATAGAGAAATCGTTCAGAAAGTGAGGGAGAATGAGATGACAAAGGCATGGGCAGAGATAGTACAACCAAAGATAGACGAAGCATTTAATAGTGGATTTAATAATGGAAGTGTGCAAGGAAAAGCTGAAGCAATAATTGAGTTGCTGGAAGAATATGGAACAGTACCTGAAGATTTGAGACAAAAAATATTAAATGAGACAGAACTAGAAAAGTTAAGGAAATGGAATAAGCTTGCTGCCAGAGTAGAAACTATAGAAGAATTTAAAGCAGAGGCAGATATCGTATAATTTATTTGTATAAAGGTTACAGAAAAATAATTTTAAATAAGTTGCAAAGAAGAAACACGAGTGCTACACTGAAAATATTCAGTAAGTATTCGTGTTTTTTAATTCGATTGTTATCTGAAAACAATCATATGCCAGCTCTATGGCATCTACTTGGACAATTCCGGCGTTTCGCCATAGTTCCCAAGTGAAAGAAAACAATATAAAGGAAGGAAAGTATGCCTATGACAAAAGACAAAAAGGTACAATGGCATCCCGGGTTTTATGGTGCAATGCACTTAGAACTGCGGGAGAATAAGGAGGACTTAGAATTTGCGGAGGAGGTAATTTTAAATACACTGCCATTGCGAGTGGATATGTTGGTTGTAAAGAAGAAGCATGATTGTGAGATTAAAAATGAAATTGGAAAAATATTTGACAAATATAATTTAATAGAATATAAGTCGCCGTCAGATTCATTAAATTATGATGTGTTCTTAAAGGGGATAGCATATGCGTATCTGTATAAATCGAATGAAGCACATGTAGATGATATTCGGTTAGAGGAAGTTACACTTTCATTTAT
>JAFYVJ010000076.1 GCA_017549185.1 Roseburia sp. | reverse complement strand
TATGGAGCGTTTAGGAATTGTGATAATTTAAAGACAGTAACCTTTGAAGAAGGAGTAAAAGAAGTATCCAATAATTTGTTTGATGATTGTACAGGCTTGGAAGAAATTGTATTGCCGGATACAATAACGATAGTAGAGGGAGGTGCATTTTTCAATTGTAATAATTTAAGAAAAGTAACTTTGCCAAAGGGACTGAACAAAATAGAAGGAAGTGCATTTTATAATTGTAAATCATTGGAAGAAATTATAATACCGGATAGTGTGACGGAGATAGGGGGTTATGCATTTACAAATTGTACGAATCTTCAAAAAGCTGTATTGCCGAATACACTGGTTGAGATTATAGACAGTATGTTTAGCGGTTGCAGCAGTTTAACTGCTATCGAATTGCCTGCTACGATTCAGTATATTTGTTCTAGCGCATTCCAAAATGCCGGACTTGAAACGATTACTTTACCAGAAAATGTAATTAGAATAGACTCTAGTGCATTCAAAAATAACGATTCTCTCACAAAAGTTGTGATGGGAGATAAAGTAGAGTATATAGGAAGTTATGCATTTAGTGATTGTGCATTATTATCGGACATAGAACTTAGTGAGAGTTTAAAGGGAATCGAGTATAACGCATTCCAAAATTGTGATTCGTTAGCATCCATTACGATTCCAAATAGTGTTACTTACATGGGAAGCTATGCGTTTGAGAACTGTGATGCTTTGGCAGAGATTAAGTTCGGTAGTGGATTAACAGAGATTGCATCTTATGCATTTAATTTATGTCCGGCACTTAAGAGCGTTGTATTGCCATATCGTATAGAATCTGTAAGTAATAATGCCTTTACAAATTGTACTGGATTAACCGAGCTTACTGTGCCAAGAGCAACGACAAGTATTGGCAATAATGCGGTTAGTTATGCGACAAAGATGACAGTATATGGAATTAGTGGTACATATGCGGAAACTTGGGCGAACGAAGTTGGAGCAACATTTGTAAATAAAGAAGTGCATGCAACAGAGTTACATTTAGATAAGGATACATTGACAATGAATCGTGGAGATAGTGTTCCATTAAATGTAACGATTGAACCGGAAGGCGTTACAGATGTAATTTCATGGCGGAGTTCCGATACAGATGTAGCAACAGTTTCTGAATTGGGAGTAGTAAAAGCAGTAGGTGTAGGAAGTGCAACGATTCGTGTCACGGTTGGTGATTGTAGTGCGTCTTGTAAAGTGACAGTTGTACAGCCGGTAACAAGTATTAGCATAGATAGAGGAAGTCTTTCTATGGAGGCATTAAGCACCTATCAATTAACGGCAACGATTTATCCAAATAATGCACATAATAAAGCGATAGAATGGTCATCTTCCAATGAAGAAGTAGCTACGGTGGATGCAAGTGGTAAAGTGACTGCCATAGGAAAGGGTAGTGCGACGATTACGGTGAAAGCATTAGATGGAAGTGAAAAAACAGATACTTGTAATGTTACAGTAACCAATAATGGTTATGTATGCACAACTCCACAAGCGATGGAAAGTGAGCATAATTATGAAGTGAATTGTAATGATTTTTGGATTTATACGGATGAGACAGCGTCTGTATTACAGATTGCATTTGATGAGCGAACTAATATAGAAGAAGATTTTGACTACTTATATATCTATAATGCAGCAGGAGAACAAGTTGGAAAATATACCGGAACAGAATTAGCAGGGCAGGTCATTGAAGTAGCTGGAAATTCTGTGAAAATTAAATTGGAATCAGATGGTGCCGGTACAGAATGGGGCTTTAAAGTAGTAAACATTTTTGCCGTAAATGAACCGTTGCCGGAACCAACTGCTAATATTGCAAGTGGCAGCGAAGTAGTAGAAGGTACAACAATTGTGCTAAGCAGTGAGGAAGGTGCAAGTATTTATTATACAACCGATGGAAGTGAACCGTCGATAACAAGCACATTGTATACAGAACCAATCCTCCTTACCGAAGATGTGACAATAAAAGTATTTGCGGTGAAAGGAGGATATGCGAATAGTCCGGTAGTAGAATTTTCATATAAGGTTTTGTTAAAATATATGGTTACTTTAGATACGAATGGTGGAAGCACCCAAGTAAGTACCAAGGAAGTATATTTTGGCAAAACTTATGGTGAATTGCCAATACCGACCAAAATGAATTATATTTTTAAAGGTTGGTATACGGAAAGAGAAGCGGGAGTGCTTGTGACAGCAGCTAGCATAGTAGGAATACAAGAAAATCATACACTATATGCACATTGGGAAGAAATGCCGCAAGCAGCAATACCGGTTGCTAGCATACCAACAGAAAGTGAAGTAGAAGCAGGCACAGAAGTAGTTTTAAGTAGTACGATAGAAGGTGCGTCTGTATATTATACGTTGGATGGTACAACACCGACGATAACCAGCAGATTGTATACAAAACCAATTATCATTACAACAGATGTGATAATAAAAGCTATTGTTGTCAAAGACGGATATCGGAACAGTGGAATAGCTGAATTTAGATATTACCTAAAACCAGATAGAGAAGAAGAGGTAATAAACACCGGTACTTGTGGTGAAGATATCATTTGGACATTGTATGAAGATGGAACGCTTAAAATTAACGGTAAGGGAGAAATGGAGGATTTTGATACCTATTCTCCGTGGTATAACGAATATCGATCATTGATTGAGAAGGTGGAATTTGGTGAAGGAATTACACATATTGGTGCTTATGCGTTCTATTCACATAATAACTTACAAGTAGTTACATTTAGTTCTACAATAACTTCAATTGGCGATAGAGCATTTGAGGGTTGTGAAAACCTGACAGTAGTGGAACTGCCGAATGGTTTGGAACAGCTAGGTGAAAGGTGCTTTGTTGATACAGGATTAAAGAATGTAGAACTTCCATCTACAATAAAAGAAGTTAATAACAGTTTTCATAACTGTGAATTGGAGCGTTTAATAGTAAAGAGTAAAATGGAATTCTCTATCGAGGGTGTAAATGCTTTGAATGTGAAAACGATTTGCGGATATAAAGACACGTTTATTCATAAATTTGCAGTAGAAAAGGAAATTCCATTCTATGATATTGAGACAGGAGAATTATGTAAACCACTGGATTACTATATAACCTATGTCTTAGATGGCGGTATTAATAATATTGCGAATCCAATCGGTTATAGAGAAGGCGAAACCGTAATATTGTTTGAAGCCGTAAAAGAAGGAATGAAGTTTGGTGGATGGTTCTTAGAAAACGGAACAAGAATAACCAGCGTAAGTGGTCAGTCAATCACCCTTTATGCAAAATGGATTAAGGGAGATGAATTTTGGATAGAAGACATTGAAAGTCAAATCTATCAGGGACAAGCGATTAAACCGGAAGTAAGAGTTTACGATGGTGATACTTTATTGGAAGAAAAAGTGGATTATACTATTTCGTACAAGAATAATACAAAAGCAGCTAGTGAAAATGCAGTTAAAAACGCACCAAGTATTACAATTATAGGAAAAGGAAATTATACAGGTAAGGAAACAGTTACATTTACAATCGAGGCAAAAAACATAGCAGAAGAAGATGTTTTGGTAACACCAATGATTGCAAAATATAACAAGAAAGTTCAAAAACCTGTGCCGACATTGACATATAATGGTAAGAAATTAAAGAATAAGACGGATTTTACAATAGAGTATACAGATACGTCTGAGGGTGCCTATAAAGAAGCTGGTACGTATACGTTTCTTATAAAAGGTAAAGGAAACTTTGTAGGTGAGAGAGAAGTTATCTTTACCATAACAGAAAATATACTGATGAGTAAGGTGTCTGTTGCGAAAATAAAGAATCAAGCATATACGGGTATAGATATTATGCCGGAATTGACAGTAAAGAGCGGAAAAACTTATTTACAGGAAGGTGTAGATTATACTACTGAATATGAAAATAATGTAGACATTGGAACTGCAACGGTTATACTGACTGGAATGGGAAGTTATAGTGGAGAAAAGCGTGTAACTTTCAAGATTACAGGAAATAGTATCAGTAAAGCAAAAGTAACGGGTGTTCCAAAAAGTGTAGCATATACGGGAGAAGAAATTACAGTAGATTCTTTATGTTGGGAAGAAGAACCAGTACTCACGACAACAGTAAATAAGGAAGTTGTGACACTTGAAGAAGGATGGGATTATACCATCAGTTATCAGAAAAATATAAATAAAGGAACAGCAACAATTTTATTTACAGGTATGAATGGATATACCGGAGTATTAAAGAAAACATTTAAAATAACTGCGTATGATATGAAGCAAAATATCTCCGAAGCGATTGAGACAGAATTAGATACGGATGTTTTATACGAAAAAGGAGGAAGTAAACCAAAACCGATTGTGAGATTTGGAAACACAGTTTTGGTAGAAGGAAAGGATTACACGTTAACTTATAAAAATCATACAAAGGTAAATGATGGAAGTGATCCTAAAAAAATACCTACGGTTATTTTAAAAGGAAAAGGGAACTTCAGTGGAAGCATTTCTTTAAATTATACGATAGAAGCACAATCACTTTCAGAATTGACTATTTCTGTGCCGGACAAAGTTTATACAAATAAGAAAAATGCATACAAGTCTACACCAAAATTGGTAGATTTGAATGGAAAGGTACTAAGTGTAGGAATTGATTATGAAAAAACATTTGAATACACTTATAAAGATGAAACTGTGTTGGCAGATGGAACAATTAGAGAAGTGGGAGACATAGTAGGTACAAGTGATATAGTACCGGCCGGAACGGTTATTGTAGTGACAGTAAGCGGAAAAGGAAACTATGAGACGGATACCATATTACAAGGGGAATATCGTATCGTTGAAGCGAATCTTAGCAACGCAAGTGTTAAAATTTCAGCACAAACGTATAATGGGGAAGAAATCTGCCTTAGTAAAGAGGACATTACGGTAAAAATCGGAAAAGTGATTTTAGAAGATTCGGATTATGAAATTGTAAGTTATGAAAATAACATTAACAAAGGAAAAGCCAAAGTGACGATTAAAGGTGTCGGTAACTATGGTGGAACCAAAACCATTACATTTACAATTAAAGCCAAAGGACTTTTATGGTGGTGGAGATAACAGATTGAGGTATGATGCAGGGACTGTGGAAACGCAGTCCCTGTGTTTTTGCCAGCAATTTCCATGGTAAAAACCATTCACAAATTCTTGAATTTCCTGTAACATATCGTAATATGTTCGTCACAGTTTATATGTCAGCCGATGTTGCATGGGCGGTGCTTGGAAAGTAATGCAAGTAGATTGTGACGTATGGAGCAGATAAACGGTACACTATGCAAGCGGTACACATATGACCGTGGCAGTACAAATAAGGTAAGGGGAAAGCTAGATGAGGTGGAGAGAAGTTAAAATATTATGTGCAGGAATGTGTGTATGTACAGTAATAGCAGCAGGAACGACGATATGGGAGAACACGAGAGAAGTTGGACGATTGTCAGATGCATTAGAGCTTGAGCAGGGAGTTGGCGAACTGGAGAATACAGAACGGAAGCTGGATGCTTTCGTGGAGCGGCATGAGGTATATGAAGTTGGTATGGGAACAGGAGAGCTGACAGAGGCAACCGGAAGTGCATTTTCTCTGCGTGGAGAGGTTATAGAAGACGCGGATAATTTATTAAATGAGGAAGACGCACAATCGGAAACGGGTGTAGTGGAGGAACAACAGGAAGTACAGGAAAGCAACCTCATCATCGCTGATGTTACTAACTATGTAAATATTCGAAGCATTCCAAGTGAAGAAGGAGAAATTCTTGGAAAGTTGTACGATAATTCAGTTGGCAGAAAGCATGGAGAAGAACACGGCTGGTATTACATAGAATCCGGTAGTGTGAAGGGTTATGTAAAAGGTGAGTTCGTATTGACAGGAGAAGCAGCAGAAATTCGAGCAAAAGAAGTGGGAACGAGACTTGCCGAAGTGATGACAACGACATTGAAAGTAAGAAAGAGTGCGACGACGGACTCTGCTGTTTTAGGATTGGTACCCGGTGGCGATATTTTAAATGTCTTAGAAGAAGTAGAAGGCTGGGTGAAAGTGGATGTAGAAGACGGCCCGGGCTATGTGTCTACTGATTATGTAAAAGTATATACGGAAAACGTGGAAGCAGAGTCGAAGGCAGAAGAAGAAGCCCGATTGAAAAAAGAAGAGGAAGAGCGTCGGCGTGCAGAAGAAGCCGCGAAGGAAGCATTGAAACAACAACAGGCAGCGAATAAACCTGCGAGTAAGCCATCCACAGGAAATCAATCTGTCTCAGGTTCGGGGAGCGGCTCAAACACCGGAAGTAACGCAGGAACAAGTTCTAGCGGAAGCTCAAGCGAGACGACAAAGGACCTTGGTCAGCAAATTGCAGATTATGCTATGAAATTTATCGGTAATCCATACGTATATGGTGGCACTAGCCTGACAAAAGGTGCTGACTGCTCTGGTTTTGTTCAGAGTGTATATAAACATTTTGGAATCTCACTTCCGAGACATTCCGGAGACCAAGGGAAATCCGGAAGAGCTGTAGATGGTCTTTCTAATGCAAAACCGGGGGATTTAGTCTGGTATTCCGGTCATATTGGCATTTATATAGGAAACGGAAAAATTGTGCATGCTAGTAACCCGAAGAATGGAATTATTACATCAAATGCAACTTATCGGACCATTTTAGGAATTCGTAGAATTATATAATGTACAATTAAGACCAAAAACGAAGTGCGAAAGATGTAAAAATTAGTAAAAATAGATAAAAAATATGCGTTTTTCTGCCAAAAATGGAGCAAAAAAAGAAAAGAGAGAGAAAAACATAAATTTCTTTCTTTTTTCGTTGTGTAAATCTACCATTATTTTGAAATGTGTGATATAATTTTTATACTATTGGATGAGAGAAAACCTAGGAGGGTAAGATAATTATGGCAAAAGAAATAGTTGCAATGCTTCTTGCTGGTGGACAGGGATCAAGACTTTATGCCTTAACTGAGAAATTAGCAAAACCTGCCGTTCCTTTTGGTGGAAAATATCGTATTATCGATTTCCCACTGTCTAACTGTGTGAATTCAGGTATCGACACAGTAGGTATTCTTACACAGTACCAGCCATTGGTATTGAACGAATACATTGGAAACGGCCAACCTTGGGATTTAGACCGCTTATACGGTGGTGTACATGTACTTCCACCATATCAGCAGGCATCTGGATCTGACTGGTACAAAGGAACCGCGAATGCGATTTACCAGAACCTTTCATTTATCGATCGTTATGATCCAGAATATGTTATTATTCTTTCTGGTGACCAGATTTGTAAACAGGATTATAGTGATTTCTTACGTTTCCATAAAGAAAAGAATGCAGAATTCTCTGTAGCAGTTATGGAAGTACCTTGGGATGAAGCTTCACGTTTTGGTTTAATGGTAACAGATGATACAGATCGTATTACAGAATTCCAGGAAAAACCAAAGAATCCAAAGTCTAACTTAGCATCTATGGGTATCTATATCTTTAATTGGGATATTTTGAAAAAATACCTCATCGAAGACGAAGCAGATCCTAATTCAGAAAACGACTTTGGTAATAATATTATTCCTAACTTATTACGTGACAACCGTGATATGTATGCTTATCGTTTCGAAGGCTACTGGAAAGATGTAGGAACAATTTCTTCATTATGGGAAGCTAATATGGAAGTATTAGACCCAGAACACAGTGGTATCGACGTATTCGATGAAAACTGGAAAGTTTACAGCCGTAACAGCGGTATGACAGGACACAGAATCCTTGGTGATGCTGTAGTTGAAAATTCTTTAATTACTGACGGATGCTGTATCGAAGGTAACGTTAAACATTCTGTATTATTCGCGGGCGTTAAGGTTGAGCCAGGTGCAGTAGTAGAAGACGCAGTAGTTATGGGCGGTACAATAATCCGTAAAGGTGCTGTTGTAAAACATTGTATCGTTGCAGAAGATGTTGAAATTGGCGAAAACGCAGTTGTTGGAGCTATGCCAGAAGGTGACGAAAAAGGCGTTGCAACAATCGGTAATAAAGTTAAGATTGGTGCAAATGCAAAAGTTGGACCAAATGCAATGGTTAGAGAAGATGTAAAGGAGGGTGAAGAACAATGCTAAACTATAATTCACAAGCACTTGGTATCATTTTCCCTAACAGTTATGATACATTAATGCCAGAATTGGCAAACGAGAGATTAATGGCTTCTATTCCATTTGCAAGCCGTTATCGTATGATCGACTTCGTATTATCAAGCATGGTTAATTCAGGTATTGATAACGTATCTTTAATCGTACGTAAAAATTACTTATCATTGTTAGACCATCTTGGCTCAGGTCGTGAATGGGATTTGACAAGAAAGAATGGCGGTTTAAATATCGTTCCTCCATTCTCAATGAAGACATCTAAAATGTACAGTGGACGTGTAGATGCATTAGTTAGTATCGTGAACTTCTTAAAGAGACAGAAAGAAGAATACGTTGTAATGTCAGATGCACATATCGCTGCCAATATAGACTTCCGTGCAATTATTGATAAACATATTGCAGGTGGTGCAGATGTAACTGTTGTATACAAAAAACAGGAACTTCCTGCAACAAGTTTAGAAGCATTCGGTACAGAAGACGAACTTTACTACACATTAAAAGTAGAAGAGGATCGTGTTAAGAAAATTAAGGTTAATGAGACAGGTGAAGGCGAGTATAATGTTTCTATGAACATTTATGTAATCCGTAGAACAGCATTAATCGAAATGATTGCAGAAGCTTATGTAAAAGGCTATACATATTTCGAACGTGACATTTTACTTCCACAGTTAGAAAAACTTAATGTTCAGGCATATGAATTTACAGGATTTGCTGCTACATTCCATGACTTAAAGAGCTACTTCAAAGTAAGTATGTCATTATTGGAGCAGGAGAACTTAGACGGTTTATTCGGACCGGCACCAATCTATACTAAGGTTCGTGATGACAACCCAACCAGATATATCACAGGTGCAAAAGTTAAAAATACTATGGCGGCTGATGGTTGTATCATCGAAGGTGAAGTTGAAAATTGTATCTTATTTAGAGGTGTTAAGATTTCAAAGGGTGCAAAAGTTAAAAACTGTATCTTAATGCAGGATACTATTGTTGGCGAAGGCGTTACTATTGAATATGCAGTTTCTGATAAAGATGTTACTATTACAGATGGTACATCATTAAAGGGAACAGAGAACTTCCCAATATATATTGGAAAAGGTCAGACCGTATAGGATCTACATGCACGAATAGGTAGCCTTCAAAATTATAAGTAATTTCTAGGGCTTACGTTGTTCGTTAAATACAAAATGAGGAGTGTTGACAAGTGAAAGCTTGTCGCACTCTTTTTTTGTATTTTCTCTGCCTATTCGTGAAAAATATACTTGCACAATCAAAAACATTGTGCTATAATCTATTTTTGTTAGGACATGTGTTCCGAAACAATGGGTGGATTCCCGAGTGGCCAAAGGGGACAGACTGTAAATCTGCTGCAAATTGCTTCGGTGGTTCGAATCCACCTCCGCCCATTTTCGCGAGTAGCGAGGAAAATCGAGTGCTTGCATGAAGATTTGACGAGCACTGCGAAATTGTGTGAAATTTATTTCACACGGTTGCGAGTAGTTATGTTCAATAAATTGAATATAGTTATGCCGGCGTGGCGGAACTGGCAGACGCGCAGGACTTAAAATCCTGTTGTAGAAATACAGTACCGGTTCGATTCCGGTCGCCGGCATTAAGTAAAAGTTAAGGAAACGTTGATAAATTCAGCGTTTCCTTATTTTTTTGTTCAAAATTGTTTGAACCCTTTTGAACCCCTATTCTTTTGTCTCTTTCTTAGATGATAAACCAAGTTTTTTGAATGCTTCTGATGATTCATCATCAAGTTCCACATTTCTTAAATAGTGTAATGTAGTAGCAACTTTGCTATGTCCCATCAATGTGGAGATGGTTGTTAAGTTCTTTCCATCGTAAGCGGTACTTGCATTATAGAATCGAATTTTATGGCTTGAAAAGTATCGAACACCACACGCTTCACAGTATTTCTTTAAATGTTTGTTAAATGTGTCTGTATTCATCACTTTGCCGTTTGGCTCAAAAAGGTATGTACCATTAGGATTAAGCAACCTTGCTTTTTCAATAATTTCAATTGCTTCATCTGTGAGTTTCTGTGTGCGGTATCCTTTTTCTGTATTACCTTTGATATGGTCAGAAACAATAACTTCACGTGAAGTAAATGTAAGGTCATCATTTAACTGTCGGTCATTTAAAACCTGAGAATGAAGAAATACGCTTCTATTTTCTAAATCAATATCTTCGAAGCGAATGGCTTTTGTTTCTCCAATTCGAATAAATAGATAAAATGATAACTGAATTGCAAGCGCATAAGGTTCGTTAATATCCTTTAAGTAAGTTAATAACTGGGCTGTTTCTTTTTTGGTATATACATTATTCTTTTGGCTTTTAACTGGCTTATATGGTAAATCTTTAAAATTTACATCTAATACTGGGTTGTGAAGAATGATTTCCTCTTCTACCGCTAAGTACATAATGCCATTTAAAAGAGCGCGACCGTTGCTAATGCTTTTATAGGTGTAAGCCCTGTCTTTTGTGAGAGAACGATAGAAGTTTGTTAATGCCTTAGGCGTGATATCTTTTACTCGCATTTTGGCGAGGTCAGTACCCTTAAAGAATTTATTCCATTCGTTTGTATATTCGACAAGAGTTTTTCCTGTAACAGCTGTTTTATCTCGCTTGTGAATTAAGAATCTTTCATACAGCTTTTCTAAAGTGATATTAAGGATAGAATCTTGCTGTTGCTTTTCCTTATAGAATTCTATTAAATAATTTTCAAGGTTCTCTTTACTCTTACGCTTTACACGTCTGCGATTATCTTTTCTTGTTTCATCTACCACATAGGTAATCCAGTTCTGCTCTGCCTCTGAGTAATAAATTTTATATGGATGGTTCTCTAAAAATTGTCTGTTTAACATATTTTCTAATTCTTTGAGAACATCGCTAACTTCATTACTCATATTAGCACATTTTAACTGTTCTGTTAATGCAGAAATATTAGTTGTTGAAATTGTGGTATTAGATTTTGAATTTTTGTTCATATTCTTCCTTTCCGAATATGAACTAGCGCTAGTTCAATTTCTACCGAAACTGTACGGGAATCGGCATTCATAAAATTGTAGTTTTTGTGTCTGACATAGAGATTATAGGTAGAAATGAAATCAAATATGGGGGTAGCAGAGCGTAGAAAAATAGGGCATTTTTAGGTGATTTTTTCTACATGTAATTTCCCTACCATTAGTGTTGATTTTCGATAGAATATAGGTTTGGGCTTTTGTCGGGGTATAAAAAAAGAGGCTTGTTAGCCTCTGTCAAATTCATCATATGTAATTTCTTCACGAACCAGCTCTTTGGTTTCGTGTTCTATAAACTGTTCAAAATCTTTTACCAGCTGACGTTTGTGCATCCATATCTTAACGGCATTAAACCATTGTTGCCATTTCTGTATGTAGTCGGTTAATCTGCTAATTTCGCTGTTTTTATGCTTGACAGTTTCTTGCAATTGTTTACAGTTCGATTGCGTTTTTCGTAATTCTTCCTTTAATTCGATAACACGTTCTTCTGTGGAAGCAAGTTCAACAGTTTCCTTTGCCAGCTTATTTAATTCCTTTAAACCATTCTGCAAGTCATTGGCTGTCTTTATTTGCCCTTCTAAGCGTTCTAAATCGCTGGTTCTAACTGTTGATGTAGCTGGTCTGTTTAATAGCTTATTTTCGTTTGTAGTGGATAATACTTCGATATGCTCCATCGGTTGAGTGCAAGCATCTAACACACGCTGACGAATATCAAGCTCTGTTTTAGCTTTTTCTGCTTTGATTTGCATTTGCTGGACTTCGTACTCCATCTTATTGAGATGTTTGCGAGTTTCACTATAATCTTTAACTTCACCTCGTTCAAGTCCCCAAAGACTTGACACTTGTGAGTAGAAATCATCTTGCTTTTGTCGGTATTCACCACGACCACCCATTAAATCACTTGCTGAAAGTGAATATGTACCATCTTTTTTCCTGACTAATGGAATTGTAGCAATATGCAAATGATAATTTGCAGCACGCAAAGTGCCATCTTCATTTTGCAAAGTATCATTTGAACCAATTTCATCGAAATGAATTACAGCATTTATTATGTGCTTTCCATAAGTCTTTTCGTGGAACTCTAAGCAAGCCTTAAAGTATTCGATTACTTCTTCTTTGGTTTTACCATCAAAGAATTCTGCAGATGCGGTGTATATCGTATCTAAAAGCACTACTGAATTCTTACGTGGCTTAATGTTGTATTTTGCCAGTGTTTCGTTAATTGTCTTGTTCCAATTGTTGTTAATTGGAATCAAAGGATAATTTTGTTCCGTTAAGCTCCAATCAATATCCGAGCCGTGAAATTCACGACCTTTGAAATGGTCAGCTTGTGTTCGGTTGGCTTCAAGTTGAATGCCATACACAGCGTTTCTTTGTCTTTTCTCTGTTCTCATAATTCCATACATAATAATGCTCCTTTTTGTAAGTTTTAAAGTGCTTAGCTAGCAACTACAGTATAGAAGATGAACTACGTTCCTCTAACACACTAGAGAAAGCAAGCATTCTCGTGTGCATTTTGCTATCGTGAAACACGATCTAGCAAAATGAAATTCACATTTCTTACTGTATGATTTTATAGATGGTAGGGCGAGACAAATTCATTTCCTTGCTGATTGCGACAATGGAATACCCCTGTGCATAAAGTTCTTTGACTCTGGCGTTGCGTTGTTCCTTTTTTTCACGTCTCTCCTTTTTACGTTCTTCTTTCACGGATAGCTTGTGATACCAAGCTCTTTCTTCATCGGTGGCATTGATTAAATCTAAAAATCTATGTACCGTGAATTTATAACGTTTTCTATCTACATCTTTGAAAATCTCATACAGTTTCGAATGTGATAGCGGTTCTTCGAAGAAGTCATTTAATTCTATACAACGTGCTTGTGCATCATCTCTTTCGAATAGTTGAATTAGTGTAGCATACATAGCGAATATCATTAAATCTCTTGAGCCAATCTTTCCATCTCTTGTTTGAAATAGATGTTCCATAAACATTTTTCTGTGTATTAAACAAGGTGTGTAGTCGTTCGTATTGATTTTAGGAGAGAATTGGTATCTGCCAGCATTGATTTTCTTGCCAACGCTTTTCTTTTTTGTCTTTCCAGCATAATCAATGAAATAATTGCTCTTATATCCTTTTTTCAATAATTTCTTACGGAATTTATTGATATCTTGCAAATCTTCGTGGAGCATCGTACATTCCGACCAGCGTTTCGCTTTTGTGTTGTAGGAGTATGGTAAGCGGAATAAACCATTTAGTTTAATAGATGATGCTTTGTCTATCGTTAGCTCAGTTTCCTTCAGCTCGGTCATTATTTCGCTTATGTGAGTGCATAGCATATCAATAACACTTAAACAAATTTTACTTAACGATACATGGCAAGGTTCTAGGAAGTACCATAGATGAATGCCTCTACCAGTTCGGTTAATAAGATTTGGTTTTACAATTAGTTTCTTTGTCAGTTGCTTTTCAAATGCTTCAATGTGTGCATTCAGCTCATCTATCGTTAGTGTGGAATCGTGGGAATCAATATCAATCACTAAATTCTGTATATTGATTAGATTGTCGATACCTCTTCTGTATGGTGTTTTCATACCATTGGCACAGATGTAAATATCTACATCTTGAGGAAGTGGTTCGTCAAAAAATACATAATCATCATCTTTGTTGTAAATAGCACCAGCATAGCCAACAAATCGTTCGTTTACGGTTTTATCATTGTAGCCAAGTGGAAAATGAGAACGGTATTCTGTATCACGATAAATCATATAAAAGAGATGGTCTGTCTGCGTGCAAGTTAGGTGTCGTTTCTCATCAAATTCATCAAGTTCTCTGTCTGTTTCTAAGTTAATGTCTGATTTCCAATTGTTGTCCATTTGCATTACCTCGCTTTCTTGTTTGGAGATAATGTAGAAGAAATGAAAAGTGTAAATGTAAAATTTTTTACCCTAATATGTTATTTATTATCCACAGTTGCGAAAAACACCGCTGGCACTAAAACCGCACCACATAGGTGGCACTAAGTACATATAAGAGTGATAGTTTATTGACCAAGATTCAAGCTTAGTAGTAGAATACGAATTAAGGTGACTAGAGAACAAAAATAAACAAGGAGAACCATACATAAATGGATGAGAGTGAATATTGACAATCTGCTATTTAAAGAATAGACTTAATGTAGGATTAATGCATTGCAAAAAATAAAGTGGTAGATTTAAAGAAATATATGTTGAATAGGGGGAAGAATGTGTACACGAAGAAAAGATTATAGTGAGAGTACGTTTAGAAAAGACGTAGAAAAAGCGCAAGCATCTTATGAACGAGGAGATATAGATTGGGAAACATATAAAGGACAGGTGAAAGCCTTTGCAAGTTGGTACGGTGAAAAAAGAAAATTAGCAGTCGAACTTCTGAGTAACAGAAATTTTTTATAATGTAAGCATAGATAATGATAATTATTGGGAGGTTTTTATGTTTTGTTTTAAATGTGGTGAACAGATTCCTAATGAATCTGTATTTTGTATTAAATGTGGTGTGAAGCAAATAAAAGAAAGTAGCAGTTGCAAAAAAGAAAATAATGGTGATAGTGTTAAGTTTGAATTATACGGTCGAAAAATAGAATATAATTCTAGGTATGACAAGATTTTTGAAGTATTTAGAAAAATTACTGAAAAGGCAGAAGAAAGATATGATGAATTTGAAGATATGTATGAAAGTAAAATTCATTCATTTAATTCTATATATAATGTGCTTCTTCCATACTTAGTAGAAGAAATAAAAATAGGTATTGATTATGCTATTTCTTTATTGGTTGAATATGGCGTTGATTATATTACGGCTGAAGAGTTTGTAGATGTTTTACAAGATGATGATGGGGAAGAATATGAGGATAGTATTACAGAAATTGTTAAAGAATTTTATCTAAAAGCAGATAACTTGCAAAGAGAAGTTGATAAAATTTCAAAGACGCGTGATGTACAGAGAGCTAGTAGGAGCTATTGGAGTGGTGGAGGATTTGGCATAAGAGGAGCATTAACTGGAGTGGCTAAAGCTAGTGCTATGAATGCTGCTAATGGTATTGTTAGAGGCATTGGCGATACGATTATTAATGTTGCAGATAGAAATAAAATCAATAAATTAAAAGATAAAATTTATGATGAGTGTTGCTTGGATTACTTTGCATATAATATTGTATATTTTTATAATTCTGAAATTTTTAGTTCATTATGGGATGTTTTTGAGGAAGAAGGTGTATGGGGAGAAATTGACGCACATACAGATAGAGAAGATGCTAGATTAGAAAATTATAAAAAAATGTATCAAAAGAATAAAACCACGCAAAATTATGAGAAGTTGATTAATGCATACATAGATTGTATTCAGAAGGACCCATTTAGTGTGGAATATTATTCTGATTTATATAGTTATGTAAAGCAAGATAAGAATAAGATTATGGAAATTGTTGACTTTGTTGGTTTACGAGAGGAATATATACGACAAATTATTGTGCATGATAACGAACGTATAGATTTGATTATGAGATTAAAAGAAAATACTATTTCGGATATTGAGAGAAAAATAGAATTGCTTGAGCAGATAGAAATTGATAATCCAGATATTGAAATTGATGAATTAGAAGAGTTAAAAAACAAATTAAGAAGTATGCTATAAGAGGGCGCAAATTTTTATGCCTTTGGGTAAATAGACTTTCTGATTTGAATTAGATATGTAGAGTTTCGTGTCGATTTAGAGGATGTATGGTGTTAAACTTATATAACATGTTGATAAAGAGTAAAGACTAAATAAACGTTATAGGAGTAAAACAGAGATGAACAGACAAAGATTGAAGTTTTTAAAGACATTGAAAAAATACGGAATTCTTACATCACCTGAGTTATGTAAAATTCTTAAAGTGGCTAAACGAAATACATCAGATTATGCGCGGCTTATAGAATATATCGGTTATCCGAGTGAGCGAGATGATGGCTTTGAGGAAATGTTTACTATAGAGCATTTTGAGGATGATAGAGCAACATCGTGTAAAAGCCAATTTATGTTAACTGAAAAAGGAAATGAATATTTGGAAAGAAAAGCAAATAAAACTTTTACGATTGCGACTACAATTATCACGGTAGTGATTGCTACTATAACGTTGATAATGAGTTTTATTTGAACCCCTACTGGGCCTTTAAAGTTTAGCGATGTTCTCAAAGCCCCTTTCTTTCAGTATTTTCAATGTCGGCGAGCGGTTCGATTCCGGTCGCCGGCATTAAGAGAAACATTGATTTTTCAATGTTTTTCTTTTTTTATTGAAAAGTCTGGTGTATAATATATTTGATTTGTGCTTAATTAATAGTGGATATGAAAAGAACTGCACAATGAAGAGAAAGTGAGGATAAATATGAAGCAAAAGACAAGGAGAATGGGAATAAAACTGAAGATTCTAATCCCGGTAGTTTTGGTGATTTTAGCGACTTGTACGAGTTTAGGAGTGAATTCTTATCTTCAGATTAGTAATGGAATGATCGCTATGGGCGTAGAGCAAGCAGAGATGTCAGCTACCGTTGCGGCTATGGCAGTGGACGGAGATAAGATTTCGGGATTGCAACCAGGCGATGAAGGTACGGCGAATTATGAAGCGGTATTAAAGAGTCTACGTAGTATTCGCGAAACGTGTGGGATTAAATATTTATATACATTGTATACAGATGGTGTAAATGTGTACTATGGTGTAGATACTGATGATTCCGAAGAGCAATGTGTGATAGGCGAAGAATTTGACAGTTCTTATGAGGAATTACGTGGTGTATTTGAAGGAGAGAACTATGTACAGGACTATATAGATGAGACTGAGTATGGAGATTTGATTTCTGCATATCGTCCAATTTATGACAGTAATGGACAGGTTGTGGCGATATTAGGAAGTGATTATGATGCGTCAGGTGTTGTAGAACGTTTGAATTCAAATGTCCAGCGCGTGATGACAATGGCGGCGATTAGTATGGTGGGATCGATTGTTCTTTTAAGCCTTATCATCAATGCGGTCACAAAAGGTTTACATATTGTAAATCAGAAGGTTTTTGATTTGGTTAATAATGAAGGTGATTTGACACAGAAATTGGATATCCATTCTGGTGATGAGATGGAATTGATTGCAAAGAATATTAACGCATTGCTTGAATATATTCGAAGTATTATGAAGAATATTGCAGTAAATTCTGTACAGCTGAATAGTTCGTCCAAGATAATAGCAGATAATCTTATGAGTGCAGAGATGAATATTGCTGATGTGTCAGCAACTATGGAAGAAATGAGTGCTGCCATGGAAGAGACAAATGCTTCTTTAAATCAGATTAATGAAGCGGTGTTCCAGGTAACCGGAGCAGTGGATTCTATTGCGGCTAGTGCGAATGAAGGAAGTATAAATTCTAATAGCGTGATGCAAGAAGCAGTCCATATTTATCAGGAAGCAGTAGAACAGCAGAAAAATGCAAAAGAACAGGCATTGAAGATGGCGGAAACTGTTAATGAGAAAATTGAGCGTTCTAAAGCAGTTGAAGAAATCAGTGAGCTTACTGCGGAGATTATTAATATCACGGATCAGACGAATTTACTTGCATTAAATGCTAGTATTGAGGCTGCAAGAGCAGGTGAAGCAGGACGTGGTTTTGCTGTTGTTGCAGATGAAATCGGAAAATTGGCTTCTAATTCTGCAGCTGCGGCTGGAGAAATACGCCGTGTAAGTGCAGAGGTTATCTCCGCGGTAAACGAATTGGCACAAGAGGCAGAATTCATGGTTAACTTCATGGAAGAGACTGCGATGACAGGATACGAGAAGTTATTAGTGACAAGTGAAGAATATCGCAAAAATGTTAGTGATATGAACGGTATGATGCAGAGTTTTGCGACGGAAAGTGGTCAGTTGAGAGAGAGTATTGATAGCATCAAAGATGCGATTGAAGCAGTGAATATTGCTGTAGAAGAAAGCACTAGAGGTGTTAGTAGTGTGGCTGAGACTTCTTGTGATTTAACGTCTAGGGTATCAGATATAGGAAGTGAAGCAGATGCTAATAGGGGTGTGGCAGAGCAATTAAATCTGGAAGTGAATCGATTTAAAATATAAGTAGCAAAATGAAAAAGGAAAGATTTTTCGTAAGAAGAATCTTTCCTTTTTAAAATAAAAATAACTATTCAGAATACCATTCGCAAAATCGCCTTGGCTCTGAATAGTTACAAATAAAAAATGCCCAGTTCCGGAATCGAACCAGAGACACAGGGATTTTCAGTCCCTTGCTCTACCAACTGAGCTAACTGGGCAGTTGTTTTACAACAAAATAAATTCTACATGAAAGAGTATGCTTTGTCAAGGGAAAAAATTATAGAAAATCTATTTTGTGTTTATACGGTTCATGTTATAATGACAAAATCCTTATATTTGGTAGGTCTGTGCATTTACTGTACAGATGATGAAAAAATGAGTCGAGAACGAAAAGTGGAGAAGGATGTATATGAGATTTATTCATTTATCAGATTTACACATAGGAAAACAACTGCATCACTATAGCTTGTTAGAAGAGCAGCGTGCGATGTTACAGCAAGTGGTGGAACATGTGAAAAAGGAGAAGCCGGAGGCGGTGTTGATTGCAGGTGATATTTATGATACGCCGGTGCCTTCAGCAGAGGCTATATCTGTATTTGATGAGTTTCTTACGGAATTGGATGGGTTAAAACAGCAACTGACAATTTGTCTGATTGCTGGCAATCATGATAGTGCAAGGCGTTTGGATTATGCGAGAGAGATTTTGGCCAAACATGCTATTCATATTGTTGGGATGCCCCCGTTATTGCAGGAAGAACGAGTGAAAACAGTGAGTTTACAAGATGCATACGGAGAGGTGATGTTCTACCTGCTTCCTTTTGTAAAACCTGCGTATTTGAAAAAAATATTTCCTGAAGAAAGTTTGAGCTTTTCTGATGCTGTGCGACGTTTATTAGAACGCGAAGATATTGATGTCACAAAAAGAAATGTTCTCGTGAGTCATCAGTTTTTTGCAGGTGGCGGAGAGGTGCCTGTAACTAGTGATTCGGAAGTACATGTAGTAGGTGGCATTGATAATGTGGATGTAGGAGTGCTAGAAGTGTTTGATTATGCTGCGCTTGGTCATATTCATCGTTCACAAAAAATTGGTTCAGAGAAAAATTATTATTGTGGTACGATTTTTCCTTATTCGATTAGTGAAGCGGAGGATGAAAAGACGATAATTTTAGTAGAACTGGGAGAAAAAGGGGTGGAACCGGTTATTACGAGATTACCATTGAGATTGCCACGTCGGGTTCGGAAACTGAGAGGTACGATAGAAGAGATACTTGCATTAACTATGGGAGAAGTATGTCATGATTATGTAAGTATTACGTTAACAGATGAAGTGGAGGCAAGTCGGCCAAGAGAGCTCTTAGAAAAAAATTATGACCATATTTTGGAGATAAAAATTGACAATGCCCGAACCAGAAAACTTTTAGAATTAGGTGATATCGAGACGGAAAATCTTGCACCATACGAAGCATTTTGCAATTTCTTCTTAGAATTAAACGGAAGAGAGATGACGGAGGTAGAAGATACATTGTTAAAAGAGGTATTGCAGGAAGGCGGTGACATGGAATGAAGCCGATACAGTTAACGATTTCTGCGTTTGGTTCTTATGCTGGAAGAACGGAGATTGGTTTTGATGGAACGCAGCAGGGGATTTTTCTGATTACAGGCAATACTGGAGCCGGAAAAACAACAATATTTGATGCGATTACCTATGCACTTTATGGGCAGACCAGTGGTGGAGAACGAAGTGGTAATATGATGCGAAGTCAGTATGCGTCTCCTTCTACTGAAACTTTTGTAGAACTTACTTTTTTATATCAGGAACAGGAATATCAGGTACGTAGAAATCCTGAGTACCAAATAGAGAAAACGTTAAAAAATGGTACAGTAAAGTTACAGAAGGTGGCGTCGAATGTAGAACTGATAATGCCGGATGGGAATTTGTTTCCAGAGAAAAAAGCAGCAACGGACGCAAAGATAGAGGAGATTTTGGGGCTTTCTGTGGAGCAGTTTACACAGATTGTGATGATTGCTCAAGGAGATTTTTTAAAGCTTTTATATACGAAATCGGATGAGAGAAAAAAGATTTTTTCGAAGCTCTTTCAGACGGATAAATACTGGAGAATTCAGGAACGGTTAAAATATCGTTCCATACATTTGGATAATCAGATAGAAGAAAATAAAAGGGCTTATGCTCAGGAACAAGCGAGAATCACTATTCCGGAGGAGATGAAGGAAGTGTTCGAAGGGGAAGTAGTGCTGGAAGAACTGATTGAGCAAATTGCTTTGAGAAAAAAGGAAGTAGATGAAGAACTTGCGGCTTACAAAGAAGAAGAGAAACGTTTGTCAGTTGTATTATTCAGTATGGAAGAGGTAAACCGACAGTTTGAGCAGTTTGAGCGGATGAAGCGTATGCAGCAAGAATTGGAAGAAAAAGTAGAGGAAGAAAAACTTAGAGTGCAACGCATTGCAGAGGCAAAGAGGGCAGAAAAAATAAAAAGTTTTGAAGAAAAATATATCGATACAATGCATAATCAGGAGCAGTCTTTAAAACTTATTAAAAAGTTGGAATCTGCTTTGAAGAGTTGGGAAGAAAAACGCAATCAAGCAGGAGCTGCTTTAGAGATGCAACAGGATGCTTACTATAAAATGTTGATTGAACAACAGGCCGGATTGTTAGCTATGGGGTTAAAAGAAAATGAACCATGTCCGGTTTGTGGTTCGAAGGAACATCCTGCGTTGGCAAAAGGGGATATCATACATCAAATAAGTGAATTGGAAAATGAATTAAATCGTGCGAAAGCAAAGCTGGCAAAGAGTACAGAACAGTTGGAAAGTGCACAGAAAGAATTGCAGATGTGCAGGGGACAGCTAAAGCAGGAACAGGAAAAAAACAAGGCCTGCCAAAAGGGCCTGGTTCAGGCACAGGAAGCATATGAAAAACAATTACGAGAGTCTTTTTTTGAAAATGAGGAAGATTACAAGCGGGCATATCTGCCTGAGCGAAGTAGGGAAAAATTGGAGCGGGAGAGCAGAGAGTATCAGGAAAAATGTTCTCTTGTATCAGGACAGTTAGTGACTTGGGAGAAAGCCTTAAAGGGCAAGGAAAAACAAGAAACGATAGAATTAAAGACAAAGCTTAAAGATGTGACGGCAAAAGTAAAGCAGTTGGAACGCCGTAAATTACAGCTACATGCAGCCTGTCAGACAAACAGGGCGGTTTTAGAAAATAGTAGAAACTATCAAACTGTGGGAACTCGTTTAAATGACGAAGATCAAGTGGTGAAGAGTCTGTATCGTACGGCTAGCGGCAGATTGTCTGGTTCAGCGAAAATTGATTTTGAAACTTACATTCAACGGCAATATTTTAAACAAATTATTCATGAAGCAAACAAACGCCTATTGACGATGAGCGGTCAGCAGTTTATGCTAAAGTTAAAGGAAGAAAGTGATGTAGGAAAACGTTCCAACGAAGGTTTGGATTTATCCGTTTATAGTTTGGTAACAGACAGTGAACGAGATGTGAAAACATTATCCGGTGGAGAATCTTTTATGGCAGCTTTGTCAATGGCGTTAGGACTTTCTGATATTGTAGGTAAAAATGCCGGTGGTATACAGATGGATATGCTTTTTATTGATGAAGGTTTTGGTTCACTGGATGCAGATTCAAGAAATCAGGCGATTGAGGTATTACAGCAATTGACTGGCGGAAAACGTATGGTTGGAATTATTTCGCATGTGACAGAATTAAAAGAACAAATCGACCGCAAGCTTGTGGTGACACGTTCGGATAAAGGAAGTAAAGTGAGTTGGGAACTATCATAGAAAAAACAGCACTTCCGATTGGCGTATTTGATTCGGGAGTTGGGGGCATCAGTATCTTACGCGAGTTAGTCAGACTTATGCCGAATGAAAATTATATATATCTTGGAGATTCCGCAAATGCACCATACGGTACCAAAACATTGGACCAGGTAGTGGAATTGGTGAGCAATGATGCAGAATATTTATATAGTAAGGGAATAAAAGCTTTGGTAGTGGCATGTAATACGGCTACTAGTGCAGGGATAGGGCTTCTTCGTAAACGTTATACCGATATACCGGTAATTGGAATCGAGCCGGCATTAAAACCAGCGGTACTATCCGCAGAACATCCTACGGTATTGGTTATGGCTACTCCGATGACTTTACGTGAGGAGAAATTTAGGTGTTTGATGCAGCGCTTTGAGGAGAAGGCGGAGATTATGCCGCTTCCATGCCCTGGCTTAATGGAATTTGTAGAACGAGGAGAACTACAAAGTGAAGCATTAGAACAGTATTTGTATAACTTGTTTGCACCATATGAGAAAGTGGATGCAGTAGTTTTAGGGTGTACACATTATCCATTTGTACGGAAGATGATAAAAAAAGTATTAGGTGACGGAGTGGTGCTTTTTGATGGTGGAGAAGGGACTGCCAGAGAAACCAGACGTCAGTTAGAAGAGCGGAGACTTTTGAGCCTGTCAGAAGAAACAGGAAAAGTAATATTTGAAAACAGTGCAAAAGAAGAAAAGTTATTGAAACTTTGTGTAGAGTTATTAAATTATGAATAAAATGTCTGCAAATCTTAAAGATTTCTTAAATGAAGAATAGGTTTTTTAAGAGTTTTTTTTGTAAATCGACATAATTCGGACACATTTCTTTTGTATACTAAATTCATCGAAGGAAGATAATAATTCTACTTTGATAAACATAACATTTTCATAACTAAACTCCTCAAAAATCCCTCGGCAGTGGTCGGGGGATTTTACCGGTTATATATCATAAGAGGATGGAGGGGCTATGCCGAAATCAGAAAAACAAAAGCAGAAGTTGCTTTATATTATACAATTATTAATGGAAAAAACAGACGATGCTCATATCGTAACCACACAGGAGATTATCGATTATCTTGCAGTACAAGGAATTTTAGCAGAGCGGAAAAGTATTTATGATGATATCGATACATTGGTTGACTTTGGGATGGATATTGTGAAAGTAAAGGAACGTCCGGCAGGTTATCAGCTTGTCAGTCGCCAGTTTGAATTGGCAGAGTTAAAACTTTTGGTAGATGCAGTTCAATCGTCTAAGTTTATTACCAGTAAAAAGTCCAGAGAATTAATTGGAAAACTAGAGACATTGTGTAGTAAAAGAGAAGCCAGACAGCTTCATCGTCAGGTGGTAGTGACGAATCGTGCCAAAGCAGTCAATGAGAATATTTATTATAATGTAGATCAGATTTATTCTGCTATTGCAGAAAATGTGAAAATTCAATTTTTATATTTTGATTGGAATGTAAAAAAAGAAATGATAGCACGGCATGATGGAAAATATTATACGGTTAGTCCGTGGTTATTGACTTGGGATGACGATAATTACTATTTGATAGCATATGATGATGAAAGTAATATGATAAAGCATTATCGTGTGGATAAGATGTTAAATATTTCTTTGGCAGAGCAGAGCAGACAGGGGAAAGAAGTGTTTGAGAACTTTGACATAGCAGGATATTCCAGAAAAACATTTGGTATGTTTGCCGGAGAAGAAGAAACGGTGATACTGCTATGTGATAGAAAAATGACCGGTGTATTTATTGATCGGTTTGGAAATGACGTGTCTATGAGAAATTTTGACGAAGAACACATTTTAGTGCGTGTTAATGTGGCAGTGAGTCGACAGTTTTTTGGATGGTTAACAGGATTAGGAAGCACGGTCAAAATTCAAAGTCCGGAAAAAACTGTCAAGGAATACACGGAGTACTTGCAGAACATTTTGGCAAACTATTAAAGAGACGGGTTAGATAAATTGGTTTGTTTTTTTATCGTATGCATAGTCTAATGCGGCAAGTTTATTACAGATATCTTCTTCGGAAATCTGGAAATTTGTACAGAAGGCACTTAAAGATTCAAAAGTGTCACGAAGCTGTGTATTGGTGAAGCTTAATAAAATAACTGGGTCTTTTGGTAAGTTATCATACATGGACATAATGGATTCTCCTTTACAAATGTGAAAATTCGTGTAAAATTCTTTTGTAAGATACCATAAATATAGAAAAAAAGCAATGAGAAAGGAACTACATAATGGCGAAAGCAAATTGTGATTCTTGTGTTTATAACGTATATGATGAAGAGGATGAGTGCTACTATTGTGAAGTGGACATGGATGAGGATGATTTTGCAAGAATGATACAGGGAGGTTACAGAGATTGCCCGTACTATCAGTTGGATGATGAGTACGCAGTTGTACGTCATCAGATGTAAATAAATTGGGAAAAGATTGCATTTAAAGCAGTTTTTAAATATAATGTAGCTATTCAAAGTCAAAGCGGTTTTGTGAATGATACTCTGAATAGTTACAATATAAGGTAACTTAAACAAAGGAAAGGTAATTATATGGATAATTATAATAAGGGAAACCAGCCGAATGGCGGAGATAACCGAAATAATGGAAATGATAATCAGAACAATGGGAAGAATAACCGTGGTGGTCATACTTTCATGGTATATGCGATTACTTCGTTGATTGTACTGTTTTTTATGACGATGCTAATGAATCGTTTTACGGAAATGAGCACGAAAGAAATCACATATAGTGAGTTTTTGGAAATGGTAGAAGCAGATCAGGTAGAAGCTGTAGAATTTGATACTTATCAGATTAACATTACTCCTAAAGAAGTAGAAACCGGATTTTATGAGCAGCAGATAAATTATTACTGCGGATATATCAGCGATGAAGAATTATTGCCATTATTGAAGGCAGAAGGTGTGGAGATTTCACGTGCGATTCCGGACAACACTTCTACATGGCTTTATAATATATTAAGCATGATATTACCATTGGCTTTAATTTGGGTGCTCATGGGCTTTTTGATGAAGCGTATGGGTGGCGGTGCCATGGGTGTTGGCAAGAGCAAAGCGAAAGTGTTCAATATGGAGCGTACCACAGGCGTTACATTTAAGGATGTAGCAGGTCAGGATGAGGCAAAAGAATCTTTACAGGAAGTGGTAGACTTTTTAAATAATCCTATGAAGTATAAAGAAATTGGTGCGAAGTTACCAAAGGGAGCTCTTTTGGTGGGACCTCCTGGTACAGGTAAAACGTTGCTTGCTAAAGCGGTTGCAGGTGAAGCGGGTGTACCATTCTTCTCGTTGGCAGGTTCTGATTTTGTAGAGATGTTTGTTGGTGTAGGTGCAGCACGAGTGCGTGATTTGTTCCAGGACGCTCAGAAAGCGGCTCCATGTATTATTTTTATTGATGAGATTGATGCGATTGGTAAAAGCCGTGATTCTCGTTTTGGTGGTGGTAATGACGAACGTGAGCAGACATTAAACCAGTTGTTAGCAGAGATGGATGGTTTTGACACTTCTAAGGGATTGTTAATCTTAGCTGCTACAAATAGACCGGAAGTTTTGGATAAGGCATTGCTTCGTCCGGGACGTTTTGACCGTCGTATCATTGTAGATAAACCGGATTTAAAGGGACGTCTGGATACTTTAAAAGTTCACTCAAAAGACGTTATGATGGATGAAACGGTAGATTTAGATGCGATTGCATTAGCGACAGCAGGTTTAGTAGGTTCTGATCTTGCGAATATGGTCAATGAGGCGGCTATCTGTGCTGTTAAGAAGGGCAGAAAATATGTAAATCAGGCAGATTTATTTGAAGCCTTTGAATTGGTGGCAGTAGGTGGTAAAGAGAAAAAAGACCGTGTTATGAGTGAACAGGAACTCAAGATTGTAGCTTACCATGAAGTGGGTCATGCAATCGTTGCAGCGTTATCGAAAGATACAGAACCGGTTCAGAAGATTACGATTGTACCACGTACCATGGGGGCATTAGGATATACTCTTCAGACACCGGAAGAAGAAAAATATTTACAGACCAAGGAAGAATTGTTGGCTAAAATTCGCACCTACATGGCAGGGCGTGCGGCAGAAATGTTGGTATTTGAATCCGCTACCAGTGGAGCAGCCAATGATATTGAACACGCTACTAATATAGCGACAGCTATGATTGCCAGATTTGGTATGTCGGATAAATTTGGTATGATGTGTCTGGCATCTACGGAGAATAAATATTTGGATTATCAGGCAAGTTATAACGTTGCTAGTGCAACTCGAGCAGAATTAGATAAAGAAGTATTAAAGCTTATCAATCAGTGTTATTCCGAAGCAATGCAGATGTTGGTAGACAACCGTGAATGCTTGGATAAGATTTCTGAGTACTTGTATGAGCACGAGACAATTACTGGTAAAGAGTTTATGAAGATTTTCCGCCAGATTAAGGGAATCCCGGAAACAGAAGAAGAAAGCGATAAAAAGAGCTTCATGGAGCAGGCATTAGAGGCAGAAGGCAAATTATCTGTCAGTGAATCAAAAGAAATAAGTGAGGACACTCCTCAGACGATCGATGTGTTGGTGACAGATGAAACAAATGCTTCAGAAGAGACCGAGGAAGCATAAAGTTTGGAGAAGAAATATGTTTAACATCCAAGAGGAATTAAAAAAGCTTCCGGATCAGCCGGGTGTCTATATTATGCATGACAGTCGAGATGTGATTATCTATATCGGTAAGGCAGTCAGTCTGCGAAAGCGTGTACACCAGTATTTTCAACCGAGCCATGACGAGGGTATCAAGAAAGCACAGATGGTAAAACAAATTGCTCGATTTGAGTACATCGTCACAGATTCGGAATTGGAAGCTTTGGTATTAGAATGTAATTTAATAAAAGAGCATCGTCCAAAGTATAACACGATGCTTCGGGATGATAAAACGTATCCGTACATTAGGGTGACTCTTGGAGAAGATTTTCCAAGGGTCCTCTTTTCACGTCAACAAAAGAAAGATAAATCTCGTTATTTTGGACCATATACAAGCGCTGGAGCGGTAAAGGATACCATAGAGATGATAAATAAACTCTATCAACTACGTACCTGTAACCGTAATCTTCCAAGAGATACCGGGAAGGAACGTCCATGTTTGAATTATCACATTCATCAGTGTGACGCACCATGTCAGGCGTATATCAGTAAAGAGGGCTATAGGGAAAAAATAGACGCGGCGTTAGAATTTTTAAATGGAAATTATACAGGGATTATGAAGTCTTTGGAAGAAAAAATGTTACAGGCTTCTGAAGATATGGAGTTTGAAAAAGCGATTGAATATAGGGAATTGTTAGGCAGTGTAAAACAGATTGCGCAGAAACAAAAAATTACGCATACCAATGGTGAAGATAAGGATATTGTAGCGTTAGCAAAAGATGACAACGATGCTGTGGTACAGGTGTTTTTTATCCGTGGCGGGAAGCTTATTGGGCGAGACCATTTTTATGTGCGTATTGGTACGGAAGATACCAGAACACAGATTATTACAACTTTTATCAAACAGTTTTATTCTGGAACACCATTTATCCCAAGAGAAATCATTCTTCCACAGGATATTGATGAGAAGGAAGTGTTAGAAAACTGGCTGGCAGAACGACGAGGGAGCAAAGTATATATTCGTGTGCCGCAAAAAGGTGTAAAAGAAAAGCTAGTAGAACTTGCACAAAAGAATGCCAGATTAGTACTGAATCAGGATAAAGAAAAAATGCGTCGTGAGGAAGGTAGAACGATTGGTGCAGTAAAAGAAATTGAAAAACTTTTGGACATGCAGGACATCGTTCGTATGGAAGCATATGATATTTCTAATATCAATGGTTTTGAAACAGTAGGTTCCATGATTGTTTATGAAAAAGGAAAGCCAAAACGCAGTGATTATCGTAAGTTTAAACTTCGCACGATTACAGGACCGGATGATTATGCTTCCATGCACGAAGTGTTGACGAGACGTTTTACGCATGGTGTGAATGAACAGCAGGAATTAAAAGAAAAAGAACTATCCGAAGAGTACGGCAGTTTTTCTCGATTTCCGGATTTGATTATGATGGATGGTGGACGCGGACAGGTAAATATCTGCTTGCAGGTATTAGAAGAACTGGGATTAAATATTCCGGTCTGTGGTATGGTAAAAGATGACAATCACAGAACGCGTGGTTTATATTATAATAATATCGAGATACCGATAGATACCCATAGTGAAGGGTTCAAACTGATTACCCGTATTCAGGATGAAGCACATCGTTTTGCTATTGAGTATCATCGTTCATTAAGAAGTAAAGAACAGGTGCATTCCGTATTGGATGATATACCGGGGATTGGTCCTTCGAGACGCAAAGCACTGATGAAGAAATATCAGTCTTTGGATGCGATTAAAGCTGCCAGTGTGGAAGACCTAATGGATACAGAGAGTATGAACGAAAAATCTGCTTGGGCAGTATATGAATTTTTTCGAAATGCAGTAGTTGAACACTAACTGTGAGATATCATAAAAGTTGAAGAAATTGAGCTAGTATGCTATATTTATATGTGATATGATAACCATTCAGTAGGTCTGTGCATTGATGGTGCAGACTGCCAGAAAATGATTCGAGTTTTAGTAAATCCCATCGGCAAAGCCGGTTTTTATGGATTGGAGAATCGTGGTTATGAAGATACTGAATAATTACGTAATATCATAGAAAGGTGCGTGTACGAATATGAGTGGAACTACAAATGGAGTTGGGGTGTCAAAGATAGTACAGATTATGGACCTTTATAATTTTTTGCCGGACATAGATTTAAAAGGACATCGTGTTATGAGTAATGATGTAAATCGTCCGGCGTTACAGCTTAGCGGTTTCTTTGAGCATTTTGCACAAACACGAGTACAGATTATCGGTAATGTAGAATATACTTATCTTCAGCATATGGATGCCGAGCGAAAAAAAGAGATTTACACGGAGTTTTTGTCATATGATATGCCATGTATCATTTTCTGCAGAGATTTGCAGCCGGATGAATTGTTTTTAAAGATTGCTGAGGAGAATAGTGTTCCTGTTTTAGGAACGAAACGCAGTACCTCTGAATTTATGTCGGAGTTGATTTATTGTCTGGGCGAATGGCTTGCACCGTGTATTTCAATCCATGGCGTTTTAGTAGACGTATATGGTGAAGGTCTTTTGATTATGGGTGAAAGCGGTATCGGTAAGAGCGAGGCGGCTTTAGAATTATTGCGACGCGGGCATCGTCTGGTTACGGATGATGTAGTAGAAATCCGTAAAATTAATGAACATAAGTTAATTGGTACCTCGCCGGATATTACCAGATATTTTATTGAACTTAGAGGTATTGGTATTGTAGATGTAAAGAACTTATACGGTGTAGAAAGTGTAAAAGAGAAGCAGGAGATTGACCTTGTTATCAAGTTGGAAGAGTGGAAAAAGGACAAAGAATATGACCGACTTGGAATGGAGGAAGAATACACCGAGATTCTGGGGAACAAAGTAGTTTGTCATTCATTGCCGATTCGTCCAGGACGTAATCTTGCTGTTATCTGTGAAACAGCAGCGGTAAATCATCGTCAGAAGAAACAGGGCTATAACGCGGCACAGGAATTATATCGTCGTTGGCAGGAAAATATGACCAAGAGTCAGGAAGATGATGAATAGATTAAAATATTAAATAAGCAAAGCTTATAAAATATACAGCCCGTAGAGCGGGAGGTTGGTCATTGTGTTTGCAGTTGTACTGGATGAATATTCGATGACTGGAAAAAGAAGAAATAGGAGAATTAGAAAATATGGAAAGAAAAAATGCATGGGAGAAATACCCAGTAGGAGAAAAAAGAGATGCGGTAATGACATTTGCAGAAGGTTATCGTAAATTCATTTCAGAGTGTAAGACAGAACGTGAATGTGTAACTTACACAATCGAAATGGCAGAAAAAGCAGGATTTGTGAATCTTGATACGATCATTGCAAATGGCGGTACATTAAAAGCTGGCGATAAAATATATGCAAATAACATGGGAAAAGGCCTTGCATTATTCGTAATGGGTAAGAAGAGTTTAGAAGCAGGTATGAGCATTTTAGGAGCACATATCGACTCTCCACGTTTAGACTTAAAACAGGATCCATTATATGAGAATACAGATTTTGCATTGCTTGATACACATTACTATGGTGGTATCAAAAAATATCAGTGGGTAACACTTCCACTTGCACTTCATGGAATCATTGTGAAGAAAGATGGTACAGTAGTGAATGTAAATGTTGGTGACAAACCGGGTGATCCTGTATTCGGTATTACAGATTTATTACCACATCTTGCAGCAGACCAGATGGAGAAAAAAGCAGGCAAGATTATCGAAGGTGAGAATCTTGACGTTCTTATTGGAAGTATTCCATTAGATGACTCTGACAAAGAGGATAAAGATAAGGCAAAAGAGAAAGTAAAAGCAAATATCATGAATCTCTTAACAGCAGAATATGGTATAGAAGAGGAAGATTTCCTTTCGGCAGAAATCGAAGTAGTGCCTGCTGGTGATGCAAGAGATTACGGATTTGACCGCAGTATGATTATGGGGTACGGACATGATGATAGAGTATGTGCTTATCCATCTTATGCCGCGATTGCAGATATGGTTGAACCAGAATATACAAGTGTTTGTTTGTTAGTTGATAAAGAAGAAATAGGAAGTGTCGGTGCAAGTGGTATGCAGTCTCGTTTCTTCGAGGATACCGTAGCAGAAGTAATGAATTTAGCAGGCGAATATTCAGAACTCAAATTACGCCGTGCATTAAGAAATTCAAAAGTACTTTCATCTGACGTATCAGCAGCGTTTGATCCAAACTTCCCATCTGTTATGACAAAAGCAAATACTGCATATTTTGGCAAAGGTCTTGTATTTAATAAATATACAGGTTCTAGAGGAAAAGGTGGTTCTAACGATGCCAATGCAGAATATGTTGGACAGTTAAGAGACATTATGGAACGTAATGAAGTATCATTCCAGACCGCAGAACTTGGTAAAGTAGACCAGGGAGGCGGCGGAACAATCGCTTATATTCTCGCAAATTACGGCATGAACGTAATTGATAGCGGTGTAGCAGTCCTTAACATGCATGCACCATGGGAAATCATCAGTAAAGTTGACTTATATGAAGCATATAGAGGCTATGTAGCATTCTTGAAGGAAAAATAATATGTATAACGAGTTTTTGAACGAGTTAAAAGAAAAAATAGATAATTCTTGGATTCATGTAAATGAGCCAATGAAACAACATACAACATTTCGTGTGGGTGGACCAGCTGACGTGCTGGTTACACCTGATACGGAAAGTTTACCGGAAGTCATCGCATTATGTAAAAGACATAGCCTTCCATATCATATAATAGGTAATGGAAGCAATCTGTTGGTAGGAGATAAAGGTATTCGAGGTGTGGTTATTGCTGTTACAAATCTCATGGGAGATATTCTGTGTGATGGAGAATCGATTACGGCAGGTGCAGGATGTACCCTTGGACAGATAGCAGTGTTAGCAGCAGGGAATGGATTGGCAGGATTTGAATTTGCAGCAGGTATTCCGGGTACCTTAGGTGGTGCAGTGGTGATGAATGCCGGTGCCTACGGTGGCGAGATGAAAGAGGTCATTACGAGTGTGTTGGTATTGGATACAGATGGTAATCAGAAAGAATTATCCGTAGAAGAGTTAGATTTAGGTTATCGTCATAGTTGCATTCTGGAAAAAGGTTATGTGGTTTTAAAAGCCAAATTAAAGCTTTGTCGAGGAGATGTAGGTGAGATTCGCACTAAAATGGCAGAATTAAGAGAGCAGCGCGTGACAAAACAACCATTGGAATATCCAAGTGCAGGCAGCACGTTCAAGCGACCGGAAGGTTATTTTGCAGGCAAGCTGATTATGGAAGCAGGACTTCGCGGTTATCAGGTTGGCGGAGCACAGGTGGCTGAAAAACATTGTGGCTTTGTAATTAATAAGGATCATGCAACGGCTGCGGATATTCTACAGTTAATGCAGGACGTTTCTGATAAAGTAGAAGCACAGTTTGGTGTGAAATTGGAACCGGAAGTAAAAATGATTGGAGAATTTTAATTTATGAAATTCGTAATTTTAACCGGAATGTCAGGTGCAGGAAAAAGTACTGCTCTTAAAATGATGGAAGATATCGGTTTTTACTGTGTGGACAATCTGCCAATTCCTCTATTGGAAAAGTTTGTAGAACTTTCTGAGATTCAGAATGGGGAACTGCAGAAAGTTGCATTGGGCATTGATGCACGAAGTGGACAGGCATTGGAGGAATTGCGTGAGGTTTTAGAACGCATCGAAGCAAAAGGAGAAGATTTTGAGATACTTTTTCTGGATGCAGATGATGGTATTTTAGTAAAACGTTATAAAGAGACCAGAAGAAGCCATCCATTAGCACCGAACGAGCGTGTAGATAAAGGCATTGCATTAGAAAGAGAAAGACTGGCATTTTTAAAGAAACGAGCAGACTATATTTTAGATACCAGTCAGCTTTTAACAAGAGAATTAAAAGCAGAGATTGAGAAAATCTTTTTGAAAAATCAAGACTATAAAAATTTGTTTATCACAGTACTATCCTTTGGTTTTAAGTATGGTATACCTGTGGATTCTGATTTGGTTTTTGATGTACGTTTTCTGCCGAATCCGTTTTATGTAGAAGGACTTCGTGCAAAAACTGGTAACGATATAGAGATTCAGGATTATGTGCTTCAGTTTAAAGAGGCTCATGTGTTTTTGGAGAAGCTAACTGATATGGTTGAATTTTTAATTCCAAATTATATTGCGGAAGGTAAGAATCAATTGGTTATTTCTATCGGGTGTACAGGTGGTAAGCACCGTTCGGTAACTTTGGCGAATGAATTGCATAAACGACTTTCTGGTAAGACAGAATATGGACTTAAAATTGAGCATCGGGATATTGGAAAAGATGCGTTAAGAGGAAAATAAATGTCATTTTCAAGTGAAGTAAAAGAAGAATTGTTTCATCATGTGGGGAAAAGCAGACATTGTCAGATTGCTGAAATGGCAGCGATTATGGCATGGGAGTCAGATAATCCATTAACGGATGAAAAAAAATACATTTTGTTTCGACATCTGTGCGATACGGAAAGTATAGAGAATAGTTTCATGCAGAAGATGTATGAGGCAGTGAAAATGTGGGACAATCATGCAGGAGTCCCTATTTTAAGAGATACGGTGGATGGTTTGTTGATACAGCAGAGTTGTTGTAAAAGAGCCTACATCAGAGGGGCATTTTTGGCAGCAGGGTCTATTAGTGACCCGGAAAAGTCTTATCACTTCGAGGTAGTTTGCCAGACAGTAGAGCAAGCAAAACAGTTACAGGAAGTAATTAATACTTTTGAGATGGATGCCAAGATTGTAGAACGAAAAAAACATTTTGTAGTTTATTTAAAAGAAGGTTCTCAGATTGTAGATATTTTAAATGTCATGGAGGCACATGTGGCACTTATGAATTTAGAGAATGTCAGGATTTTAAAAGAGATGAGAAATTCTGTAAACCGCAAAGTAAACTGTGAGACGGCAAATATTAGCAAAACAGTAAATGCAGCAGTAAAACAATTAGAGGATATTATATATATCCGAGATACAATCGGATTAGAGGCATTACCAGATAATTTGCGGGCGATTGCGGAATTGAGATTAGAATATCCGGAAGCCCCACTTAAGGAATTGGGTGCATATTTAAGCCCGGCCGTAGGAAAATCTGGTGTAAATCACAGACTTCGCAAAATTAGCATCATAGCAGAGACAGAACGAGAGCGGGTTAAGTAGTAAAGAGTTGAGGAAAAACTATGAAAAAAAGTGTAACAATCGGTTTAGATGCAGGATTAGAGGCCAGACCAATAGCGCATCTGGTACAGAAAGCAAGTCAGTTTTCCAGTAAGATTTATTTGGAAATGGATACAAAACGTGTGAATGCTAAGAGTATTATGGGAGTAATGAGTTTAGTATTGGTGAATGGAACAGAAGTAGTAGTGGATGCCGAAGGACCGGATGAAAAGGAAGCTATTACAACATTAGAGGCGTTTTTATCTGCTAAATAGCAGGAATAAAGGAATTGGAAATGAAAAAATTATTATTTGTATTTAATCCATTTTCGGGAAAAGCATTAATAAAAAATTATTTATTTGAAATTGTAGATATTATGGTGAAAGCAGAATATGATGTAACCATATATCCTACTCAACGAGTAAATGATGCCAGAGTGAAGGTAGAGAAAGAGGCAGCTCAGTATGATTTAATCGTGTGTAGTGGCGGTGACGGTACTTTAGACGAGACAGTAGGTGGACTAATGAACTGTGGAAAAAGGATTCCACTGGGATATATTCCGGCGAGTAGTACCAACGATTTTGCTACATCCTTAGGAATTCCTAAGGATATGATACAAGCGACTCAGGTAGCAGTGAATGGAAAGCCGTTTTCTTGTGATGTGGGTTGGTTCAATGGTAATAATTTTATTTATGTAGCGGCGTTTGGATTATTTACAGATGTTTCGTATAAGACTAGCCAGGAATGGAAAAATCTGTTTGGACATGCGGCGTATATTTTAGAAGGGATAAAAAGCCTTCATGAGATTCCTGCTTTTCGTATGCAAGTAGAGTGCGATAATTGTTGTTTTCAAGATGAATTTATCTATGGAATGGTTACAAATTCTACCTCAGTGGGGGGCTTTAAAGGAATGACAGGAACTGACGTAGAGTTGAATGATGGGGTTTTTGAGGTCACACTTATCAAAAAACCGAAAAATCCGATGGAATTAAACGAAATTATTGCTTCATTGGTTAATTTGGTGGATGATACGGATATGATATATTCATTTAAGACGAATCGTGTAAAATTTACATCAAAGAAAGAGATTTCATGGACATTGGATGGTGAATATGGTGGGGACCATATAGAAGTAGAAATTCGGAATATACAAAAGGCAGTAGATATCATTATCAAACAGTAACGTATAAATTGCCTTGGCTCAGAATTCTTTCAAATTATACTTTATTTTTTAGGAGAAGTGAGCTATAATAGCTTTGAAAAATAATATTTTTTATAAATGGAGGAACGAAAAATGTTAGTATCTGCAAAAGAAATGTTAGACAAAGCAAAAGCTGGTCACTACGCAGTAGGACAGTTTAACATCAACAACTTAGAATGGACAAAATCTATTCTTTTAACAGCACAGGAATTAAAATCCCCAGTTATCTTAGGTGTATCTGAAGGTGCTGGTAAGTACATGACAGGATTTAAGACTGTTGCAGCTATGGTTAAAGCTATGGACGAAGAATTAGGAATCACAGTTCCAGTAGCTTTACACTTAGATCATGGCTCATACGAAGGATGCTACAAATGTATTAAAGCAGGCTTCACATCAATCATGTTCGATGGTTCACACTATCCAATCGAAGAGAACGTTGCTAAAACAACAGAATTAGTACATGTTGCTCATGCATTAGGATTATCTATCGAAGCAGAAGTTGGTTCTATTGGTGGTGAAGAAGACGGCGTTATCGGTGCTGGTGAATGTGCAGATCCAGCAGAATGTAAGATGATCGCTGATCTTGGTGTAGATATGCTTGCAGCTGGTATTGGTAATATCCATGGTAAATATCCAGCAAACTGGGCAGGTCTTAGCTTTGAGACATTAGATGCTATCCAGCAGCAGACAGGCGATATGCCATTAGTTCTTCATGGTGGTACAGGTATCCCAGAAGATATGATTAAGAAAGCAATCTCTCTTGGAGTTGCTAAGATTAACGTTAATACAGAATGTCAGTTAGCATTCCAGGAAGCTACACGTAAATACATCGAAGCTGGTAAAGACTTAGAAGGTAAAGGATTTGACCCTCGTAAGTTATTAGCTCCAGGTGCAGAAGCTATCAAAGAATGTGTTAAAACAAAAATGGAATTATTTGGTTCTGTTGGTAAAGCTGAATAAGAACATATATAATACTGAAAGTCAGAGTGTTTCAAGCAATTTGAAACACTCTTTTCTTTTATTGCAAAGATGTTTAGTCATAGGGGGTCATCCGAATGCACCTTGAAATATCCGCAATTGTTTCGCAAAAACATTCTATAAAACACAAAATGAGTGTGTTATACTTCCATGATTTGTGATAAAATATAGGTTAAGGTATAAAGTGTAAAAATTTTTATTAAAAGTAGAATAGGAGGAGTTTATGCAGAAGAAATAAGAGAAGAGTTGAAAACACAGGCTACAGTTATGGGAGATTTGGAGTTTTTAGCTTTATGTGATCCGGCAGATCTGATTAATGTTACTACTTCAGGAACACAAGCAGCAGAGATGCTGGCTGTCATCGGTGAAGTGACAAAAGGTTTAGAAGGAGATTATAAACGGGCGGAAGCTATTTATAACTGGGTTGCTGAAAATGTAAGATATGAATCGAATCCGTATGTGGATATTTCTGCCAATCCATACGATGTGTTTAAGGACAAGCAGGCGGTATGTGGAGGTTTTTCTAATTTAATCAAAGAAATGATGAACCTGGCAGGAATTCCGGCAGCAGCAGTAGTTGGTTATTTGTATGATTATCTTCCACATCAGTGGAATGCTGTATGTATAGACGGGCAATGGGTGTATGCAGATGCAACTGCAAAAGGGTACTTTAATGAGGCAAATATGCCTAATACTCATAAAATAAAAGAAATAAAAGATGTGACATGGTATTGTGATGATTTACAATTAGGATATTATCATGGACTGGCTGTGATGGCTGCAAGTGGGAGTAATGTAGAGATTCCGGATTCTTATATGGGATATCCAATTACTTCATTGTCCTATACATTGTTCAATGCTCAGTCCAATATAGAAGAATTAAAGATTAATGCGAATATTACGCAGATAGATGAAAGTACATTGAAAAGTTATACTAAGATGAAACAGATTACTGTGGCAGAAGGGAATCCTACCTATGCATCTCATGAAGGAGCACTGTTTACGGCGGATTACCAGCAGATGATTGTATATCCATATTCCAGCGAGGCAACAGAATTTACGTTGCCAAAAGCTACTCGTTCATTTGACTATAAGGAAGCTTTTCGTGCTGAGAATCTGAAGAATCTTTATGTGGAAGATGGGAATAGTTATTTCTCTTCTTATGACGGAGCAATCTATGACAGCGGAAAAACACAGTTGTTGAGTATTCCGAAAGGAAAAGACAGTATTGAGGTATATGGAAATGCAGCGATTGGAGAAAGTGCATTTGCCAATGTAGATAAAAGTAAATTTACCATTATTGCTCAAAGTGGTTCACCAGCAGATACATATGCAAAAGAAAATGGAATTGCATTTGAGGAACCGTCTCCAGAGAATAAAGAGGTCGAAGAGAATTTGATGGGCTATTCTCTGAGTTTTGGGGGAACAATTGGTGTGAATTTCTATATGCAGTTGGGCGAGGAAGTGATTAAGAATGCAGGGGCATACATGAACTTTACCTTAGACGGTAAGGAAAATATGAAAGTTTATGTGAAAGATGCAGAGCAGACAACTGTAGATGGTACGAAATGCTATGTGTTTAAATGTGGTGTTCCGGTAAAAGATATGGAGACGGAGATTACAGCACAAATAGTCTTAGATGAAGAACGAAAAGGTACAGTATATACTTATGCAGTGAAAGATTACGCAGACTACATTGTAAGTGGCAATGGAGGCTATTCTGAAAAAGAAATTGCACTTGTCGATGCTATGAGTGATTTTGGTGATTATGCAGCTGCATACTTTGCGGGTGGAAAACTAGATGCAACGGTTGAAATGGAGAAAGTAACATCAGATACCTTAGAAAAGTATCAAGCTACAATTCTTGAAGGAAAAGACAGTATTTATCAGGGTTCAAGTTTATTATTAAAATCTAATACTATTATCAGACACTACTTTACAGAGGAGGTAGAAGGTTCTGTAAAGAAAGGTGACTTGTATTATCTTGATTCGGAAGGAATTCCGGCACATCAACTTGGTGATGAACTTGTGACAACAGTGGGAGATATTGCTATAACTTATAGTCCACTTAGTTACGCATATATTGCACTTAGCCGGAATGGGGTTGATGAAAGTCTTACAAGTTTAATGCGGGCAATGTATCTGTATTATCAGGCAGCACAGGATTACCTTGGTATAGAAGATGATGAAACGGAAATTTTAAAATAAAGTGATGTTTTTATCAAAATGGCTTGTTAAAAAATGATATATGATGTAAGAAATAGCTGTCGCATTAAGAAAATTTGATGCAAGATATAGCAAAATTAGTAGGAGTTGGAATCTATATCTTGCTGTCTTTTTTCTTAGTGCGACAGCCTTTTTGTAGTAGTAAAAAACTAATTTATAACAGTAACCTATCTTTTAAGTATTGGTTAATAATTTTTTATTGTTTTGTCTTGTAAATACTTTTCCTTGTTCTATAAAAATTTCTTTTTGATCTGCGGATAGAGAACGGAAAACACGCAGAAGCATTTCTTCGTCAGAGGTAATTGGAGAATTATTTTTGTGACTAAGTAGAAAATCTGTAGAAACATGAAAATAGTCAGCAATACGTATAAGCGTTATATAATCCGGTTCTCGTATATTACGAATGTAGTTGCCGAGAGCAGCGGGAGTAATATCTAGTTCCAGTGCTAATTGTTTTTGTGTCATATCGTGTTGTTCTAATAATTCTTTTAAATTATCACCAAGTTTCATAAAAAATCCATTTTCTCCATAATTAGAAATATAAGTTGCTACATAATTTTGGCACAAAAATAGTCTTAAACACTAATTATGATAAGTATATTTCTTATTTATAATACTTTTAATATTGCTGATTAAAGAAAAAACAAACAAAACGAATTGCAATATACACAATATGTGTTATAATGAGAGCAATACATAATAATGTCATTATATAGAAATTGTAAAAATGCAAGGAAAAATAATATTTCAGGAAAATTATTATCCGGCAGAATTGGTAGATAATTTAATAAATGAAAATGAAAGTGAGGAAATAAGTGATGGGTGATAAAAGAATCTTAATTCCGGATGGAGTATTTGAAGGAAATTGTTCAGATTGTATATATGCAAATTTTAGAGATCGTGATGATTATGGAAGGGTTCGTTGCGAAGGTGGATATGGCGGATATAATAGACCAGAGGATAGAAATGGTTGTTTTTATCATGAAAGAAAATAATAAATAAAGATATTTTATCCACATTCTGTCGGAAAATAATATGAATAAAATGGAATTTTAGTGGAATGAAATAAAGGAGAATGAAAATCGAATATGGAACAAAGTCAATTAAGAAATATTGGATACAAGAAGAATTATTATGGAAATAATAATGATGATAATAGAAAACAGTGTTTTAATTGCACATATAGTGAAGGAATAGATGGAAATGCAGAAATAAGAAGGTGTAATAAATGGAATATGAATACTGAGGAGGATGATACTTGTAATGCATTTGCGTTTAGTACATATTGGGCATTTAATTTAGAAGAAAAAGATAAAGAGAGAAGAAATAGAAAATTGGAAACTGCTAAAAAACGATGCACACAGAAGAGTAATGAAGGGTGCTATATTGCTACAGCGGTCTATGGTGGATATGAGCAACCACAGGTTTTGGTATTAAGAAAATTTCGAGATGAGGTTTTGAAGAAAAATTTTTTTGGAAGATTGTTTATTAAGATATATTACGCATTGAGTCCTAACGTGGCAAAAAAATTAAAAAATCATAATCAAATTAATATGAAAGTAAAGTATGTTTTAGATAAATTTGTGGCATGGTTAGACAATAATGATTAAATTTGCTATATATGGAATTTAAAATTAGTGGAGAAGTTTTGAATGAAAATATATCAGGACATATTAGAAAGTATATTACAAAAAGTGCCAACAATACCGCCAGAGAAAGGTGGTATTATAGGAGGAAAAAATGGTGTAGTTACTGTTTGGGAGTATGATGAGGGATATGCAGGAAGCGGATGCGTATATTATCCAAACGTGGAACATTTAAATGAAGTGATTGCATCGTGGATAGATAAGGAATTAGATTTTATGGGAATATTCCATGTCCACTTTGGTAATGCAAGAACATTATCAAAAGGTGATGTATTCTATATAGAAAAGATATTAAGAGCAATGCCTGATACAGTAACACGGTTATCATTTCCCATTATAGTTCAGCCGGATAGAGAAATGGTGTCATATGTTGCTCAAATTGATTTTCGGGGTGAACTTTTAATTAAAAAAGAGGAAATAGAGATATATAAAGAAAAATTGAGTACATGAATTTATCAAAAGAATAAAGGAGAAAAAAGTTATGAAAAAAAGTATATTGAGATTCCAGCAGGGTGTTTTGAGTCTAATTGTGAAAGTTGTGAATTTGGGTATAATGATGAAAATGGTTTATATTGTGCAATGTACAGAAAAACCATTATGTCAGGTGAAATGAACGGTGAAAAGTGTCCGCAATATAAGATGAAATTAAAGAGCAAAATAATAATGGGAGTTATAGTAGTAGCAGTTATTTTAGAGCTGATGTCTTGTGGAATTTGAAATAGGTAGCATAGAGATAATTATACATAATATACAAGGTATGTCATGAAATAGAGATACCTTGTATTTTTTATTTAATAAGTATAAGAAAAATTAATAAATCTATTTACAACTTATTAGTTGACAAGATAAATAGATAAGAAGTAATATAGAAATTATTAATAGGTTAAGATAATCGTTAGATAAAGTAGTTTTGGAAAAGGAAGGACAAGCAGGATGACTGAAAAAGAGTATTGCAATGTAGCGGATTATTTTGGAGAGAACGTATTTAATGATTCTGTTATGCAGGCTCGCTTACCGAAGAAAGTTTATAAAAAGCTTCATGAGGTAATGGAAGAGGGACGTGAACTAGATTTAGAGACAGCTGATGTAGTTGCACATGAAATGAAAGAATGGGCAATTGAAAAAGGTGCGACACATTATACACATTGGTTCCAGCCACTTACAGGTGTTACCGCAGAAAAACATGATGCATTTATTACCGCACCAATGGAAAATGGTAAGGTTTTGCTTAGTTTTTCCGGTAAGGAGTTAATCAAGGGGGAATCTGATGCATCTTCTTTTCCGTCAGGTGGTTTACGTGCGACTTTTGAAGCAAGAGGATATACGGCATGGGACTGTACTTCACCGGCATTTGTAAGACAGGATGCTGCAGGTGCGACATTGTGTATTCCAACCGCATTCTGTTCATATACAGGTGAAGCATTAGACCAAAAGACACCATTGCTTCGTTCTATGGAAGCCATTAATGAACAGGCACTTCGTCTGCTTCGATTGTTTGGAAATACGACTTCTAAGAGAGTTACACCATCCGTTGGTCCGGAGCAGGAGTACTTTTTAGTTGATAGAGAGAAATATTTACAGAGAAAAGATTTGATTTTTACAGGGCGTACCTTATTTGGTGCTATGCCTCCAAAAGGTCAGGAGATGGACGACCATTATTTTGGAAGTATCCGTGAGCGTATTGCGGCATATATGCGTGATGTGAATGTAGAGTTGTGGAAGCTTGGGGTATCTGCCAAGACACAGCACAACGAAGCAGCACCGGCACAGCATGAGTTAGCACCAATTTATGCACCTGCGAATATTGCAGTAGACCATAATCAGTTAATTATGGAAACTTTGAAAAAAGTGGCAGGTCGTCATGGCTTACATTGTTTGCTCCATGAAAAACCATTTGCAGGTGTAAATGGTTCTGGTAAGCATGATAACTGGTCGATTACTACCGATGATGGAATTAATTTATTAGATCCGGGTAAGACGCCGCACGATAATATTCAGTTTTTATTAGTACTGACTTGTATATTGAAAGCAGTAGATATACATGCAGATTTATTACGTGAAGCGGCAGCGGACGTGGGAAATGATCACCGTTTAGGTGCAAATGAAGCACCACCTGCGATTATCTCTGTATTCTTAGGCGAGCAGTTGGAAGATGTACTTACACAGTTGATTAGTACAGGCTCTGCTACACATAGTTTAAAGGGACAGAAATTAGAAACTGGTGTAAAAGCAATTCCGGACTTTATGATGGATGCAGCAGACCGTAACAGAACATCTCCATTTGCCTTTACTGGTAATAAATTTGAGTTTCGTATGGTAGGAGCGATGGACTCCGTTGCTCAGCCAAATGTTGTATTAAATACAATTGTTGCAGAGGCTTTTAAAGAGGCTTGTGATGAATTAGAAGCTTCGTCTAATTTTGATTTGGCAGTACATGATTTAATTAAAAAATATGCTACAGAACATCAGCGAATTGTATTTAACGGTGATGGTTATTCTGAAGAATGGGTAAAAGAAGCAGAACGTCGCGGTCTTCCAAATATGAGGACAATGGTAGATGCCATTCCGGCGTTAAATACACCAAAAGCAGTAGCTTTATTTGAAAAATTCGGTGTATTCACAAAATCTGAATTGGATTCCCGTGTGGAAATCGAATACGAATTATACTCAAAAGAGATTAATATTGAAGCAAAAGCGATGATAGACATTGCTACAAAACAGATTATTCCAGCTGTTATTCGTTATACTACGGTTCTTGCAAAATCTATCAATGAAGTAAGAGCGGCTTGTGGTGCAGACGTTAGCGTGCAGACAGATATGCTTATGGAAGTATCTACGCTTTTAGCGGATACCAAAAAAGCATTGGTGAAACTTGAAGAAGTGACAAAAGTTGCGGCTACAGTACCACAAGGTAGAGAGCAGGCTGTTTATTATCGTGATGAGGTCACAAGTGCGATGGAAGCACTTAGAGCTCCGGTTGACAAACTTGAAATGCTTGTAGATAAGTCTATGTGGCCAATGCCATCATACGGAGACCTTATTTTTGAGGTGTAAAAAATTTTGTAGTACTTTTATTTTTTAAAATATATTAAAACATAAGAAGAGCCTTGCTAATTTTGTTTTCATATATATTCAAATCCCAAATGAAAGCTCAAAAATTACCCCATAAATGGGAGGATGCCAGATGGAAATCCATCTGGCAAATTATGAAAAAGTTTATTTAAAAAAGTAATCAAATACTTGTAACTGACTTATTTGATAAGATTATTATATGTAATAGAAATGACAAAATCGTGTTTGCTTGATGAAGGATTTTAAAACATTAAATGAACAAAGTGTGAACACGATTTTGAATGTGAAAAAAGCGGATGTCGCATTTTTGCGATATCCGCTTTTTAAACTTCATAATTATTCTATGGTGTTGTGGTATTGGTACCGGGAACAACAGGATAAGAATATTCCCCTGTGTAGAGAGGATTGTCCCATTCGTGAACCGGACAAGGATAACCATATAAATATGGTGCATCTTCTGATTCAATAGAACCACCTATAATAGCAACGCCATCAGTACCCCATCCACAATATGGACCTGCAACGTAACCGGAAGCATTGCAGTAGCTTGCAAGAATATGGTGATTACACTGTTCTGTCGGTTCAGTACCTAATGCAAAATATTCAGAAATTACAGCACTTCCTCGAGGGTCTGCGTCGCAGACACCAGGGATTGGCAAAAGACCGGATTCTTTACAAACGGCTACTTGAATGACGTCATCCGGTTTTGTGAAGTCTTTTTTCTCTAAATCTTCATGTAGTCGACTCATAACAGCTTTCCAAATTTTCTTAGGATAAGCAACTTGCTTACCGTTCTGTTTTGCGTTATCATCATAGCCACCCCAAACAACACAGGTATAATAAGGTGTGTATCCTGCCCAAACGGCATCACGGTTATCTGTTGTGGTGCCGGATTTACCAGCCTGTGGCATAGAACTCCCAAAGTATGCGGCGGTACCTGTTCCAGAGGTCATAACATCCTGCATAGCGTCTGTTAATAACCAGGCAGTAGATTTTTTTAATACAGTATGTGTTTCTGAAATAGAATTATCTAATAAAACATTTCCGTCGTGGTCTAAAATTTGTGTATAAAATCTTGGTTTCTGATAAGTACCTTCGTTTGCGATAGTAGCATAAGCAGCAGTTAATTCGAGGTTGCTGACACCATTTGTCAGACCACCTAAACAAAATGACTGATTATCTGCTTCGTCAGCACGGATGGTAGAGAAGCCAAAGTCCATAGTATAACTATGTCCCAAACGAGGACTAATCTGTGTATAAGTTTTTACAGTTACAACATTAAGGGAAGAAATAATAGCTTCACGCAATGTTGTAAAACCACGATAACGATTATCGTAGTTTGAAACAAGACGTGCTTCTTCACCGGAATAAGCAAATGGAGCATCATCCTGTACAGAAGCAAGTGTTAATCCTCCGGCATCTAACGCAGCAGCATAGCAGGAAATGATTTTAAACGTAGAACCAGGTTGACGAGCCACATCAGAAGCACGGTTTAATGTTTTGCTGGCAGTTTTATCACCACGACCACCTACGATAGCCTTTACTTCACCGGTTGTCTGATCCATAAGGGTTAAAGCAACTTGAGGCTGAAGTGTAAAAGTAACCATTTCACCTCCACCGAGAATTTCGTCGCCTTCTTCCATAATATCAGATTTGTACTGGTCGATGGCTTCCTGCGCTGTTTCTTGTGAGTCGAAATTAATGTTATAATTTTTTCCTTTGATTTTCTGGTAATAGCTTAACATAGTCTGTTCGCTATAATGCTTAATCGTACCGTCTGCTTTTTGAATAGAGAGACGATAAGAGAAGGAAACTTTTGGGTCTGTCGGATAGTTTGCTAAATTATTTACTTCTTCGTCACAAATTGCCTGCATAGCCATGTTCTGTGTGGACTTGATAGTAAGACCACCCTGATACAATGCTTTGTAAGCCTGTGATTCTGTATAGCCCTTCTGTTCAATTAAATCGCTAATAACTTGATCTGTCAGTTCATCGATAAAATAAGAATTGACAACGGTTTCACCGGTTTCAATATTAATAATCTGGATTCGTGCATATACATCATCTGCCATGGCTTCATCGTATTCTTCCTGTGTGATATAACCCTGTTCTAACATATCGGTTAATGTTTTTTCACGACGTTCAGCATTTTTCTCCGGATAGCTGATAGGATTAAGTTTGGAAGGATTTTGTGTAATTGCAGCAATGACAGCACACTCTGAAAGTGTCAGTTCAGAAACCGGTTTTCCGAAGTAGCGTTCTGATGCAACTGCAACACCTAAGGTATTCTGACCAAGATTAATTGCATTTAAATAATTTTCCAAAATCCAAGGTTTATCAACCTGCTTTTCCAGTTCAATTGCCATATACTGTTCCTGAAGTTTACGGACAACTTTATCAATAAAAGATTCTTCACCTGCCCATACTTCAGATAAAACGGTATTCTTTAATAACTGCTGGGTAATTGTACTGGCACCCTGATTGAAATTAAAACCATTTTTGATACCTGTTACACCAGCACGAAGAATACCCTTTAAATCAATACCATTGTGTTCATAAAAGCGAGAGTCTTCTAATGCGACAAAAGCATCTTGCAAATCCTGAGGGATTTTGTCAATAGTCACATATTTACGGTTCGAACCGCTGGCAACCAGTGTGGAAATTTTATTTCCCTCATCGTCTAATACGATGGTCTGATAACCGGTTGGAGTGGCATCTAATTCATCAATAGATGGAGCGGAGTCAATAATTCCTTTCCATACACCAAAAGCTGTGCTTCCGCCTAGAATTACAACGACGAAAAATAATAACAGCAATGCCTTGAAAAATGTGACGTGCAGTTTCTTTTTAATGACAGTAGACTTTGAGGTCAGTTCTGCCGCTCGTTTCTTGGCACCTTTCTTTCCGTAATTCATAAAATACCATACCTTTCTATAATATTAAAATTAGTGTATTTTCTTTATTAAAAGATACTATCACTATATTATACCAAATATTTGTGCTATAATAAAGTAGAAAGTATAGTTGGAAATGTTTAAGATTTTGTTAAAATTATTGAAAAGAAGGGGATTATAAATATTATGAAGACAGTATACAGTGGTGGTGAAGGAGAAATCGTTGAAAAGAAATCCAGATTTATTGCAACGGTACGTCCGATTCAGTCTGAAGAAGAGGCGGTGGCATTTATCAATGAAATGAAAAAGAAGTATTGGGATGCCAGACATAACTGTTCTGCGTTCGTAATAGGAGATCATCATGAAATTAGTCGTTGCTCGGATGATGGAGAACCGGCACAAACAGCGGGACGTCCGATGTTAGATGTCTTGTTGAAGGAAGATATTCATAATGTGGCAGTGGTGGTGACTCGATATTTTGGCGGAACACTGCTTGGTACAGGAGGTTTGGTGAGAGCTTATCAAAAGGCAACACAGGAAGGGTTAGCAGACAGTGTTATCATTGATAAGCTTCCGGGCAGAAAATTGACAATCGGGACAGATTACGTTGGTCTTGGTAAAATTCAATATCTGATTGGAAAAGAAAATTTGACTACCATAGATACTATTTATACCGATCAGGTAGAGATTATTGTCATGGTTCCGAGTGAAATTCAGTCAAAAATAGAGAAAGATATAATAGAAGCAACGAGCGGAAATGCCCGTATTTCCTGGGGTGACGAGGTTTTATATGCTCTAATTGAAAAAGAATTAAAAATTTTTGAAAAAAACACTTGACTTTTTTTATAAGACCCTATATAATAGCTATTGTTGACGGCGAGATGAGCTGAACGACATAAATATAGGGCTATCGCCAAACGGTAAGGCAACGGACTCTGACTCCGTCATTTCAAGGTTCGAATCCTTGTAGCCCTGCTAAAAAGCACCACTTATGTGGTGCTATTTTTTTCTTTATTTTGGAGAGCAATATGTATCAGTTTAAAAGTAAAGTAAGATATAGCGAAGCAAATAAAGATAAGGTACTGACGTTGGCGGCATTGACAGATTATTTGCAGGACACTTGTACATTTCAATCAGAAGGACTTGGCGTAGGAATGGATTACTTGCGTGAACGGAAAGAAGCATGGGTTTTGTCCTCTTGGGAGATTATTGTAAGAGACATGCCTAAGGTGTGTCAGGAGATTTCAGTAGGAACATTTCCTTGTTCTTTTAAGGGGTTCTATGGACACCGTAATTTCTATGTTACGGATGCACAGGATGAGATGCTTGCTATGGCCAATTCACTATGGGTATATATTAATTATGAAACTAAGAAACCAGTTCGTATTCCGGAAATGGTGGCAAGTGCGTATGATACAGTGATTCAGGAACCTATCGAGTTTCCGTGGTCTGACCGTAAGATAAAATATGAAGGTGAGGGCATAGCGGAACAGCCAGCGGTGGTTCAGCGTTTTTTTATAGATACTAACGAACACATGAACAATGGAAAATATATCATGGTGGCAGAGGAGTATCTGCCAGAGGATTTTAAGGTTGGGAGAGTTCGTGCAGAATATCGTAATGCAGCTGTTTTGGGAGATGTTTTATATCCGGTGATTTATATGCAGGAGAATACTCTTACGGTATGCTTAAATGATGAAACAGGAAAGCCATATGCGGTGATTCAGTTTGTGAAGCAAAGTGGTGAGACGGAATAACAGGTAATTTTAATGGAGGATGTAATGTTAAAATTAGGAGAATATCAGGAACTGACAGTAGTAAAACGTGTAGCGTTTGGTGTGTATCTGGCAGAAGAAAAGAACACAGAGACACGAGTTTTGTTACCGGAAAAACAGGTTCCAGCTGACACAAAAATTGGCGATACAATAAAGGTATTTTTGTATAAAGATTCGAAAGATCGTATGATTGCGACAACGAATACACCGGCACTTACAATTGGTGGTTTGGCAGTATTAGAAGTAATTGAGATTGGGAAAATAGGTGCGTTTTTAAACTGGGGATTAGAAAAGGATTTATTTTTACCATTCCATGAAATGACTAGAAAGGTAGAAGCTGGCGACGAGATATTAGTAACTTTATATATCGATAAGAGTAGCAGATTGTGTGCCAGTATGAAAAAATTGTACGATTTGTTATCGAAAGAATCTCCATATACAGAAGGAGATATCGTAAATGGCCGTGTTTATGAATTTAGTGATAATTTTGGAACTTTTATTGCGGTGGATGACAAGTATTCTGCAATGATTCCACGACATGAGGACTGTAGTAAGTTACGTGTGGGTGATGTGATTGAAGCAAAAGTTACCAAAGTAAAAGAAGACGGTAAATTAGATGTAACACTTCGTGATAAAGCATATATCCAGATGGAAGATGATGCGGAACTTGTAATGCAGATTATTGAGGAGTTTGCAGGTGTGCTTCCTTTTACAGACAAAGCATCTCCAGAAGTTATTAAAAGAGAGACTGGTTTAAGTAAAAATGCATTTAAGCGTGCAGTGGGAAGATTATATAAGGAACGTAGAGTTGAGATAACGGAGAGAGCAATTCGTAAGGTTTAATGAGGAGTAGTAACGAATGATGAAAAAATGGAAATCAGCAATGTGCACGATGATGGCAGTGTCTATGCTTCTGTCAGGTGTACCTACATATATATATGCAGCAAATAGTACAGAGGTAGCGGAATCTACAGAAATCATTGCAACAGAAGCAGATTCTACGGTTACTGTTACCAAAAGAACATTAAAAGCATTGGACATGATGGAGATTGCCAAGGAGAAGATTAATCGTACAGTAGCAGTTTTAAATGAATTGAGAGCACCTTATATAGGTGTTGCAATTGCACAGGTAGATAATTATGTAAATGTTCGTGCAGAAGCAAATGCAGAGAGTGAAGTATTAGGTAAGCTTTATGATGACTCTGCTGCAACCGTATTAGAAACAACAGAAGATGGTTGGTATAAAATTACTTCTGGAAGTGTAACTGGATATGTAAAGTGTGAATATGTAGTAGTAGATGATGAGCAACTTGCCAGAGAGGTAAGTACCCGTTATGCTACGGTAACTACCCAGACTCTGAATGTAAGAATGGAACCTTCTATAGAAGCGAAGATTCTTACGATGCTTCCGGAGGGAGATGATTTTGTTGTAATTGATGAGTCTATGTACATGGATGGTTGGGTAATGGTAACCACTTCGGAAGGCGAGGGGTATGTATCTACTTCCTATGTAGAACTTTGGACAGATTTTGTAAGAGCAGAATCGAAGGAAGAAGAGGAGGCTCGTTTAAAGAAAGAGGAAGAAGCACGTAGAAAGGCAGCGGCAGCAGCAGCGGCAGCTAGAAAAAAAGCAGAAAAAGAGGCAGCAGCAGCGGCAGGTGACAGTAATAAAAATTACACATCCGCAGGAAGTTCGAATGGACAAGCGGTAGTAGATTATGCAGGACAGTTCGTAGGGAATCCTTATGTATATGGAGGAACCAGTTTGACGAATGGGGCAGACTGCTCTGGTTTTGTTATGTCAGTATACGCTGCATTTGGTGTGTCTTTACCACATTCATCAAAAGCAATGAGAAACGTGGGATATGAGGTTAGTGTATCTGCAATGCAACCGGGTGATATTATTTGTTACAGTGGACATGTAGGTATTTATGTAGGAAATGACACTATTGTACATGCAAGCAATGCAAGGGAAGGTATTAAGTATACTTCACCAGCATCCTATAAATCGATTATTTGTGTAAGAAGAATTTTTTAATGATAATAGAAGGGAAGCCGAAAGGTTTCCTTTTTATTTTTTAGAATATTTCATATAAAAGTAATGTTGTGTGACAATTTGCACATACTATTTGAAAATTCAAAGAAGTATTGATAGATATAAAAGGGCTCAAGTATGCAAGGTGCACAAAAAATGTAAAAAATGGAAGAAATTTAAAAAAAAGTATAAGCAAAAAGAAAAAAGTTATCCACATTAAAAAAGCCCGAAAAATCGAAAAAAACGAGTTATACACGAAGTTATCCACGTTATCCACAAAATAAAACGTGGAAAAAGTGGTTTACATAGTACAAAAAACAGAATGTATGTTTTGTGAAGAAATGATAAAGTTAACATTTTTGAGAAAAAAATAAAAAAAAGACTTGCTTTTTCTAAAGTGAAAAAAATGGTGTAAAATGAAAAAAATGTCTGACAAATAGAAAATTTTAGGAGAATGAGACATCTTGAAAACGAAAACTATTTCTGCTATACTACCACGGGTGTTATATACTAGGTTGTATGCTAAGAAAACTATGAGAGGGATAGGAATATGCAGCACTTTATAAATAAGAAAAATGTACTTAGAAGTTATATATTTATTATATTAGGAACCGGATTGCTGGCAGTAGCGATTCAGTGTATGTTTGACCCGATTGGATTGGTAACAGGTGGTTTCACTGGTTTGGCAATTATTGTAAAGGATATGACAAAGGGGATTATACCAGGGGGATTGCCGTTATGGCTGACAAATATTCTGTTAAACATTCCGGTATTTGTTTTGGCATATAAAGTAAAGGGCAAGGCATTTATTTTTCGTACAGCAATCGGGACGTTTTTATTGTCTGCCTGGTTGTATGTGATACCGGTGATTGATTTATCCCAAGGCGACTATTTTCTTGCGTCTATCTATGGAGGGGCACTTGCAGGACTAGGCATCGGATTGATTTTGTTGTCGAAATCCACAACAGGTGGTACAGACATGGTAGCGACTATTATTCAGCATTATGTAAGACATTATTCCATTGTGCAGATTTTACAGATATTGGATGGTATGATTGTGTTGATAGGTCTGTATGTGTTTGGACTTTATGCAGGATTGTATTCTATTATAGCAATTATTGTTTCGACAAAAGTATCCGATATGGTGATGGAAGGATTTAAATTTTCAAAAGCAGCCTTTATTATTACAGATAAGCATGAGATTATTGCGAAACGCATTTTATCAGATTTAGACAGAGGTGTGACTGGTCTTTATGCAAAAGGAATGTATTCTGGAAAAGACAAATGTATGCTTTACTGTGTTGTATCTCAGAAAGAAATTGTAGGTGTGAAAGAGTTAGTGGCAGAAGTTGATCCAAATGCTTTTGTAATTGTTTCAGATGCAAGGGAAGTTTTTGGTGAGGGATTCTTAGAATATAGCAACGAAGAATAAAATTATTGAGGAAATGCATAAAAAAATGTGCATTTCCTCTTTATTTTTTTAGCGTTTTGCATTAAAATGTAGATTAGGTATTTATATTTGCGATAAAAAAAGATAATTTTTTTTGTGAAAGTTGCCAGTGAGCACTTAAAAGGAGCGAAACAATGATATCAAACCAGATACTTCAGAACACAATTGACGGATTAAAAGGAATTACAAGAATTGACCTTTGTATTATAGATGTGGAAGGAAAGGTTCTTGCAGCGACATTTAATGAGACAGATAAGTATATTGAACCGGCATTAGCATTTGTGTCTTCACCAGCAGATAGCCAGGTGGTAAATGGCTGTCAGTTCTTTAAAATTTTTGATGAACATCAGTTAGAGTACATTCTTTTGGCCAATGGGGACAGTGACGATGTATACATGGTGGGAAAAATTGCTGGTTTTCAAATTCAGAACCTTCTGGTAGCATATAAAGAGCGTTTTGATAAAGATAACTTTATTAAGAACCTTCTTTTGGACAACTTATTATTAGTAGATATTTATAACCGTGCGAAAAAATTGCATATTGACACCGAGGTACGACGTGTGGTATTTATCGTGGAGACTAATCGCGAGAAAGATGGTAACGAATTGGAAAAGATTCGAAGTATTTTTGGCGGCAAATCAAAGGATTTTGTAACGGCAGTAGATGAAAAAAATATCATCGTGGTTCGCGAAGTTGCTGATAATGAAAACTATGAGGATTTGGATAAGACCGCAGAAAGTATTGTGAATCTCTTCCGTCAGGATACGGTAGCAAATGTACACGTTGCATATGGTACGATTGTAAGTGAGATTAGGGAGGTATCCCGTTCGTACAAGGAAGCCAGAATGGCATTGGATGTAGGCAAGATTTTCTTCGAAGAGAACGATGTGATTGCTTACTCTACATTAGGTATAGGACGTTTGATCTATCAACTTCCAATACCATTATGTAAGATGTTTATTAAGGAGATTTTTGACGGTAGATCACCAGATGATTTTGACGAAGAGACACTTACTACCATTAATAAATTTTTTGAGAACAGTTTGAATGTTTCAGAAACATCCAGACAGCTTTATATCCATAGAAATACCCTAGTATATCGTTTGGATAAATTGCAGAAGTCTACCGGGCTGGATTTGCGTGTGTTTGAAGATGCCATTACGTTTAAAATTGCTTTGATGGTTGTAAAATACATGAAGTATATGGAAGCATTGGATTACTAATCATAGTGTTTTCATTCGAATCCATTTAAAAATTCATTATTTTGATATGAAATGCGTTGTTTTCATATCGGAATACTGCATTTTGCTTCGTAAAACAAGGAGGAATAATGATTAGCTTAGAGCACGTAAGTAAATCATATGCAGCTGGAATTCCAGCATTAAATGATGTAAATATTGAGATTGAAGATGGTGAATTTGTATTTATTGTGGGTGATAGTGGTTCCGGGAAGTCTACGTTAATCAAATTGCTGTTAAAGGAACTTGATCCGACAGAGGGTAATATTTCTGTAAATGGTCACCTGTTAAATAAAATGAAAAGACGCCATGTTCCAAAGTTTCGTAGAAATATAGGCGTGGTATTTCAGGATTTTCGTCTTTTAGAAGATCGAAATGTGTACGAGAACGTGGCATTTGCACAGCGTGTAATTGGTGAGTCAACTCGTGCCATTAAGAAAAATGCGCCGGCCATGTTATCTATGGTAGGACTTGCCGCAAAGTATCGTTCTTTTCCAAAGCAGTTGTCTGGTGGAGAGCAGCAGCGTGTGGCGATTGCTAGAGCATTGATTAATGAACCACATATTTTACTGGCGGACGAACCGACAGGTAACCTTGATAATAATAATGCATGGGAGACGATGAAGTTATTAGAGGAGATTAACGCCAAGGGAACTACAGTTATTGTTGTAACACATAATATGGAGATTGTGAAAGCCATGAATAAGCGTGTCATCACCATTAGTAAAGGTGTAGTGGTAAGTGATGAGAAGGGTGGTGCCGGCGATGAGGTTTAGTACATTTTTTTATACGATAAAGCAGGGATTAAAAAGCATTTGGCGTAATAAAATGTTTTCGCTTGCATCTATCGCGACTATGACAGCCTGTATCTTTTTATTTGGTTTGTTCTTTATCATTGTGGTGAATTTCCAATCTATGGTGAAGGAAGCAGAGTCCGGAGTTGCTGTTACAGTACTGTTTGATGAGGGAATTACAGAAGAAAAAATTGAAGAAATCGGTGGTTTGATTCGTGCAAGGGTAGAAGTATCCCGTATTGAGTATACTTCACCTGAGGAAGCATGGGAAAGTTTTAAAGATGTTTATTTTAATGGTAACGAAGCGGTAGCTGAAAGTTTTGCAAATGATAATCCTCTTGCAAATTCTGCCAGCTATTCGATTTATATGAATGATATTTCTATGCAGAAAACATTGGTTACTTATTTGAATTCGATAGAAGGAATTCGTCAGGTCAATCAGTCAGAGACCGTAGCCAATACATTATCCGATTTTAATACATTAATCGGTTATATTTCTGCGGGAATTATTTTAATATTATTAGGTGTTGCCATTTTCTTGATTAGTAATACAATTATGGTTGGTATTTCTGTTCGTAAAGAAGAGATTGCAATTATGAAATTAATCGGTGCTACAGATTATATTGTTCGTGCACCATTTGTAGTAGAAGGCGTTGTAATCGGCTTAATTGGAGCTGCGATTCCGCTAGGCATTCTCTATGTATTATACGGCGAAATTGTTGTATATATTGGGGAGAATTTTAGTTTTATCGGAAGCATGATGCAGTTCTTAACGGTAGAACAAGTGTTTGAGACATTACTTCCAATAGGTATGATTTTGGGGGTAGGTATTGGATATCTTGGAAGTCACATTACAACAAGAAAACATTTAAGAGTATAATTAGAGGTATATGAGAAAACAAAGATTTTTAAAACGTGTATTATCTGCTGTCATGGTGCTCCTATTAGGAGTTTCCATGACAGTTCATGCGTCTGCCACTTCTACAAAGCCAAGTAGTTCAGAACTTTCCGATGCACAGAAAGAATTAGATGAGCTGAAGGATCAGTTAGAGAAGGCAGAAGATATAGTAGATGATTTAAAAGATTCTCAAAGTGACGTAAAAGGAAAAATATCTGCGTTAAATAAAAGTATGACCAGTATTTCAGCAAAAATTACGGAATTGGAGAATATGTTAATTGCTAAAAATCAGCAGATTGCAGAGACGAAGGAGCAGCTTGTGGATGCACAGGATGTTGCAGATAAGCAATATGCAGATATGAAGTTGCGTATCAAGTATATGTATGAGTATGGACAGACATCTTATTTAGAGTCTTTTTTGGCAGCAGAAAATCTTTCAGATTTTTTGAATTCAGCAGAATATATTAATCAGATTCAGAAGTATGATCGTGCAAAATTAGAAGAATACAAGAATACGGTTGCAGAAATTGAAGCATTTGAGATGCAGTTAGAAGAAGAACGTACAGAACTTGAAACAATGAAAAGTGATGTGGAACGTGAAAAGGAGCATGTAGCCAGTGTTATGGCTCAAAGAGAAAATGAGTTGGCAGCTATAAAAGCTGATTTGGATGATGCACAGGATGAAGCTGATTTGATTGCAGCGGAAGTACAGGCCCAGGAAGAGGTTATAGCGGAAATTATCCGTGTGTTATTAGAAAATGGTGGTAGCTTGGGAGAAGCATATGCAGGGACATTTACCTGGCCGGTTCCGGATAGCAAACGTGTTACCAGTGATTTTGGCCCGAGACCATCTCCAACAGCAGGTGCATCTTCTAACCACAAAGGAATCGATATCGGAGCACCGAAAGGTTCGAAGATTGTGGCTGTGGCTCCGGGAAAGGTAATTATCTCAAGATACAGCAGTTCCGCAGGTTATTATATTTCTATCGACCATGGCGGTGGACTTTGCACGGTATATATGCATTGCAATGAATTATTGGCAGATGTAGGAGATGTGGTTGCCGGCGGTGAAGTGATTGCGAAAGTGGGAAGCACAGGTATTTCTACTGGACCGCATCTGCATTTTGGTGTATCATTAAGCGGAACTTATGTAAGTCCATGGGGATATTTAGCCAAACCGTAAATACCAAAATAATTTATAGTTGATAGAATCCCTGTTATTATATAACAGGGATTTTTTACATTACATTGTAATAAGATAAAAGATAGGGGGATTTTAGAATGGACTATCAGGATAATCATCAATATGATATGTGGCAGCAGGAGCTGTCGGAGAGGTCAAAGAGTAGGATTGGATTAGGAATTGTGCTTGGTGCACTTGCTACGATATTTGTTGTGGGGCTTGTACTTGGCATTACCTGTATGGCTACAGGAACGCAGATTGTGTTTGCGAGGCGGGAAGTTAGTCAGGCAATTGCACAAGATGAAGGAATAAACCTGATTTTAGATGAAGATGCAATTAATAAAATTAATGAGTTGTCTGCGTATACAAAAGTGTATTACTATAATGACGTGAATCAGGATGAAATGCGGGATAGTATGTACGAAGGATTAATCAAGGGATTGGGAGATCCATATTCTGTTTACTATAGCGAAGAAGATTATACAGAGTTGCAGCTTAGTACAACAGGACAGTATTATGGTATCGGTGCAGGTCTGAGTCAGAATTTGGACACGATGGTGGTGACTGTTACGAAAGTATACGAAGGAACTCCTTCTGAGGAAGCGGGACTGAAAAAAGATGACATTATTATTTCGGTAGAGGATATTGATGCTACCAGTATGGAAGTGTCTGAACTGGTTAAGCATATTAGGGGAGAAGAGGGAACGACAGTACATTTAGAGATTTACCGCCCGGCTACGGAAGAGTATTTATCTTTTGATGTCATGCGTGCAGATATTACATTACCAAGTGTAGAGTATGAGATGCTTGAAAATGGAATAGGTTATGTTTTGATAGATGGATTCGAAACAGAAACAGCCAATCAGTTTGAAGCGGCAATAGATGACCTGACAACACAGGGTATGCAGGCGGTAATTTTTGATGTCCGTTATAATCCGGGCGGAATGGTAGGTTCTGTTGTGGATATTTTGGATAAGATTCTGCCGGAAGGTTTAGTCGTTTATAGAGAGGATAAGCATGGAAACCGTCAGGATTATACATCTGATAACACAGAGTATATGGATATACCGATAGCAGTGTTAATTAACGGAGATAGTGCTAGTGCATCCGAGATTTTTGCCGGAGCCATTAAAGATTATGAATATGGAACGTTAATCGGTACAACTACGTTTGGTAAGGGAATTGTACAGACGATTTTTCCGTTGCAGGATGGAGATGCGATAAAACTTACAACGGATAGGTATTTTACCCCAAATGGTAATTATATTCATGAGGTTGGTATTGAACCGGATATTGAATTAGAATATGAATATTTGAATCCGGAAGGTGAAGAATACGAAAGACAGTATGATAATCAGATTTTAAAAGCTATCGAAGTGCTGATGGTAGAGCTTGCAGAAGAGTAGCATTAGCTGGCTAGCTGTAGAAAAATATGATTGCGAAAAAGATTTGTAAAAAAGATTTGCGTATTAATTGTAAAATGCTTACAATCAAGATATAGAACAAGAAAGAGGTGATACTGTGGTAGAACTTGATCAGTTCAAAGTTGCATTGAATACTTATAAAGAACCGCTGCAGGAAGTGAGGGATTCACTTTGACCTGGTAAATAAAGAGCAGCGTATCCAGGAACTTGAGCGTGAAATGGAAGCCGGAGATTTTTGGAATGATCCGGTAGTTTCGCAGAATAAAATGAAAGAATTAAAAAGTATGAAGGACGATGTTGCGACTTATGAGAAACTGGCAACACAGTTTGATGATATAGCAACACTCATTGAAATGGGATATGAGGAAAATGATGAGAGTCTTATCCCAGAGATAGAAGCAGAATTGCAGGAATTTATCAGTACTTATGAAAATATTCGTATCAAGACATTGCTTTCTGGAGAATATGATAAAGATAATGCGATTTTATCGTTACATGCTGGTGCTGGTGGTACAGAGTCTTGTGACTGGGCATCCATGCTGTTTCGTATGTATTCCAGATGGGCAGATGCAAAGGGATTTTCTTTGGAAGTATTAGATTCACTGGATGGTGAAGAAGCTGGTATTAAGTCGATTACGTTCCAAATTAATGGCGAGAATGCCTATGGCTATTTGAAGTCAGAAAAAGGTGTTCATCGTCTGGTGCGTATTTCTCCGTTTAATGCAGCAGGAAAAAGACAAACATCATTTGTTTCCTGTGATGTTATGCCGGATATTGAAGATGATATTGATATCGAGATTAAGGATGATGATATCCGAATTGATACGTATCGTTCTAGTGGTGCAGGTGGTCAGCATATTAATAAAACTTCATCTGCGATTCGTATTACGCATTTCCCTACTGGAATCGTGGTACAGTGTCAGAATGAGCGTTCGCAGTTTCAGAATAAGGATAAAGCGATGCAGATGTTAAAGGCAAAGCTTTATTTGTTGAAACAACAGGAAAATATGGAAAAAGCAGCAGGTATTCGTGGTGAAGTGACGGAAATCGGCTGGGGTAATCAGATTCGTTCTTATGTTATGCAACCATATACGATGGTAAAAGATCACAGAACCGGTGTGGAAAGTGGTAATGTGGATAATGTTATGGATGGTAAAATTGATTTGTTTATGAATGGATATTTAAAGTGGTTATCACTAGGATGTCCGAAGAATATGAACAGTGATGTAGAGTAACAAGGAGGACAAATCCTCTCCACAGCATAGGATTCGGATTTTGCTTCGTAAAACAAGGAGGATATTATGGGAATTATTAAAGCAATAACAGGGGCTGTTGGTCAGGCTTTTGCCGATACATGGCAGGAGGTATTTGAACCAAACGATATGGGAGAGAGAACCGTTTTTACAAATGGTGTATTAATTCGTAAAGGACAGAATGTAAAGGGAACAGATAATACAGTTTCGAATGGTTCTGTCATTCATGTTTATGATAATCAGATGATGTTGTTGGTAGATGGAGGTAAGGTTGTAGATTATACAGCAGAGCCGGGCTACTATACGGTAAGTGACTCATCCATGCCATCTTTGTTCAATGGTGAGTTTGGTGATAGTTTAAAAGAGGTATTTAACCGCATTAAGTTTGGCGGTGAGACTCCGGTAGTACAAAAAGTATATTATATCAATTTGCAGGAGATTAAAGGTATTAAATTTGGAACAAGAAATCCTATTAATTACTTTGATAGTTTCTATAATGCAGAGCTATTCTTAAGAGCACATGGTACATATTCTGTTAAGATTACTAATCCGTTACAGTTTTATGCGGAAGCGATTCCAAGAAATGCCGAGAGAGTTGAGATTGAGCAGATTAACGAACAGTATTTGAACGAGTTTTTACAGGCATTGCAGGCAGCAATCAATCAGATGTCAGCAGATGGTACCAGAATTTCGCATGTGACTTCTAAGGCGTTAGAACTTGGAAAATACATGGCGAATATCTTAGATGAAGAATGGTCAAAAATGCGTGGTATGGAAATCCAGGCGGTAGGTCTTGCAAGTATTTCTTATGATGAAGAATCACAGAGACTCATCAATATGAGAAATGAAGGTGCAATGCTTGGCACAGATTTCAATGTTCTGCGTGGTATGGCGATAAAGAATATCACAGAAGGGGTACGAGATGCAGGATCTAACAGTGCTGGTGCAATGAATGCGTTTATGGGTGTAGGTATGGGATTAAATAACATGAATGCAACATTAGGCGGACTCAATTCACTTCAGATACCAAATGATATGCAGAATATGAATGTGACGGCTGGTATGGCAACAGGACAGACAGTAGCAAATGGTTGGTCTTGTGCATGTGGTCAGACAAATAGTGGAAAATTCTGTAGTAACTGTGGAACACCGGCTCCGGCACCAAAGAAAGTATGGACATGTGAGTGTGGACAGGCGAACGAAGGTAAATTCTGCAGTAATTGTGGTAAGCCGGCTCCAATGGGACCATGGACTTGTACTTGTGGAGCGGTAAACGAGGGTAAATTCTGTAGTAATTGTGGAAAGGCTAGGGAATAGATATGGCAGTAATCAGTTTTAAATGTCCGAATTGCGACGGTGAACTGATTTTTGATCCTGCTACTCAAAAATATAAATGTGAATATTGTATTTCAACATTTACACAAGAAGAACTTGATGAAATGACACCAGAGGAAAGCACCGAGAAACATCTTGGTGCTTCTTCGGGTTATGCGGGAGAAGCAGATAGTACAGAGGCAGATTTTGATGCAAATGTTCAGGATAATTCAATTGGAACAGCAAAGAAAGAAGAAGCGGTTATGTATACTTGTCCAAGCTGTGGGGCAGAGATTATTACAGATGCTACTACAGCGGCAACCTTCTGTTACTATTGTCATAATCCAGTTATTTTAGGTGGGAGATTGTCGGGAGAATTTCTTCCGGATAAAATCATTCCGTTTGAAATTACTAAGGATGAGGCGGTTAAGCAGTTTTTAGAGTATGTTGGGAAAAAGAAGTTTATACCGAAAGCATTTTTTAGCAAGCAACAGATTGAGAATATTACAGGCGTGTATTTCCCGTATTGGAATTACAGTGCTGATATAGAGAATATGATGCAAGGAGATGCTAGGAATGTCCGGGTTTGGACAACCGGAGATATCCGTTATACAGAGACAAAATATTATCATATCAGTAGGCATGGTGTAGTGTCTTTGACAAATCTTACTGAGAATGCATTGCAAAAAGCCAATGCAGAACTAGCACGCGGTGTAATGCCTTATAATTTTGAAAAAATGCAGGACTTTAACATGGGATATCTGTCAGGTTTTATGGCAGAAAAACGTGATATTGAAAAAGATGGTCTGATGGAGGTTATGCAGGGACTTGCAAAAAATTATACGGATAAAATGATGCGTGATACGATAAAGTATAGTTATGTAAATATCGAGAATTCCCAGATGAGTTTTAGAGGAGAGGAATGGTCATACTGTCTGCTTCCTGTGTGGACGATTACATATAAAGGAAAGAATGGTAAGATTTATTACTATTCCATGAATGGGCAGACAGGAGAAGTCTGCGGTGAACTTCCGGTAGATCATAAGAAGCTTGCATTGGTAAGTGGAGCTGTATCTGCAGCGATTTTTATACTTGGACTGTTAGGAGGACTCCTGACATGAGAAAAATGATAAAGAGATTAGTAATAAATAGTCTGGTTATGATAATGATGCTTGTATCTGTTATGGTTGGGGCGGCAGATACAGAATTTGTGAATGATGAAGATTGTGTAAATAGTACAAATGTAGTGAACTATGTCAATGATTATGCCGGACTTCTGACGTCTGATGAAACATCGGAACTAGAGAGACAGATTGCGGATATGCGAGAAAAAACCGATTGGGATATTTTTGCAGTAACTATTTATGATGCAGGGGGAAAATCATCAGAAGCATATGCGGATGATTTTTATGATGAATGTACTTCTGAAGATTCTGATGGTATTCTTATATTGATTGACATGGATAATCGTGAGATTTATATCTCAACTTCTGGAAAAGCAAGTCGTTATCTGGCAGATGAGAGAATAGAACGTGTTTTTGATGAAGGCTTTTACTATGTGAGTGAGGGCGAATATGCATCCTGTATATCTGCGATGCTTAGTACAGCTGAATATTTTTATGATTCAGGTATTACACAAGACCAATACAACGAAGATGTCGAGACCGGAGCTATTTCAGAATATCGAACACTCACATGGATGGAAGTGGTTCCGGTGATGTTTTTGGCAGTGGGTGTTGGCTTGGCAATCTATATCATTGTAGTAAAAAGTTATAGTATGAAGGGTGGCCGTTATGATTACCCTTACATGAAATATGGAAAAATAGACCTGATCAGTCAGGAGGATCGCTTCATACGCCAGCATGTAACGCATCATCGCATTCAGACTGACAACGGTGGACGTAGCGGTGGTGGTCATAGTAGTGGACGCAGTTCTACCCATCGTAGCAGCAGCGGACGCAGCCATGGAGGCGGTGGACGCAGATTTTAAGTGGAAACGTTTCATTATATATAGTATAAAATTATTTCATATCAAAATACCTTAAAACATATTGATTTACGATTCTTGTTGTGATAATATCTTCCGTATGAGAACAAATGTAAGCGAGAGAAAAACAAAATAGGGAATTTTTATCTCGCGTGTGATAGAGGAGAAAGGTTCGATGATAGAAAAAGGTCAGTATTATGTACTGAAAGAGAAGGCAGTGCCGGAAGTACTTTTAAAAGTAATTGAGGCAAAGCGACTTCTAGATTCCGGAAAGATTACATCTGTTCAGGAAGCTACAGAGATGGTAGGAATCAGTAGAAGTTCTTTTTATAAGTATAAGGATGATATTTTTCCGTATCGTGAGACACAAAAAGGAAAAACCGTTACAATGGTGATGCAGTTAGACGATAAACCGGGGATTTTATCGGTAGTATCCAGAGTGTTGGCAGAACATAAAGTAAATGTATTGACGATTCATCAAAGTATTCCAATTAATGGAATCTCATCCTTGACATTAAGTGCAGATCTTCTTCCAGAATCAGGAGAGCTGGAGGAAATCGTAAATAGCATTGAATCACAGTCAGGTGTTCATTATGTGAAAGTATTAGGAAAAGAGTAGGTGGCGAGATGATTAAAGTAGCAGTTATGGGATTTGGTACTATCGGTTCAGGTGTGGTGGAAGTCCTTTCCATAAATAAAGAAAGTATTGCAAAACGTGTAGGAGATACTATCGAAGTAAAGTATGTATTAGATTTAAGAGATTTTGAGGGAGACCCAATTCAGAGTAAAATTGTACATGATTACAAGACTATCGCAGAAGACCCTGAGGTGTCAATTGTAGTGGAAGCGATGGGCGGTGTAGAGCCTGCATATACGTTTGTAAAGGCAATGTTAGAGGCTGGTAAAGATGTAGCAACTTCTAACAAAGCATTAGTTGCAGAAAAAGGTGCAGAACTTTTGGAACTTGCAAAAAATAAAAACGTGAACTTCCAGTTTGAAGCCAGCGTAGGTGGCGGTATTCCAATTATCCGTCCGTTGAAAAGTTGCCTTACTGCAGACGTGATTGAGGAAATTACAGGTATTGTTAACGGAACTACCAATTATATGATGACCGAGATGTCTGAAAAAGGCGTGGATTTTGATGATGTATTAAAAGATGCTCAGGCAAAAGGATATGCAGAAAAAGATCCGACGGCAGATATAGAAGGTTATGATGCAGGAAGAAAGATTGCAATTTTAACTTCTTTGGTTTGCGGTCAGCAGGTAGATTTTGAAGATATTCATACAGAAGGTATATCACACATTAGTAGCACAGATATCAAATATGCAAAGACGATGGGGCGAGCAATTAAGCTTCTTGCTACTAGTAAAAAAGTAGGTAATGGTTATGCGGCAATAGTAGCACCATTTTTGTTGCAGGCAGAGCATCCATTGTATAGTGTAAATGGTGTGTTCAATGCCATTTTCGTAAAAGGCAATGTACTTGGCGACGCGATGTTTTATGGCAGTGGTGCAGGAAAACTTCCAACAGCCAGTGCAGTAGTGGCAGATATTGTTGAAATGGCAAAACATCCGCACAAACACATTCCGATTGAATGGAGACAGGAAAAATTAGAATTGGTGGATTATAAAGATTTTGAATGCAGATTCTTTGTACGTACCAGTGATTCTGTTGATGCGGTTACAAATATTTTTGGTCAGGTTGATTTTGTTACAGTGGAAGGTGTTTCTGATGAAATCGGTTTTGTGACTGAGTCAATGTCTGAAGCTGAATTTGAAAAATATGCTTCACAGTTAACGAATATGATTCAGATGATTCGTGTAAAATAGTAACTATAACTATTCAGTGCACCATTCGCAAAATCGCCTCTGCGAGGCTGTATTTTTGCTCATGTTGGCTTCTTGCCAAAGAAATTTTCAAAAATGCATTCATTTCAGCAAGCTGAATGCCTACATTTTATGAAAATTGCCTTGGCTCTGAATAGTTACAAATATAACACGGCAGTAAATGCCGGGGGAAAAGAGGACGGTTTATGAAATACTTAGTAATATTAGGCGATGGTATGGCAGACCGTCCGATTGACGTTCTTGGAGGCAAAACTCCTTTGGAATATGCAAGCACACCGAAAATGGACGAACTTGCATCAAAGGGCGAAATCGGAATGGTACATACAATCCCGGACGGAATGAAACCGGGAAGTGACACAGCGAATTTATCTGTATTAGGTTATGATCCAAAGAAATATTATTCGGGGCGTTCTCCATTAGAAGCACTTAGTATTGGTGTGCCAATGAAGGATAGCGATATTGCTCTTCGCTGTAATATTGTGACATTATCTGAGGAAGAGGACGATTATGAAGCGAGAACGATTATTGACCATAGTTCGAGCGAAATAGAGACGGAAGAATGTGCTATTTTATTAGAGGCAGTGCGTAAAGAGTTAGAGACAGAAGAATTTAAGTTTTATGTAGGAACCAGCTATCGTCATTGTCTGATTTGGGATAAAGGTGAAGTGGTGGATTTGGTGCCTCCGCATGATGTGTTAGGGCAGAATATTGCTGATAAACTTCCTGAGAATGAAAAACTTCGTGAGATGATGAAGCGAAGCTATGATATTTTAGCAAATCATCCAATTAACATCGAACGTAAGAAGAAAGGTTTAAATCCTGCTAATTCCTGTTGGTTCTGGGGAGCAGGAACCAAACCATCTCTCTATCCGTTTGAAGAGCGTGCACATGTAAAAGGTGCGATGATTTCCGCAGTAGATTTGTTGAAAGGTATTGCAGTTGGTACTTCTATGAAAGTTATTGAAGTAGAAGGTGCAAACGGTGGTCTAGATACAAACTATGAAGGAAAAGCGCAGGCAGCATTAGATGTGCTGACAAAGGACGGATACGATTTTGTATATGTACATTTGGAAGGACCGGATGAGATGGGACATCAGGGAAGTGTAGAGAAAAAAGTGAAGGCGATTGAGTATTTGGATGAGAAAATCATTCGACCAATCGTAGAGGGCTTAGAAGCAGCAGGTGAAGATTTTAGAATGGTAATTTTACCGGATCATCCAACTCCGATTTGCATTCGTACACATTCTGCGGAGGAAGTGCCATACTTACTTTATGATAGCAGAAAGCAAAGAAAGAAAATTGGGTACTATAATGAACGGGAAGCAGAAGCATCTGGAAACTTGATAGAAGAAGGTCATAAGTTGATTGAATATTTATTAGAAATGTAGTAAGCTAGGGGTGTATGGCAAATAAATTGCCATGCACCCCTTTATGTGCAGTTTAATGCAAATAATGATATAGACATAATTTAGCTGAGAAGTCAGCAGAAATGAGGACATATGAAAAAAATTGGAATTATCGGAGCGATGGAGTTAGAAGTAGAAACTTTAAAATCGAAAATGGAGGTAAAGTCTACTACTAAAAAAGCTCGAATGGAATTTTTTGAGGGAACATTAAATGGCGTAGAGGTAGTAATTGTACGAAGCGGTATTGGTAAAGTAAATGCCGGCATGTGTACACAGATTTTATCAGATTTATTTGGTGTTACACATATTATTAATACCGGTGTAGCAGGTTCATTAAATGCAGCGATTGATATAGGTGATATTGTTGTGTCTACAGAAGTATTACAACATGATGTGGATGCGACCAATTTTGGATATCCTTTGGGTGAGATTCCACAGATTGGTACATTAACATTCCCGGCAGATGAGAAGATGGCTGCGTTAGCAAAAGAAGTTTGTGAAAAAGTAAATACTGAAATAAAAGTATTCTCAGGACTTATCGTAAGCGGTGACCAGTTTGTTGCAGATAAAGCAGTAAAACAGCGTATCACAGATAATTTCCATGGCCTTTGTACAGAGATGGAAGGTGCGGCAGTTGGACAGGCAGCTTACTTAAATGGTGTGCCTTTTGTAATTTTACGTGCGATTTCGGATAAGGCAGATGACTCTGCGGAGATGGATTATCCGACATTTGAGCATAAAGCAGCAGAACATTGCGCAAAATTAGTAGAATCATTTATTGTTGAGTTGTAAAATTTCTTTGGTGATAAGTCAAAGTGAAAAATGCAAGGTACACTTAGAGGTTATGTAGTTCTGGTATTTGCGGAACACGAAGTGTCATATTGAGATCAACAGATCCAAGCTATGAATAAATATCATATTATCAGGGGAAGACTACAATCAATAGCATACGTCGTGAGATTTGTAGTAGGTTATTAGAAAGATAAAAAGGATAAGGAAGAAAATTAGAGAAATGAATAAATTTCCAACCTTTAATTTATACGATTACAAAGACAAAAAATGTAATTTCCATGCACACACAACTCGTTGTAAACATGCAACGGGGACGGAACGAGAGTATGTCGAGAATGCGATAAAAGCAGGGTTTAAAGTATTAGGTTTTTCTGACCATGCACCATATCTGTTCGAAGGTGGGCATGTTTCGCATATTCGTATGTTTATGGAAGAACTGGAAGGTTATGTGCGAACCATCGAGGAATTGAAAAGTGAGTATAAGAATGAGATTCAAATATTCACAGGTCTGGAGATGGAATATTTTCCAAAACTTTTTGACAGAACATTTGCAGAGATTATGAAGTATCCGATGGATTATCTAATTCTTGGACAGCACTGTTTTGATGATGAAGTTGGGTTTGAATATACCGGGCGCAAATGGGAAGAAGAATCCCGTTTAGAAACGTATGTGGAACGATTGACGACTGCAGTTGATACCGGATTGTTTACTTATGTGGCACATCCGGATATTATCAATTATGTGGGAGATGCTGACATTTATGAGAAACATATGCGTAGATTGGCAAGATATTTAAAAGATCACAATATGCCAATTGAAATAAATGTGAACGGTTACAGAGAGCAGAAACAATATCCGAAAAAAGCTTTTTTAGAGATTGGTGTGCAGGAGGGCTGTGACTTTATCATAGGAGTGGACGCGCATAGACCAGAAGAAATGTTAGATGAAGAGAACTACCGAGGATGTATCGCGTTGGCGGAGTCAATAGGTGGAGAGGTTTTGTGGAAATAGAAGATGGAAAGATGTTAAGAGCTTTTGCAGATGCAAAAGCTCTTTTTTCTAGTTGAGTCTACAGCAATATATAGTGTATATTGGTTGAAAGCTCGGAGGGAATCTGATAAAATAGATATGATAATTTGGGGTATTGTAAGCAGAAGAGGATTGTGCATGAAAAAAATACAGATTAAGCGTGTGATTGCATCTTTATTAATATTATGCTGTCTATCGGTGACTACCGTTTATGCGACTGTTACACAGGATGATATTAACGATGCAAAAGAGCAGGTGGATAATTTAAAGGACCAGGTAGACGAGGCTGAAAAAGAATTAGACAAGCATAACGATAAAAAGGACAAGTTAGAAGGCAATCTGAAGGATTTGAATAGTAACCTTCAGGTTTTGGCAAATGAACTTGGAGAATTAGAAGAGCAGATTACCAATAAGCAGGACGAGATTGCAGTGACTACTGCGGAGTTAGATGCAGCAGAAAAGCGTTCTATTAAGCAGTATGAAGATATGAAGCTTCGTATTCAGTATATGTATGAAAATGGTAATACTTCTATGTTGTCTATGTTTTTTGGTTCAGAATCCATGTCAGATTTTTTGAATCAGACAGAATATGTAGCAAGTATTAATACATATGACAGAGAGAAATTGAAGGAATATCAGCAATTGCAGCAGGAGATTTCAGAGAAAAAGGCATTGTTAGAAGAAGAAGAGAAGGAACTTTTAGCTTTAAAGGACGATATGGAAGGTAAGCGTTCAGAAGTGAATAGTCTGATTGCCAAGACGGAGAGTAATATTTCGCAGACTAAGACAGATATTGCAAATGCACAAGATAAAGTAGAAGATTTAGAGGCACAGCTTAAATACTGGGAAGAGTATGAACGCAAGTTGGAAGCTGAGAAGTTAGAGCAGGATTTAAAACTTTGGGAAGAAATCCAGAATATGGGTGGTGAATGGGTTAGTGGTAACTATACCCCGGCAGAAGGTGAGGCGTATCTTTTGGCTGCCATTATCCAGTGTGAGTCAGAGGGAGAACCCTATGAAGGGAAGCTTGCTGTAGGAAGCGTAGTTTTAAATCGTGTTGCACATCCAAGGTTCCCAAATACGATTACGGAAGTGGTTTATCAGAAGAAACAGTTTGCACCGGTAGCCAGTGGACGTCTGGCATATCGTTTAGAGGCAGGTGTAAATGAGGAGTGTAAACGGGCAGCTTTAGAAGTGCTTAATGGAAATATTACAAATAAGTGCCTGTTTTTCCGTACTGTTATACCAGGTATTAACGGCACCATTATAGGTAATCACATTTTTTATTAAAACTGTGAGAGTAGTAGGGCGTTTCTGTATGGTGCAGAAATGCCTTTTATATAACAGAAGAAATAGATGTGAACGAGGAATTAGAAAATGAAACTAAGGAATGTATATTATCGTGTGCGCCAGTTTGGGTTTAGTGCGTTTATGTATCTGGCACCATTGCGAGATGCAAAGGTGCTATCAGGTGCAGGCAGCATCTATAAAATTCCGGAATTGGTAAAACAGGAAGGATTGAAAAAAGTTCTGGTAGTAACGACACCGGGATTTATCAGACGTGGAAGTCTGACACCATTTTTTGAAAGTCTAACAAAGGCGGGAGTATCTTATGCTGTTTTTTCAGAAGTACAGCCTGATCCGACAACGGATTGTATTGAAGAGGCAGTGGCACATTATAGTAAAGAGCAATGTGAAGCAATCATAGCGATTGGCGGTGGTTCGGTTATTGATTGTTCAAAGGCTTTGGGAGCGAGAATTGCCAGACCAAAGAAATCCATACCGCAGATGGCAGGATTGCTTAAAGTTCTAAAACGTATTCCAAATATCTATGCAGTACCGACGACGGCAGGAACTGGTTCTGAAGCGACAGCAGGGGCAGTTATTACCAATGCAGCAGACCATTATAAATTTACAATATTGGATTTGTGTTTGGTTCCCCAATATGCAATTTTAGACCCGGAGTTGACAGTTGGACTTCCGGCACATATCACAGCAGTGACGGGCATGGATGCGTTGACCCATGCAGTTGAAGCATATACGAATCGTTTTTGTTCGCCAACGGCCAAAAAACAGGCGTACGAAGCAGTGAAATTAATATATGAGAATTTGTTGACAGCGTATGAAGATGGCAGTAACATCAAGGCTAGAGAAAATATGCTACTTGCGTCTTACTATGCGGGCATGGCGATTAATAGTAACTTTATCGGTTATGTGCACGCGCTTGCTCATGGTATAGGTGGGCTTTATGGAGTGACGCATGGTATGGCGAATGCGATTATAATGCCATATGTGTTGGAAGCATTTGGAGATGCTGCAAGCAAAAAATTATCTAACCTTGCAGAGCTGGTTGGTATCGGTGGTGCATCCGAACAGAAGAATGCGAAGGCGTTCATTGATTCAATTCGAGAGATGAATAAAAAAATGAACATTCCAGATAAAGTAGCGGAATTACAGGAAAAGGATTTTAAAACACTTACAAGCAGAGCAGTAAAGGAAGGCAATCCTACCTATCCGGTTCCTGTTATCTGGGAAGAAAAAAAGTTTGAAGAAGTGTTGAAGTGGTTGAGATGAGTGAAGAAAAAAAAGGATTAAATGTTGGTGTAAAATCGTTTCTTACGGCGATAATCGTGATTTTTATTATGATGGTGGGGACTTATGGTTTGACATTTGTTGTACCGGGAGCTTATATGCCGTTTTGGCAGTGGGCGTTGTCTCCGATTTTGGTGTTAGGCAGTGAGGGAAATGGATCTTTAATAGCAGTGATTATTTTTTTACTGGTGATTGGAGGTGTATTCAACTGTCTTGATAAAAGTGGACTCATGATTTATATGCTTGAGAATATTACGGAACGATACGGAAAAGACCGTTATAAACTTTTGGCATATGTATCGTTGTTTTTTATGGCAATGGGGTCGTTTATCGGTTCGTTTGAAGAATGTGTACCGTTAGTGCCGATTATGATTGCATTATCTGTCCGGTTGGGATGGGATGCCTTAGTAGGAATCGGTATGAGCTTGCTTGCTATCGGTTGTGGTTTTGCAGCAGGTGTGTGTAATCCGTTTACAGTGGGCGTGGCACAGGAGCTGGCAGGACTGCCGATGTTTTCGGGCATTTGGTTTCGACTTATCAGCTTTGCACTGGTATATGCGTTATTAGTATGGTTTTTAACCCGTTATGCGAAAAAAATAGAACAGCCATTGCAGGAGAATCAGGTTTATGTGACAGCAACGGATGAAAAGATGGACAAAGCACTAAAGGTGTTCTTGTGTATTATGGCAGGTGGAATTTTACTTGTGCTTAGTTCTGTGTTTATTAGCTTTTTGCAGGATTTGACCATGATTATCGTAGCGGTTACATTCTTGGCAGCAGGATTGATTTCCAGTAAAATGTCTTGCAGATTAGGTAATTTATTCCAGACGTTTTGGAATGGTATGATAAGCATTTTTCCGGCAGTATTTATGATACTTATGGCGAATTCTATCAAGTATACATTGGTGGAAGGAAATGTGTTGGATACACTTTTGCAGGCTGCTATTACAATTGCAGGAACATTACCGAGTTGGTCGGTGATTTTGTTTATCTATCTGATTGTACTAGTGATGAATTTCTTTATTTCATCCGGCTCTGCGAAAGCCTTTTTATTGATGCCGCTTATTGTTCCGGTGGCGGAAGCCTTTGGAATATCAGCACAGTTGTGTATTGTAGCATTTGCATTTGGTGACGGATTTTCTAATGTAATGTATCCGACCAATGCGGTACTTTTGATTGCACTTGGAATCAGTGGTGTGGATTATGGTAAGTGGTTGAAATGGAGTTTGCCATTCCAGATGATAAATATAGTGCTGACGAGTATGTTATTATTATTGGGATTTGCAATCGGATATTAAAAGTTGTATAATATCTTCATGTGTTTTTGTGCCGATGCATGAAGTTAATGTAACGGTAAAATGGGAAAAGTAGGGAGGATTATTATGGCAGAGAATAGTAGTTGTAGCAGTGCATCTTCATGTAGCAGAGAAAGTTGTGAAGGATGTCCAAGTGCAAAAGGCGGAAGCGGTATTCAGAAAGAACCAATGAATGCGTCTTCTAATGTAAAGAAAGTAATTGGTGTTGTATCTGGTAAAGGTGGCGTAGGTAAGTCATTTGTGACAGCTTCTTTAGCAAGTGCAATGAATAAAGCAGGTTATAAGGTTGGTATTTTGGATGCGGATATTACGGGACCATCGATTCCAAAGATGTTCGGTTTACACGGACAGGTTTACGGGACAGAAGAAGGTATGATTCCAATGGAAGCAGAAGATGGTACAAAGGTGATATCCATCAATCTTTTATTAGATGATGAGGAACAGCCGGTTATCTGGAGAGGACCTGTATTAGCGGGTGTTGTAAAACAGTTTTGGAATGAAACAATCTGGGGAGAGGTAGATTATCTATTCGTAGATATGCCTCCTGGAACAGGTGATGTTCCATTGACAGTTTTCCAGTCACTTCCTGTTGATGGTATTGTAATCGTAACATCTCCACAGGAATTGGTTCAGATGATTGTGAAAAAGGCATACAACATGGCATCTATGATGAATGTTCCGGTACTTGGTGTAGTAGAGAACTTCAGCTACTTAAAATGTCCGGATTGTGGCAAGGAAATCAAAGTGTTTGGCGAAAGCCATGTAGATGAAGTTGCAGCAGAACTTGATATGAAAGTATTAGGAAAAATGCCTATTGACCCGGCTTATGCACAGAGTGCAGATGAAGGACGTTTCTTCGAAATGGAGAATCCTTACCTTGTAGCAGGTGTTGAAGTATTGAAGAATTTATAATTAGGCTCAAGCACAGAGGCTGATTTCGTTCATGGTGATTAGAATTTTTGCCATAGAGTGAATATAAATAAAAGAAAGGCTGTATGGAAGTTTCTTTTGCGTACTTAGCATAAAGAAACTTCCATACAGCCTTTCTTTTATTTCAATTTCAATGCATTTTATTATTTCAAATCTTACAATGTAAATTATGCTTCGGTGTCACCGTAGCTTGTGTCTTCGTGTAAATTTGGACGCATGTCAACCCCTCTGTGCTCGTCGCCTTCGAGATGACCGAAATGATAATCATTTCCCGGTAAAATCGCATTTAATACGATACCTGCGATAGCAGCGATTGCAAGAGCTGTTAATGTAATAGGTGTTCCGGCAACGTAGAATGTAAGACCATTTGAGAAACCAAGGCCGCATACAAAAATCACGCCAGCAATAATTAAGTTACGTGATTTTGTAAAATCTACATGGTTTTCTACTACGTTACGAACGCCGATTGCAGAAATCATACCATAAAGCATGAAGCTTACACCACCGATAATAGCAGCAGGCATAGAAGCGATAATTGCCGATACCTTTGGAATAAAACTTAAAATAATCGCATAACCGGCTGCAAGTCGGATAACCTTTGGATCGTAAACTTTACTTAACTCTAATACACCTGTATTTTCACCATAAGTTGTATTAGCTGGGCCGCCAACGAATGCAGAGAAAGCAGTTGCAAGACCATCGCCGATTAATGTACGGTGAAGTCCTGGTTCTTCTACATAGTTTTCACCAACAGTAGCTGAGATAGCTGAAATATCACCGATATGTTCCATCATGGTTGCAAGTGCGATTGGTGCCATAACAAGGATGGCAGAGATATTAAATTTGCAGATTGCAAATTCCGGAAAACCAACCCAAGCAGAAGATGCGATGTTTGTAAAGTCGATGATTGCAGAGCCATCAGGGTTTGTCATACCGAGAGCATTGAAAAGTAATGCGGCGGCATAAGAGATTACAACACCCATAAGGATTGGAATGATTTTGAACATTCCTTTGCCCCAGATGTTGAAAATGATGATAGTACCTAATGCAATCAGTGCTAATAACCAGTTTGTAGATGCATTATTTACGGCAGAACCTGCAAGGCTTAAACCGATACAGATAATGATTGGTCCGGTTACAACAGGTGGTAAGAAACGCATTACTTTTTTTACACCAACTAATTTGATGATAAGTGCAAGTACTAAATAGAAAAGACCTGCTATAACGATACCACCACATGCACAGCCAAGTTTTTCTGCGTTTGTCATAGTAGCAAATTCACCTTCATTCATACCGGCGATAGTAGAGAAACCGCCTAAGAAAGCAAAAGAAGAACCTAAGAATGCAGGAATCTTAAATTTGGTACAAATATGGAAAAAGAGTGTTCCTAAACCTGCACAGATTAAAGTAACCTGAACACTTAATACATATTCTCCAAAGTAGCTGTTTACTAAGATAGGTACTAAAACAGTAGCACCGAACATGGCAAACATGTGCTGCAAACCTAAAAGCAACATTTTTGGTACGCCGAGTTGTTTGGCGTCGCGGATTGCTTCGTCTTTTTCAGTCATGATAAATCCTCCTAATGTAAATAATTTTAATTTTTTGCAAAACTATCGTGGATTATATCACATAAGATAAAAAACTGACAATAAAAACTTTAACAATAGATTTTGACAAAGAGACTATCATAAGGTTATACTGTTACTGCTATTGCATATACGCAGATGGCAGAAATTCTGAATATTATATTGAAAAGGATAAGGAAGAGGATTTGTAATATATGGATATTATTGTAAAAATTTCCGAAGAACTTGGAATTAAAAAGACTCAGACGGAAGCAGCAGTGAAATTAATCGACGAAGGTAATACCATCCCATTTATCGCTCGTTATCGTAAAGAAGTAACAGGGGCATTAAACGATGAACAGCTTCGTAACCTGCATGAACGACTGGTATATCTTCGTAACTTAGAAGAGAGAAAAGAGACTGTTTTAAATAGCATCGAGGAACAGGGCAAATTGACAGAAGAATTGAAAGCCCAGATTCTTGCAGCAGAGACCATGGTAGTGGTAGAAGATTTGTACCGCCCGTATAAGCCAAAGAGAAGAACCCGTGCGATTATCGCCAAGGAAAAAGGTTTAGAACCATTGGCAAACGTGATTTCTTTACAGATGATTAGCACTTCTTTAATAGAAGAAGCCGCTAAATATATCGATGCAGAAAAAGAAGTGAACTCTGCAGAAGAAGCGATTGCAGGTGCAAAAGATATCATCGCTGAAAGTATTTCTGACGAAGCAGATTACAGAAGTAAAATCCGTGATCTTACTGTAAAAAATGGTCGTCTGATTTCTATTGCCAAAGACCCGGAAGCGGAAACTGTATACGAGATGTATTATGATTTTAACGAGCCTGTTGCAAAACTGGCAGGTCATCGTGTGCTCGCAGTGAACCGTGGCGAGAACGAAAAGATTTTGACGGTTAAAATTGAAGCTCCGGTAGAGGACATCATCCGCTATTTGGAAAAGCAGATTATTGTAAAAGATAATCCGGAGACCACACCTGTTTTACAGGAAGTTATCGTGGATGCTTACGAGCGTCTGATTGCACCATCTATTGAGCGTGAAATTAGAAGTGATTTAACAGAAAAAGCAGAAGATGGCGCGATTAAAGTTTTTGGTAAGAACTTAGAGCAGCTCTTAATGCAGCCACCAATTGCAGGACAAGTTGTATTAGGATGGGACCCGGCGTTTAGAACCGGTTGTAAGTTGGCAGTTGTTGACCCGACTGGTAAGGTTTTGGATACTACAGTTATTTATCCGACTGCACCACAGAATAAAATAGAAGAAGCAAAATTAGTTTTAAAGAAATTGATTTCGAAATACCATATTACTTTGATTTCTCTTGGTAACGGTACAGCATCCAGAGAATCCGAGCAGGTAATCGTAGACTTGTTAAAAGAGATTCCGGTAAAAGTACAGTACATCATCGTAAATGAGTCCGGTGCCTCTGTGTACTCTGCAAGTAAGCTTGCGACAGAAGAGTTCCCGAACTTCGACGTGGGACAGCGTAGTGCGACTTCTATGGCACGTCGTTTGCAGGACCCGTTGGCCGAACTTGTAAAAATCGACCCGAAATCTATCGGTGTTGGCCAGTACCAGCACGATATGAACCAGAAGAAATTGAGCGAAACGCTTGGCGGTGTCGTAGAAGATTGTGTAAATAAAGTCGGTGTAGATTTAAATACTGCTTCTGCATCTTTATTAGAATACATTTCCGGTATCAGCAAAACGATTGCGAAAAATATCGTGGCATACCGTGAAGAGAACGGTCAGTTTGATAATAGAAAACAGTTGCTTAAAGTAGCCAAATTAGGTCCAAAAGCATTTGAACAGTGTGCAGGTTTTATGCGAATCAATGGAGGAAAACATCCATTAGATGCAACTGGCGTACATCCGGAAAGTTACGAAGCCACTGAAAAGTTACTTGAAAAATTAGGCTATACCTTAGAGGATGTGACGAATCGAAAAGTAGAAGGCATCTCTAAGAAAGTTTCAAATTACGATAAATTGGCAGAAGAACTTGGCATCGGTGCGATTACTTTACAGGATATCGTAAAAGAATTGGAAAAACCCGCACGTGACCCTCGTGAGGATATGCCAAAACCAATCCTTCGCAGTGACGTATTGGAAATGAAAGATTTGACACCGGGCATGATTTTAAAAGGAACCGTGCGCAACGTTATTGACTTCGGCGCGTTCGTAGATATTGGTGTGCATCAGGATGGTCTGGTTCACATTTCGCAGATTTGTGATAAGTACATCAAGCATCCGCTTGAGGTAGTGAGTGTTGGTGACATCGTAGAAGTAAAAGTTATGAGCGTGGATGTAAAGAAGCAGAGAATTCAGCTGACTATGAAACTGAACAGCTAGAGGTGGCGGAGATGACTTGCAAAGCGTGCAAGTGAATTTTGAACGCTACGAAGATTTGAGAAATAAAGAAAGAAGGTGAGTACATGTCTTATCGGGTTGCGATTTGTGACGACTGCGTACAGGATGCAGAATTTGTGCAGAGTATTTTAAGTAAATGGGCAGCAGTGCGTGAGTTAAACATTCAGACCGAGTGCTTTCCGTCGGCAGAGAGTTTTCTGTTCCGTTATGCAGAAGATAAGGCATGGGACATCCTTTTGCTGGATATAGAAATGGGTGCTATGGATGGCGTAACCATGGCAAAGCAGGTGCGTAAGGATAACGAAGCAGTTCAGATTGTCTTTATTACCGGTTACTCCGATTACATTGCAGAAGGCTATGAGGTGTCGGCACTTCACTACCTGATGAAGCCTGTGAATGAATCAAAGTTTTTGGAAGTATTAAACCGAGCGTTGGAAAAAAGAAGGCAGGAAGAACGCTGCCTGAATCTGGAAATGTCTGGTGAGATGGTGCGTATCCCGTTTTACGAAATCAGCTACCTCGATGTACACCAGAATTATATCACCATTCATTGTAAAAAAGAGTATACGCTAAAGCGAAGTTTAAGCAGTATTGAAAAAGAACTGGATGACCGCTTTTGCCGCGTAGGAAGAACCATGATTGTGAATCTAAAATTCATTCAGCGTGTGACGAAAACGGACGTGCATTTGTCCAATGGCACGGTGTTACCGTTGCCGAGAGGCGCTTATGAGCCGTTAAACCGGGCGATTATCAAGTTTACATAATTTGTGATTGCATTTTTGAATGGCTGGCATGTGCGAAAATATGGAATTAGTAGAAAGTAGGTGGGAGCATGTCCCTCTTTTCAAAACAGATAGATAAACGGATTGCGAGTTACCAGCGGGAATTAATCGAGACTCACTATCAGGAAGTGGAGAATATGTACCGCCAGATTCGCGGTTGGCGTCATGATTACCGTAACCATATTCAGATGATGAAAGTGCTCGCAGCGAATGGCGATATGGAAGGTATCAAAGCGTATTTGGACGAACTGGATACCGATTTGAATACGGTAGATACTGTTGTAAAAACAGGTAACGCCATGGCGGATGCTATTCTAAACAGTAAAATTTCTTTGGCACAGTCCAAGGAGATTATCGTGCAGTGTGACGCACACATCCCTGTAAAATTAAAAATGTCGGAGCTTGATTTGTGCTGTATCATTGGCAACTTGTTTGATAATGCCATTGAAGCAAGCTTGCATCTTCCCAGTGAAGAGCGACTTATCCGCGTATACATGGATATGAAAGGCACACAGCTCTATATCTCTTTTACCAATTTTACTGCTACGAAAAAGTTGGAGAAGATTGGTAAAATTTATCAGACTTCGAAAGGCGATGGACACGGCTTTGGTCTGGTGCGGATTGATAATATCATCGAGCGTCTGGATGGCTACTTAAGCCGTAACAGTGAGGACGGTGCTTTTACGACAGAAATTTTGATTCCGCAGGTGTAACAATTCGTCACCGAAATTATACAATTCGTCCCCGGCTTGTGCCGGGGGCTTTTTCTTGTGATAGGATACAATTGCTTACTTAGTTTGCGAATGAGAGTGCAAACCGTGAGAAAAAGGTGAGAGGTGATTTGTATGAAAGAAAAAAAGAAACCCAAATATAATATGCTGCAAAATATTTGGTGGATGGTAAAAATTGCATGGAAGGTCAGAGTGCGTGTTTTGGTATTTGTGGTGCTGACAGCTACGTTGGAAGTGCTTTACAATCTGACACAACTTTATATCGCACCGGAAATTTTAAAACGAGTGGAAGAGCAGGTGGCGTTGGATGAATTGTTGCTGACCATAGGAATATTTTCGATTGCAATCTTTTTAATCGTGGGAATAAAAGAATATATTGAGGAAAATGCTATGTTTCCACATGTGGATGTTCGAAGTTATATTATTGGATTGATTGGCCGTAAATGTAACATGACATCTTATCCAAATAATTTTGAAACGGAATTTATTAAACTGCGTGAGAGAGCACATTTGGCGACAGATGGAAATAGAGAAGCAACAGAGCGTATATGGGAAACCTTAACAAACCTGTTAAAGAATATTGGGGGCTTTGTAATTTATTTGATGATTTTATCACACTTGAATATGGTTATGATTTTGTTGGTGCTGGCGACATGTGTGATAGGATTCTTTGTTTCGTTATATGTCGATAACTGGAAATTTGAACATCGTTCAGAAGAAGATAAAATATATGCCCAAAAGATATATGTCAGAAGTAAGGCAGAATCAGTTACTTTAGCGAAGGATATCCGAATCTTCGGTTTGCAGAATTGGTTGAATGATATCAATACGCATATTCATGATGTGTATAAAGATTTTCGTATTCGCTGTGAAAAGAAAATGCTATTAGCAGATTTAACAGAGGTAGTACTTTCTATAGCAAGAAATGGAATTGCTTATGCATACTTAATTCGATTGACATTGGAAGAAGGTTTGAGCGTTTCAGAGTTTTTACTCTACTTTACTGCTTTTTCAACATTTACTATGTGGGTAACAGGAATTTTACAGGCACTTACTAAGTTGCATCAGCAGAGTCTGGACATTTCCTGTGTCAGAGAGTTTTTGGAGTATCCTGAAAAATTCCTGTTTGAAGAGGGAGCAAACATTCCTAAGACAGAGGGATACGAGTTAAAGTTGGAAAATGTATCTTTCCGATACCCGGGAACAGGAACAGATACCATACATAATCTGAATTTGACGATACAACCTGGTGAGAAACTGGCTATTGTAGGTTTGAACGGTGCGGGTAAGACAACCCTCGTAAAATTATTGTGTGGGCTGTTTGATCCGACAGAAGGCAGAGTGTTACTGAATGGACAGGACATCAGGAAGTTTAACCGCAGAGAATATTATGGACTTTTCAGTGCTGTGTTCCAGGAGTTTTCTATACTTGATGTAACGGTAGCAGAGAATATTGCTCAGACAAATGAAAACATTGATTTAGATAAAGTGTGGGATTGTATAGAAAAAGCCGGATTGACAAATGCGATAAAAGAATTACCACAAGGAATAGATACACATGTGGGTAGAGAGGTGTATTTGGACGGTGTCTTGTTTTCGGGTGGTCAGACACAGCGTTTGATGTTGGCCAGAGCTTTATATAAAGATGGTGCCATTTTAGTGCTAGACGAACCGACTGCTGCGTTAGATCCGATTGCAGAAAATGATATATATATGAAATACAGCGATATGACAGCGGGAAAAACTGCGATGTTTATTTCACACCGTTTGGCTTCGACACGTTTCTGTGACCGTATTATTTTTGTGGCAGATGGCGGTATCTCAGAAGAAGGTACGCATGAAGAATTATTGGAAAAGAATGGTGCGTATGCAGAACTGTTCGAAATCCAAAGTCGTTATTATCAGGAAGGGAGGGAGTTCTAATGAAAGAAAAAAGTATATCTTTGAAAAATGCGTTTTTGCTTCATATTCGGGCTATGCGTGAACTTCATAAAGTAACTCCAGAGTACCTTCCGACGGCAACCGGCACAGCATTTGTGGAAGCGTTGGTACCATATGTGACGGTTTATTTTTCGGCTAGAATTCTGGAAGAACTGGCACTACTCCGACGTGAGGATGTTCTTTGGAACTGGGTAATTGCTGGTTTGTTTTGGATAGGTATATTCACAATTTTAAATGCAATTTTGAAACAACAAGAAGAAATGTTACTTGATGATTTGTGGGGACGGAAAGATATGTTGTTTTCGCAGAAGTTATTTGATATGGACTTCGCGGATATTGATAAACAAGAAACTCACGATTTGCGTGCACAGGTTAAACAAGCAGAAAACTGGTCCGGATGGGGACTTATGCGTGCACCGATGTACTATGTAAAAACATTAAAAAATGCGATAGGTATCGTTAGTGGCATGATATTAACCATCGGTCTATTTACTGCAAAGGTGCCGGATGCGGCGGGCGACTTGGTTGTATTGAATCATCCGATATTTATTTTTATTTTGTTTGCTATCATGCTTCTTATTAATTTTGTGGCGGGAAGTTTGGCGGCAAAAGCGGCTGCTTATTGGGGGAGTGTTGGAGATGATGCGACCTTTGGTAATCGTTTATTTGGTGCATTTGGATTCATTGGAAGAACCGGAGCACGTGGAGCAGATATTCGTATGTACAATCAGCAGGAGTTAGTGAGTGCATATTGGAAGAAAAATTCTGCGTTCGGCGTAGATGGAAAAATTGGTAGTTTAGCATCTGGGCCAATGGGACTGTATGCGAGTCTTGGTGTTGGAATTACAACTGTGTTTACCGGATTCATATATGTGTTTACATGTCTAAAGGCATGGGGCGGAGCTTTTGATGTAGGTTCTGTTACACAGTATGTTGGTGCAGTTACAGCGTTATCTTCCAATATTTTTGCAATCATTGAATTAAAAGGTGAGTTGAAAACGAATGCCAGTTATATGGAGCGAGCATTTGAATTCCTCGACATCCCCAACTCCATGTACCAAGGTAGCCTGACCACAGAAAAACGTTCCGACCGTCAGTACGAAGTGGAATTCAAAAATGTTTCCTTCAAATATCCGGGTGCAGAAAATTGGGCACTCAAAAACGTATCTATGAAATTCAAAGTAGGCAGCAGACTTGCAATCGTGGGCGAAAACGGTAGTGGAAAAACTACCTTTATCAAACTCTTGTGCCGTCTATATGACCCGCAGGAAGGTCAGATACTTCTAAACGGTATCGACATTCGTAAATATAATTATCGTGACTACATGGATATTTTTTCAATCGTTTTTCAGGATTTCCAGTTACTGTCGCAACCATTGGGCACGAACGTAGCAGGAAGTAACACTTATGATAAAGACAAAGTGGCAAAAGCGCTGGTTGATGCAGGTTTTGGTGATCGTCTTGCGACAATGCCGCAAGGACTCGATACGCAGCTTTACAAAGAGTTCACGGAAAACGGTGTGGAGGTCTCCGGTGGTGAAGCACAGAAAATTGCAATCGCAAGAGCTTTGTATAAAGATGCACCGTTTATCATTTTAGATGAACCGACGGCAGCATTGGACCCGATTGCAGAGGCAGAGATTTATTCCAAATTCAATGATATTTCTGGCGATAAAACTGCGATATATATTAGTCATCGTTTGTCGTCATGCAAATTCTGTGACGAAATCGCAGTATTCCACGATGGTACGGTGATTCAGATGGGAAGCCATGAGATGCTGATTTCAGATGAGAATGGGAAGTATCATGAGTTGTGGCAAGTGCAAGCCCAGTATTATACAGAAAGTGTTGCGTAAAAAATACTTGCTTTTTTTCTCTGTGCCATATATAATTTAGCCGTTTGTGCATTTAAAAGAGTATGTGAAAAAGGAGAAAAAGAAAATGAAGAAATTCAATGACAATAACAAGCTTGCAGTGCAGATGCTTGTTGCCATGATTTCCGGAATCCTTGTTGGTTTATTATTTATGGCAGTACGAGAAATGACAGGTGGTACCGTATGGGCGACAATTAACAACCTGTTGTTCCAGGATATTACAGCAAAGGGCGCTGAAAGTGCAATCGGTTTATTCTATCTTGGTGGACAGTTGTTTATTCGTGCATTACAGTTAATCATTGTTCCTATGGTTTTCTGTTCCGTAGTAATGGCAATTAGTGAGATTAGTGAAGCATCTACATTAGGACGTGTTTCGGCAAAAACAATTGGCTGGTTTATGCTTACTAGCAGTATTGCATTAGTATTTGCCGGTGTTATCGCTTTGATTTTCTTTAAAGCGGGCGTTTTTGACGTGGCAATTGAAGGGGTAGAGGCAAGTGTAGGTTCTACCGGTTCTAACCCGTTAAATGTAATTTTAAATATTATTCCAAGCAATATCGGTTCTACATTCAGTGTAAATAATGCTGTTTTAGGTGTTGTATTCATAGCGGTTGTAGTAGGACTTAGTATGAATAATATAGGTTTGGGAAAAGAGAGTGTAATTTATAAGTTCTGTAAAGAAGTAAGTGAAATCATTGTAGTGTTCTTGAACTTCACAGTAAAGAAGTTTGGTCCGGCAGCGATTTTTATGTTGCTTTGTAGAACATTCGCAACTTACGGTATCGATTACTTAAAACCGGCATTTACTTATTTTATTATTTGTGTTGTTTTATTGTTAGCATATTTATTTATTGGTTATCCATTATTCTTAGTAATTGGATGTGGTGTAAATCCATATATCTTCATCAAGAAGATTTTTAAAGTAGTTGTATTTGGTTTTTCGACATCTTCAAGTGCGGCTACATTGCCATTGAACTTAGATACAAATACAAAAGAACTCGGTGTAGATCATCAGATTGCATCATTTGTACTTCCACTCGGTATGACAATTAATATGGATGGAACTGCGATTATGCAGGTGGTTGCAACTTTATTTATTGCAGGTTGTGGCGGATACGATGTATCAGTATTCCAGTTATTTATCATCATGGTATTGGCGCTTATCGCAAGTATGGGAACTCCGGCGGCTCCGGGTGCAGGTGCGGTAATCCTCTTTACTATTCTTTCGGGTGTAGGATTTACTAGTGAGCAGGCATTAATTGCTTACTCATTAATCCTTGCAATCAACCGTCCAATCGAAATGCTTGTTACTTCATTAAACTGCGTAGGCGACTCAGTTGCATCTATCGCTGTGGCAAAGAGTGAAGGCAAGTTAGATATGACAGTGTTCCAGAAGGAAAAATAAGATTATAAAATTTTAGAAAAATATGTAGAAAACTAGGAAAGTATTTGACTATTTTCCTAGTTTTTTTGATTGTTGCGTTTTTTTGGGGGGTAGTATAATTATTTAGAAAAAGATTGTTTAAAATCTGGAAAATAAAAAGAAAGGGAGAAGTTTATGAAAAAAACTAAGATGAAAAAGTTTCTAGCGATATTACTGTGTATAGTAAATGTTCTAGGACAGATTACGCCTGTTTCGGCACAAGGTATAGTTACTGATGTGACGGAAGGGGCAGAAGTAACGGAGAGTCTGGAATCGCAAACTGCCGTTTGTGAGGATATTCTTGCAGCAGAAGAAATGGGTGCAACGAACATTGCTCTTGGAAGTACTGTAACTGCAAGTGCCGCGTATAGTACAATGCCAGCGAGCCAGGCAGTGGATGGCAATTTAGAAACCAGATGGTCTGCCGAAGCAGCAGCACCACAGCATATTACAGTACAGCTTGAAAGCAGTGCTGAAATTGTAAAATTTAGAATTGCAAGTGAGGCTGGCGGAGCAGCTAAAATTGGCAAATTTGTATTAAAAGGATCAAATGATGGTTCTGAATACACTACATTTTATGAATCAGAAGTAAATGCGAATGGCTTTTCGGACGATTTTGAAGTAGTGTTAGATGAATCTGTACACTATCAGTATGTACAGTTGTCAATCGAATCGCTGGTAGGATACCCTAATGTTTCTTTGAGAGAGTTTGAAATCTGGGGTGTTTTGGACGAGTATGTACAAGATCCAACTGTAAATGTGGCACGAGGAAAAGCAGCTGTTGCAGATGGTGTAGAAGGCGGAACGAATTTGACGGCAGACAAAGCGTTTGATGGTGATATATCCGGTCGTGGTTCAAGATGGTCTCAATCTGGCACCAACAATCCTCATTGGATATATGTGGACCTTGGAAGAGTAATGGATGTAAATAGTGTGCGTTTGTATTGGGAAACAAGAAAGGCGACGACATATAGAATCCAAACGGCAACGACATTAGGTGAATGGACGGATGCAAAAGTAATTACAGACAGACCTGCAAAACTCAAGGACTTAATAACTTTGGATACTGTACAGCAGGCACGTTATGTACGGTTGTATATTGATAGTTTTACCAGTGAAGATCCGGATGGAGGAGTAACTTATGGAACTATTTCTATTTATGAAATGGAAGTTTTTGGTGGACAGCCTCCTATTGATGTAATAGAAGAGATTACTTTTGTTGCACCTCAAAAAGGAGATAACAAGCTGGTATTAAAATTCCCAGAAGTTGATAATAAAATTATTGAATATAATGGAACAGATTATGAACAGTTGGTGGATAAAGATTTAAATATTTATCAGCCAATTGTAGATACGGTAGCTAAGGTATCTGTGAAGGTGACTGACGTTGAGGATAAGACAAACTATGAATTCAAGGAAATGGCAGTTACTATTCCTGGACAGTATGCAGTAGAAGCAGGTGATAATGCTGCACCTAATGTTCTTCCGGAACTTAGAGAGTGGAAAGGACATACTGGAGTTTATGAAATTCAACCTACTACACAGGTAGTTTATAAGGAAGCGATTTTTAAAGATGCGGCAGAAGCATTCGCAGCAGATTATGAGAAATTATTTGGAGAAGCATTAAAAGTAGTTCAGGCAGATGAGGCAAAAGACGGAGATATATTCTTTAAACAAACAACGGGCAAAGGATTGCTTAAAGAAGGTTATCTTTTGACAGTAGGTAATCAGATTGTTATTGAATCAGAAGAATATACCGGTGCTTATTGGGCTACAAGAACTATTTTACAGAGTTTAAAGACAGATGGTTCATTCCCAAAAGGAATTGCCCGAGATTATCCATTATACGAAGTACGTGGATTTATTCTTGATGTAGGTAGAAAAACCTTTACAATGGATTATTTAAAACAAGTAGTACAGGAAATGGCATGGTATAAAATGAATGATTTCCAGGTACATTTGAATGATAATTACATTTTCTTGGAAAGATATACTGCTGAAGGAGAAGATCCATTAACAGCTTATTCGGGTTTCCGTTTGGAATCTGATATTAAAAAAGGTGGCAATGGTGGTTTAAATCAAGCGGATTTGACCAACACGGATGTATTCTATACCAAAGATGAATTCAGAGAATTTATTAAAGAATCTAGAAAATGTGGTGTTAATATTATTCCGGAGATTGATGTGCCGGCACATTCTTTGGCGTTTACCAAAGTAAGACCTGATTTAAGACATGGTACAGATGGAAGAAATAATGACCATTTTGCACTGAATACTAAGTTTGATGAATGTGTAGAATTTATACAAAGTGTATTTGACGAATATATGGGAACTGACGTAGAAAATCCTGTATTTGATGAAGACACAATTGTACATATTGGTTGTGATGAATATTCGGCAGGTGCCGCGGCTTTTAGAAACTTTTCTAACACTATGATTGATTATGTACAAGATCGCGATCGTACAGTACGTATGTGGGGAAGTTTGACAAGTCTGAAAGCGGATGTAGTTGTAAAAAGTGAAGACGTACAGATGAACCTATGGAACTTTGGATGGGCTAATATGGATCAGATGTACGAAGAAGGATTTGATTTAATTAACTGTAATGATGGTGGTTATTACATTGTTCCAAATGCAGGTTATTATGGTGATTATTTGAATAATAACACAATGTATAATCAGTTGATTAACTCTATTGGAGGAGTTACCATTCCGGCTGGTGACAAACAGATGCTCGGCGGTGCGTTTGCTGTATGGAATGATATGGTTGATAAACAGGATAACGGTATTAGTGAGTGGGATGTTTATGACAGAATTAAGCAGCCAATCGCACTGTTAGGTGCAAATTTATGGGGTAAACAGAATCTTTCTTTGAATAATGCGATTGCGTTGAGTAAGGAATTGGGAAGTGCACCAGGAAATAACTTTGGTTATGAAGTAGAAGATACAGATGGTGTAATCGCACATTATCCAATGGATGATATGACTGCTGAAAATCTTAGCTCAGCAAAAAATGCAGCAATCCAGGAAGTTGATGGAAAAAATGCATTAAAATTAAACGGAAACAAGAGCTATGTTAAGACTGACTTTACAACAGTAGGTCTGGAAAATGATTTGCGTGTGAAAGTAAAGAGAACGTCTTTAAGTAATCAGGAACAGATTTTGTTTGAGAGTGCTTATGGAAGTATTAAGGCAGTTCAGGTAGATACCGGTAAAGTTGGATTTAGTCGAGAAAACTATGATTATTCCTTTAATTATACATTACCAGTAAATGAATGGGTGGAATTGGAATTTAAGAATAGACAGAATTCCATTCAGTTATATGTTAACGGAAAACTTGTAGATACTATTGGTGATGGAGAAATGGTAGAAGGAAGACCATTAGTTGCTACTATGATGTTCCCGTTTGAAACGATTGGTAGTGAAACAAAAGCATTTATTGGTTATGTGGATGATGTAAGACTGGGTGTAGAGGCGAATTATAACAGCACTATGGAATTAGATTATGCGTTAGTCACAGCCAATCAGGTATTAGTAACCAATGAAGATGAAGAATTGGAAGAAATGGTAACTGTTTCCAAGAGCATATTGAATACCTTTGCACCATCTGCGGAAGTAATCGCTGAAATGGTAGAAAGCATTACTCAAAAATTACATGATGTAGAATTTGAAGAAGCCGATTATACAAAGGTTAACGCATACCTTGTTTTAATTCCGGAAGATTTATCTATCTACACGAAAGAAAGTGTTGCGACATTGAATCGAGTGAAGTCATCTATCCGTACTGGATTATTACAATCTATGCAGGATACGGTTGATGGATATGAAATAGCATTGGCAGAAGCATTAAGTGGGCTTAAGCTTGTTGAAAGCGATAATGTAAATTATATAGCAGTTACAGAAGTTGCGGAAATTACAGCATCTTCTTTTGAAGGTGGACAAGGACCACAAAGGGTAATGGATGGTGATACTGGTACTCTTTGGCATACAAAGTATGATAAAAATGCAGAAAGTGATCTGCCACACTGGATTCAGTTTAAATTAAATGATACATCAGTAGTACCAATATCAGAACTGATTTATGTACCACGTTCCGGAGGTGGAAATGGTAACTTTGGTGAATATGAAGTAAAAGTAAGTTCTGATGGAGTGAACTTTACAACGGTAGCAACAGGTACATGGCAAAATAATGGAGATGAAAAAGTAATTACATTCAGTACTCCGATTAATGCAAAATATATTCGTTTAGTTGCAAACTCTGCTGTTAATAATTTTGGTTCTGCTGCAGAAATCAAGTTGAGAAAAGCAGGAATTGAAGCTGATATGGCAGGTTTAAATGCTCTAATTTCAAAGATTAGTGCAATGGAGCAGGGTGACTATACAAAAGACAGCTGGGATGAACTTCAGAGTAAGCTTGTAGAAGCAAAAGCATTAGCAGGACAAAGTATTAAAGATGCGAATGATGTTGAAATTATGAAACGTGAGCTCTCTGTTTTATTAGTAAGTTTACGTTTGGATTCTACACCGGTTGATATTGAAGATATATTAGTAGGATACACATTGCTCTTAGAGGGTAATATTGGTGTTAACTTCTATATGCAGTTAAACGATGAAGTACTTGCAGATGATGGTGCATATATGAACTTTACTTTAGATGGTAAGGAATGTTCGAAGGTTTATGTAAAAGATGTTAAAGAAGCAGGTTCTGTAACCCAAAATAATACGGCTTGTTATGTATTTAAATGTGCTGTTCCGGTAAAAGACATGGAGACAGAGATTACAGCTCAGATAATCTTATCGGATGGCAGAAAAGGTACGGAATACAAGTATAAAGTTGCAGAATATGTAAATGATATTCTTGATTCAAAAGCAGAATATTCTAACGAAGTAGTTGAACTTGTAGAAGCCATGAATGATTTTGGCGATTATGCAACGGCATACTTTGCAGAGGAAACTGTAGGTGAAATGCCTGAATTATCAGAATTGACACAAGACGATTTGGGATATTTAGCGACTATGCAAGGTAAAGTTAAGGACGATAAAGATAGTATCTATTATGGTTCAAGTTTGTTATTAAAATCAGACACTATTTTAAGACACTATTTTAAAGAAGAAGTACCGGGCTCTAAACAGAAAGGTAACTTATATTATATTGATTCTGAAGGAATTCCGGCACATGAACTTGGTAAAGAGCTTGTAATAACAGTAGGAGATATGGAGATAACTTACAATCCGCTTAGTTATGCATATATCGCTCTTAGTCGAGATGGTATAGATGAAGGTCTTGCAAGTTTGATGCATGCGATGTATCTGTATTATCAGGCAGCACAGGAATATAAAGTAGTTACAAATAATTAATTGTAAGAGATATAACAAAAAGACGAGGGACTGTGCACTAAGGAATTAGTGCACAGTCTCTCTGTTTGTAGACAAAAATAACACGATTTGTAAATAATGTTTCTAAAACAATATTTTTATGGTATACTAAAATATAAGAAAGATTAGAGAAAAGGAGGGATGGGTATGCCGGATTTAATTAGCAATATTGTATATCTGTTTTCTGTACAGGCAAGAAGGCTATTAGGAACTAAGTTATCAAAGATAATTTTATATGGTTCCTATGCTAGAGGTGATTTTAGAGAAAACTCAGATGTTGATGTGATGATTTTAGTGAAAGATATGTCAGAAGACGAAATAAGAGTTGCAGAAGAGGCATTATGTGATATAGCATTTGATATTGAATTAGAAAGAGGAGTTCATATATCAGCGATTATCAAAGATGAAATGCAGTTTGAAATCTGGGAAGATACTCTGCCTTTTTATTATAACGTAAGACGAGAAGGGGTTGAAATTGGTGCAGAATAGTAGTAAGGATTTGTGCTTGTATCGAGTGCAGACTGCTATGGAGACGTTAGAGACTGCAAAAATGTGTATTGAAGCAAAACATTATAAAGATGCAGTAAATAGAAGTTATTATGCAGCGTTTCATGCAGTTAGAGCGGTCTTGGCAATGGAAAAGATTGATTTTAAACGTCATAAAGATGTAATTGCCTATTTTAATAAGACGTATGTGGCAACCGAGATTTTTGAAAAGCCGATAGGGAGAATGTTGGCACAGCTTCAATTAAAACGCGAGAAAAGTGATTATGATGATTTTTATGTAGTTTCAAAAGAAGAAGCAGAAACGCAGTATCAGAATGCAATAGATATTTTTGATGCAGTAAAAAAATATTTGTCTGATAAGTATGAGATAGTAGTTGATTAAGGACCAGTACTCCGGAAAATGGAGTAATGGTTTTTTAGTGGAGTTGTTGAGAAGAAACAATGGGTACTATGTGTTTTACAACTGTAATATATGGCGATAGTATGTTATAATATTACGAGATGATATTAGTATAGGAATGTTAAATGATTGATAACAAAAGAACATGATTTGAGGAAAGGGGAGGAGCATGGGACGAATAAAATTAATCAAGAGCCTAAATGAATTTACGACAAATTTACGACAAATGGATGAAAACTTATAATCAGATGTGTAGATTTATGCTCGTTTTTTAGTTGAAATAGTACAAACAATTCTCTTGTATAATGACATATAATAGGATATAATGAATGAAAATTATATAAGGAATTCTTCGGGGCAGGGTGCTCGTGACCATCACGATATTCCCGACCGACGGTGATTTTGTGTAGGCAAATAAGTCCGTGAGCTGTGAAAGTGGCTGATCCGGTGAGACTCCGGAACCGACAGTATAGTCTGGATGAGAGAAGATGACATGTTTTATTTGGTGTATAATGCTGTAAGGCAGATGCATTGGAATTGTTATAATTTACCCCGAGTCGTTTTAGATTCGGGGTTTTTGTATGTGAAAAGGCGAAACATGAAAATCTGCAACCGTAAATTCCTAGAAGTAAAAGGAGACAAAATTATGAGTAATGCAGTAGCAAAGAATGGTGTAAGGTATATAACAGTGACAGCAATGCTGTCAGCAGTGGCGTATGTGCTGATGTTTATTGACTTTCCGATTCCATTTTTGATTCCATCGTTTATTCAGATGGATATTTCGGAATTACCGGCATTAATAGGTGCATTTTCTATGGGACCAATGTGCGGTGTACTTATTTGTTTAGTGAAAAATCTTTTGCATTTATTTATTACATCAACAGGTGGCGTGGGCGAAGTATCGAATTTCTTGTTGGGTGTAATGTTTGTATTGCCGGCAGGAATTATTTATGGCAGAAAAAAAAGTAAAAAGAATGCAGTAAAAGGTGCATTGATTGGAGTTGTTTTGATGGGATTGGTGAGTATTCCTGTAAACTATTTTCTTACTTATCCGATTTATTATAACTTCATGCCACAGGAGGTTATTCTAGAAGCATATCGTGCGATTGTTCCGTCTATGGAGAATATTTTACAGTGTTTAGTATGTTTTAATATGCCATTTACGATTGTGAAAGGATTATTTTCAGTGGGAATCACAATGTTGATTTATAAGCATATTTCTCCAATTTTAAAAGGAAACCGATAAACAGAGTATAGAAGCACCCTATGACTAGACGAATAGATAGGGGAAATTACAATTATTAGCGAAAAGGGGAAGGTATATGCGGAAAAAAAGATGGATGGCAGCATTTTTGGCAGTACTTATTTTGGGGGAAAGTGTTTTTGGCGGTGCAACCGTAGGGAAAGTTTATGCCTCAGAGGGAACAATAGAAAATAATTATGAAGAAGAAAAACAATATGTTTTGGGGCGGCCGATGACGGCGGAAGAAGAGGCAGAACAAATAGAATTGATTGAGTATTATAGTTCTTTTTTAAAGGAAATTCCTTCACAAGAAGCAGAGGGAGAATTGCAAACGGAAGAAATAGAAGGCGAATATGATAAGATGGTCATGAGTATGGAGACCATTCAGGAAGTGCCAAGGAAATATAGTTCTAAGGATTTAGGGTATATGCCGCCTGTGAGAGCACAACAATATGGGGATTGCTGGGCACATACAGCTACGGCTTGCTTAGAGATTTCCATGATCAAAAATGGTTTCATGACGGCAAGTGAGTGTGATTTGTCGGAAAGTCACCTTATTTATTATCTCTACAGACCAGTGACAGATCCGTTGGGTGGAACGGAAGGAGATTATACATACAGTACCAAAGGAAGCACAGTAGCAGAAATGTTTGATAGCGGCGGGACTACAGGATCTACGGCAGGAACTTTAATGGCATGGATGGGACCGGTTTTAGAAAATGATTTTTATAATCGTGATTACCTAGTTGAGCATCATAATCCAGTGGGATATCACGAAGCTATGGATGACCCGGAACTGGCTTATGGAAAAAAAGCTGCCATTGTGTCAGAACATTTTTCCTTAATGCTAAATCAGACAACAGATATTAAAAAGGCGATTATGGAATACGGAGCTGTAGGGATTGCCTATAATACAAATTCAGAGGGGTTTAATCCTAGTACGGCAGCGCAATATACGGATACTATCATGCATCAAAATCATGCGGTGACTGTGGTTGGATGGGATGATGATTTTTCTAAGAAAAATTTTAAAGAGCAACCGGTTTCTAACGGAGCATGGTTGGTAAGAAACAGTTGGGGGGCTACCCATGGAAATGAGGGATATTTCTGGCTTTCTTATGAAGATCAAACGATTGGTGCTGGGGTACAGGTTTTTGGTACAGTTTCTAAAGATAAGTATGATAATAACTATCATTATGATAGGGCGGCTACGGATATTGGTTATATTAATGGAGTAGAGGGTGGAAGCATTGAAGGTGCTAATATCTTTAAAATACAGAAGGAGAAAGAAGTACTGAAAGCTGTATGGTTTAATCTTCAGTGGTCTAATTTGAAATATAGTATTCAGCTTTATAAAAATCCGTGGGATGTTGCAGATCCAACAACAGGAACTCCGTTATTGGAAAATCCGATTCAAGGAGTAAAAAAGATATCGGGACAATATACCATAGATTTATCCACTCCTATAGAGGTAGAGAAAGATGACGTTATTGCAGTTTGTTTGACGGTATCTAGCGATAGAGAGAATGTAACACCGGTAGTATCAAAAGCTAATTCAGATGTTAGCAAGCCTGGACAGAGTTTGTATCGAATAAAAGATACAGAATGGGGTGAATGGAAAGATTGCGGTACAGAAGGCAATCTGACCATTCGATTGTTTACCAGTGATGTTTCTGGGGAAGAGAATCATGAACATATATGGGATGACGAATTTAGTTATAATGACAACCATCATTGGCATGAGTGTACGGGAGCTGGAAATTGTAATGGCCAAAATGATTCCGAGAGAGCCTTTGGAGAGCATGAAGGAGGAACAGCAAATTGCAGTACGAAGGCAGTTTGTACAGTTTGTGAGAAACCATATGGGAATTTTAATTCGCAGATTCATGCAGGAAGTAAGGTGAGGAAAAACAGAGTAGAGGCAACTACTACCATGGTGGGATATACAGGAGATATTTGCTGCTCGGGGTGTGGATTCATTTATGAAAAAGGTGAAGATATTCCAAGACTTAGCGGCGAAGTAACTCCGCCTGTGATTTCTGGAGTAGAAAATCTGGATTATACTTTTAAAAGCATTGATGGTGAAGATATTTCTTCTAGAGCAAATGGACGACCAAAACTGATTATGTTTTATGGTTCATCTTGTGGCAGCTGCTTGAATACGTTATATGATTTTACTGAGAAAAAGCTAGATGGTGTTGATATTTGTGCAGTAGATGTAAAGAATTATTCAAAAGAAGTAGTAAGTGCATTAAGAGATACTTTAGGAGTAGGAAAAGAAAATATTGAATTTTGTTATGATGAAGGAATGGATGCTACAGTAGCAAGAGTGGAATATGAAAAGGCATTTAATGGAATAACGTATTCCTCATTGCCAGTGTTATGCTATATTGACAGCAACAACCAGATTAGACACATGACATCCGGGCAGCAGAGCTATGCTCAGATTAAAAGTAATTTGGCGATTCATTGTAATTTAAAGACTTCGGATATGAACTTAGATAATCCATCTTCTTTTGTATTTTCTTCTCATGAAGGAGAAGAGATGCCTTTGACAGCAGAAGGAAGGCCGAAAGTATTGGTGTATTATGGCTGGGGAGAATATTCTGACAATACTTTGCAAAGCTTGACGTCAGAAATGTTGCCAGGGGTGGATGTATATGCGTTTGATTTATGGTATCAGGATAAAGAAAGTTCCCAAAATCATCTCAATAGTTTAATAACAGACAAGAATGGTGTTAAATTCTGTCAAAATAGTGAAGCTCTGTTTGAAATGCTAAAATATAAAGAAGCAGCAAAAAATGAAGACGCAATAACGTATCCTGTATTATGCTATATTGATGCAGATAATAAATTTCAATATTTTACAATTGGAGAGAGTAACTTAAATGCAGTAAAAACTACACTTGCAGTTAGTTGCGGATATGTACCTGGAGGAGAAGTTGAAAGTGATATCGGAACTACATTAGTAGGACACACCTTGCTCCTAGAAGGCAATATTGGTGTTAATTTCTATATGCAGTTAAGCGATAAAGTGCTTGCTGATGATAATGCATATATGAACTTTACTTTAGATGGAAAGGAATATTCGAGGGTTTATATTAGAGATGTCAAAGCGGCAGGTTCTGTAATTCAAAATGATACAGAATGCTATGCGTTCAAATGCGGTGTTCCGGTAAAAGATATGGAGACGGAGATTATAGCCCAGGTAATCTTATCTGATGGAAGCAAAGGTGCGGAATATAAGTATAAAGTTGCAGAATACATAGACGATATTCTTGATTCAGAAGGAGCGTATACGAAAGAAGTGATTGAGCTTGTGGAAGCAATGAGTGATTTTGGTGATTATGCAACGGCATACTTTGCGGATGAAGAAATAGACGCGACACCTGAGATGGTAGCAGTAACATCAGAAACATTAAAAGGCTATCAAGGTACATTTCCTATAGGTACTAGCTATTGCGGTTCGAGTTTATTATTAAAAACAGATACTATTTTAAGACACTATTTTACCGAAGAAATAGAAGGTTCTGTAAAAAAAGGCGACTTATATTATATTGAATCGCAAGGGGTTCCGGCACATAAACTTGGCGTTGATATTGAAGTAACTATTAAAACAATTGCAGGAGATAATATTGTGATAATATATAATCCGCTTAGTTACGCATATGTTGCGCTTAGTCGAGATGGTGTTGATGAAAATCTTAGAAATGTAATGCGTGCGATGTATTTGTATTATGAAGCAGCAAGCGAATATTTTGAAACCACTACAAATAATTAATTTTAAAACAGTAGGCAAAGAATCCGAAGGTGGGTTCGGCAAAAGATAAGAGGTTGTGCACTAAGGAATTAGTGCACGACCTCTTTTTGAAATATGTGTAGAATTTCTTAATTGTAAGATATAGTATTTCCTGTGATGTGCGATGGGATATGCTTAGTATTTATGAGAAAGGATTCAAATCTGTAGTTTCATTAATCGTACATAAAAATTCTGCCAGTAATTCAATTGCGTTTTCGATGTCATCCAAATGACAAACCTCAGCAGGCGAGTGCATGTATCGAAGTGGAAGAGAAAGCAAAGCTGTCACAATGCCGTCACCGGCAAAATGTATTTTGTCAGCGTCGGTACAGGTTCTGCCGATAAAGGACTCTGCTTGATAAGGAATCTTTCGTGCGTCAGCACAGGCCTTTAATAAATCATTCACTTTGGTATTGGCCATAGAACTGTTACAGATAACCGGACCTTTACCTAAATGTACATCGCCGGATTCTTCGGGTTTGGTGCCAGGGTAATCCTGAGCATAGGTTACATCTACTGTGATGGCAACATTTGGTTTGATACGGCTGCTTGCCCAGTGTGCACCACGCATAGAGGTTTCCTCACCAACAGTTGTGGTAGCATAGACGCCAATGTTACAACCTTTTTCTTTTGCACGTTTTAATGCCTCTAAAATGATAAAAGCACCGCCACGGTCATCAATGGCACGAGCACTTAAATAACCGTTTAGCATTTCGGCATGATAAGTATTTAAATGTACCGGATCACCTTCCTGCACATAGTTGCGAGCATCTTCACGGTCTTTTGCGCCGATGTCGATGGTCAAGTCAGTAGCTTTCATATCTGCTTTGATAAGATCATGGGTGTTCACAACGGTGCCATACACGACCTGTTTGCGACCATGAACTACCACTTGATGTCCTGGATAAACAGTTGGATAGATGCCACCGGCTTTATCGACTTTTAGCAGACCATCCTCTAAGATGTGTGTTACGATTAAGCCGATTTCGTCAATATGACCCGCAAGCATTACTTTAAAATCTGAATCAGGATTGAGAATACTAGTTACGTTGCCGGTATAATCAGTAGTAATCTTGTCACAGTAAGGCGTCATTTCTTCAATCACTTTTTTCTGTAAAGGGATTTCATGTCCGGAAACAGACATGTTGTCTAGTAATGTGTATAAAAAGTCTTTGTTCATAGTTACCTCCCAAAATTCATAACTAAAGTTAATTATACCATATCTTTTCTTTTTGTAAAAAAAATGATATACTTTTATAATACTAGCTAGAGGGTTCGGATGAGAAACCTCTGACTAGAAAGTGGAGGATTATGCGATGCCATTAGAATTTGATATAAAATTACAAGCGAAGGATATGTTCCGTTTTAATATGTACCAGACATACACAGGATTTAGTGGCTGGTCATCGATACTTTTTTCGATTGTAATACTGGGGGTGGCAGGCTATACCTATTATACACAGGGGGATGCCATGTTGCCGAGAGTTTTCTTGTATATTGGCGTGAGTGTTTTTTTATTGCTTTACATGCCGATGACATTGTGGCTTCGAGCAAAGCAGAGTATTAAAGCATCACCGGTATTGAGTGGAACGCTTCATTATTATGTAGATAAAGAAGGCTTTACTGTTACCCAAGGCGAAGCGAGTGGTGTGTTGGCTTGGAAACAGATTTATAAAATGGTTGCAACTAAGCATTTGGTGTTGGTATATAGCGGTCGTTTGAACGCATACGTAATTCCACGTGTGCAGCTGGGAGAGCAGTATGTTCCATTGGCTAAGTGTGCGACAGAGAAACTGCCGAAGTTTCGTTGTAGAATGAAAGTTACCGTTCAAGACGTATAGAGAAAGGTATATTATAATTATGAAAGAAATGATATATGAAACATTTTCACCGGAAGAGACAAAGGAGTTAGGGAGAAAAATTGGAGCAGCGGCCATACAGGGCTCTGTATATACGTTGGTAGGAGACTTAGGGGTTGGAAAAACTGTTTTTACACAGGGGATTGCAGAAGGATTAGAAATAGAGGAACCAATTTGTAGTCCGACGTTTACGATTGTACAGGTATACGAAGAAGGTCGTATGCCATTTTATCATTTTGATGTATATCGTATTGGGGATATTGAAGAAATGGACGAAATAGGATATGAAGATTATTTTTACGGTGAAGGAGTTTGCATGATAGAATGGGCGAATCTCATAGAAGAGATTTTGCCGGAACACAGATGGGATATTACCATTGAAAAAGATTTAGAAAAAGGTTTTGATTACCGTAAAATTATAATAAAAGAAGTATAGGATTGAAAAAGATGAAAATATTAGGATTAGACAGTTCGGGTCTTGTTGCAAGTGTTGCAATTGTAGAAGATACAGAGCTTAGAGGCGAATATACGATTAATTACAAAAAGACGCATTCTCAGACATTGCTTCCAATGTTAGATGAAGTGGCAAAAATGATTGAATTGGATTTAGGGACGATAGATGCGATTGCTGTTGCGGGAGGACCTGGTTCATTTACGGGGCTTCGTATTGGCTCTGCTACAGCGAAAGGATTAGGACTGGCATTGCAGAAACCACTGATTCATGTACCCACAGTAGATGCCTTGGCATACAATCTTGTGGGACATAGGGATATGGTATGTCCATTGATGGATGCTAGAAGAAACCAGGCATATACAGGTTTGTATGCATTTGATGGAAACCAGATGCAGGTGATTCATCAGCAGTGTGCAGTTGCAATAGAAGAGATTATTGAAAAAGTAAACGAGCAGAATCGTCCGGTTGTGTTTTTGGGAGATGGAGTACCGGTATTTACAGCCTTTATAGAAGAATACTGTAAGGTGCCATATTCTTTTGCACCGGCACATATGAATAAACAGCGTGCGGGTGCGGTGGCTACGTTGGGTATGCAGATGTTTGGTGAGGGCGAGTATGAGACAGCAGATGAACATCGACCGGATTATCTTCGTTTATCACAGGCAGAGCGAGAATTAAAAGAACGGCAGAGTGAATAAGAATAGAAAGATACGGTGACGATATGCTTAGAATCAGAACCATGACAAAAGAAGATTGTGCCAAGACGGCAGAATTGGAAAAGAGGATTTTTTCGCAACCATGGAGTGAACAGGGGTTTTTGGATGGAATTGCCGGAGAGCAGAATGTTTTTCTGGTAGCAGAAGAAAATGGTGAAATCTGTGGTTATGTTGGAATGTATCGGGCTTTGGATGAAGGAGAGATTACGAATGTAGCAGTGGCGCCAGAGAAAAGGAATTCTGGTGTTGGTTGGCGGCTTATGCAGGCGCTATTAGAAGAAGCGAAAAGACAGGGGATTTGTCAAATTGTATTAGAAGTTCGCGTGTCGAATGCAGCTGCAATTCATTTGTATGACAAGTGTGGTTTTAAAAATTGTGGGGTTCGAAAAGGATTTTATGCATTTCCGAAGGAAGATGCACTTATTATGTTATATAGCCAATAATTTATACAATATTTTAAATGTAGGTGAGACTATATGAGATATGCCGAATAGAAAGGACAGCATATAAGATGCAGGGCAAAATGATTTATTGTAATAAATGTGGACGGCCAATCTGCATAGAAGAGTATATTGAAAAAGCAGATTATTTAAAGATAGAAAAGAACTGGGGATATTTTTCAAACAAGGATGGGACTTGTGTAAAGATAAATATTTGTGAGGAGTGTTATGACGAAATCGTACAGGGATTTCAGATTCCGCCAGTGGTAGAAGAGAATACAGAATTGTTGTAGGAGGATTTATGCTAGACGTATGTCTTTTAGGAACGGGAGGAATGATGCCGCTCCCTAGACGCTGGTTAACGGCGGCATTGATGAGATATAATGGGAGCAGTTTGTTGGTTGATTGCGGAGAAGGTACTCAGATTGCCATGAAAGAAGCTGGCTGGAGTTTTAAGCCGATAGATGTGATTTGTTTTACACATTATCATGCGGATCATATTAGCGGATTGCCGGGATTGTTACTAACAATGGGGAATGCAGAACGTACAGAACCATTAATTATGATTGGACCAAAAGGATTGGAGCGAGTAGTGAATGCGTTGCGAACAATCGCACCGGAATTACCTTTTGAAATGAAATTTATAGAAATTACAGATCCGGAAGCGGATATTGAACTAAATGGTTATCATATCCATGCATTTAAGGTGAATCATAATATTACCTGCTATGGTTACAGTGTAGAGATTAAACGAGCAGGACGATTTGATGTAGATCGTGCAAAAGCAAATAACATTCCACAACGAATGTGGAGTCGTTTGCAAAAAGGAGAGACAATCTCAACAGAAGAAGGTGTGGTATACACGCCGGATATGGTGCTAGGAGCGGCTAGAAAAGGGATTAAAGTAACATATTGCACGGATTCTAGACCGACAGAAACGATTGTAAAATCAGCTGCCGGATCAGATTTGTTTATCTGTGAAGGCATGTATGCGGAAAAGGATAAGTTAGTAAAAGCAAAGCAATATAAGCATATGACTTTTTATGAAGCAGCAGATATGGCAAAGCGTGCAGAAGTACAAGAAATGTGGTTGACACATTTTTCGCCATCGCTTGTGAGACCGGAAGAGTATATGCCAGAGGTGAGAGAGATTTTTTCGAATGCCTATTTAGGTAAAGATGGTAAAACGATAGATTTGATGTTTGACGAAAATGAATAATGAGAAGGAAAAATCTGCTATCTATATAAATGGATAGACGGTTTCTTTCGGGAAGTGAGGAGGATTACATGAAAAAATCGTATATTATAGTGATTGTAGTAGTTTGTATATCATTGCTTGTAGGAGGATATGCTTTTTGGATGAATCGTAATGGAAAGGTATCATCGGAAGATGTAGAGCTGACAAAAGTACAGCAGTTGATTACGAAAGATTTGGAAAAGGGATATCCAGCGACACCTAGAGAAGTTGTAAAAAACTATAATGAGATTATCAGTTGTTTTTATAATGAAGAGTATACAGAGGCGGAGTTAGAAGCGTTGGTAGAACAATCGCAGTTGTTAATGGATGAGGAACTTCTGGCGAATAATCCGAAGGATGTTTATTTTAAACAAGTAAAAGAAGAGATTTTGGAATTTGCAACAGCAGAGCGAACAATAATGCGTTATAATCTGCCGAGCAGCAACGAAATTGAGTTTCGTACTGTGGATGGTCGTGAATGTGCCTATGTAGAGACATCTTACTTATTAAAAGAGAAGAATTCTTTAGATAAAACATTCCAGACATATGTAGTTAGAAAAGATGATGAAGGCAATTGGAAGATATTAGTATTTTATAAAACAGAGGGAGATACTTCTGATGGAGAATAAAGAAGTAAAAGTATTGGCAATTGAAAGTTCTTGTGATGAAACCGCGGCAGCTGTGGTTGTAAACGGAAGAGATGTGCGAAGTAATGTTATTTCTTCGCAGATTGACTTGCATACATTATACGGAGGCGTGGTGCCAGAGATAGCGTCACGTAAACACATCGAAAAAATAAATCAGGTAATTGAACAGGCGTTGCAGGAAGCGGATTATACATTAGATGACATGGACGCTATTGCTGTAACGTATGGTCCGGGACTGGTAGGAGCACTTTTGGTAGGAGTGGCAGAAGCAAAGGCTGTTGCCTATGCGAAAAAGAAACCATTGGTAGGAGTTCATCATATTGAGGGACATATATGTGCCAATTATATTGAGAATAAAGAATTGGAACCGCCATTTTTGTGTTTAGTTGTTTCGGGAGGTCATACACATTTGGTGCGTGTCTGTGACTATGGTAAATATGAAATTTTAGGGAAAACCAGAGATGATGCAGCAGGCGAAGCGTTTGATAAAGTGGCAAGGGCTATTGGTTTGGGATATCCTGGTGGTCCTAAGATTGAAAAAGTGGCACATGAAGGAAACCCACATGCGGTAGAGTTTCCACGTGCGAAAATTGATGATGGTCCATACGATTTTAGTTTTAGCGGATTGAAGTCAGCGGTTCTTAATTATATTAATGGATGTAATATGAAAGGAATTGATATTGTACAGGCTGATGTGGCTGCGTCTTTTCAAAAAGCAGTAATCGATGTACTGGTTGCGAACGCAATGCGTGCCATAGATGAATTTGGCATGGAAAAATTTGCGATTGCAGGAGGCGTTGCATCGAATAGAACCTTGAGAGAAGCATTGAAAGAAGCTTGTGAGAAAAAAGGTGTAGAATTCTATTATCCATCTCCTGTTTATTGTACTGATAATGCAGCTATGATTGGTGTAGCAGGATATTATGATTATATAGCAGGAAAAAGAGATGGTTTGGATCTAAATGCAATTCCAAATTTGAGATTGGGCGAAAGATAGGGGATAACTATGAAAACGACGGCGATTGTTTTGGCGGCAGGTTCCGGAAAACGTATGAATTCGAAAGTACATAAACAATATCTGCTTTTAAAGGAAAAACCGATTTTATATTATTCACTAAAAGCTTTTGAAGATAGTGCGATAGATGATATTATTCTTGTGGTAGGTGTGGGTGAAATTGATTTTTGCCAAAAAGACATTGTAGAAAAATACGGGATTCAAAAAGTGCGAGCGATTGTGGAAGGTGGAAAAGAGCGGTATCATTCAGTGTATGAAGGGCTTAAAGCAGCGGGAGAGACAGATTATGTGTTGATTCATGATGGTGCAAGGCCGTTTGTTTCGCAATCTATTATAGAGAGAACGCTATCAGCAGTTTACGAATATAAAGCTTGTGTGGTGGGGATGCCGGTAAAAGATACGATTAAAATAAGTGATGAACATGGTTATGCCAAGGAAACACCAGATCGAAGCCATGTTTGGATGATTCAGACCCCGCAGGCATTCTCTTATCCATTAATTTTTGATGCATATAGCAGGATGCTGATGCAGGAAGATGCTAGGGTAACCGATGATGCTATGGTAATAGAACGAATGACTGATTACAAAGTAAAATTAATCGAAGGTAGCTATCAGAATATTAAAATAACTACGCCAGAAGATTTGAGTGTGGCGGAAGTTTATTTGGAAAAATAAAAGTTTTAGCGAAAAAAATAAAAAAGTTTAAAAAAACTGTTGACATTATAAAAGAATGGTGATAATATAAGTCTTGCGTTGATGAGTACGCAACACGGAGAGGTATCGAAGTGGTCATAACGAGGCGGTCTTGAAAACCGTTTGTCCGAAAGGGCGCGTGGGTTCGAATCCCACCCTCTCCGCTTCATAATGGTCTAGCGAATAGCTAGACCATTATTTTGTCACAGGACAAAAATATTTGGAGAAGTACCCAAGCTGGCCGAAGGGACACCCCTGGAAAGGGTGCAGGTCGTTAACAGCGGCGCGAGGGTTCAAATCCCTCCTTCTCCGCTC
>JAFYVJ010000075.1 GCA_017549185.1 Roseburia sp. | reverse complement strand
ACTTCGCGACGTCAAACTCAAAGGGAGCTTAGTTCATAGGTATTGAATCATTCAATATCTGTGACTAAGCTCCCTTTTCAAACATGTGACTTCCGCGAAGTACGTTTTGTCAAAATTCAGCCTGTAAGAGAATCTAAGAAATCCACAAGGGCAGTCTTTTCTATGCAGACATTTCTTTTCGCTTTGTCTCAACCTTGAGCGGACAGGAAATATCACGTTTCCGGCATTTGCGAATTAGAATTTCAAACTTTTTGAAACCACAACCTAAATTTACTGTTTAAAATATTGCACTTATTAAAGAGTATATACGAGATAATCCTGAGGTCGGTGCGTATTTTAAGATGTCTACAAACGAAAGTTTATGGCAATAAAATAATTGATTTTGCAACAGTGCCTTTTAAATGGTGGACAAATACTGGCGAATGGATTTTAAGGCAGATTTTTCCAAGCGACTTACTTGGGCTTGGGAAATATGGATTTCATCCGCGACTTCCATCTGTGTTTTTCCTTCAAAAAAGCGTAACTGTATAATGAAATTTTCTCGTTCTGAAAGATGCTCCATGGCATCAGTTAAAGAAAGGTGTTCAATCCAATTTTCTTCTCGATTTTTCTTGTCGCTTATCTGATCCATGACGTATAACGTGTCGCCGCCATCAGTATAGACTGGGTCGTAGAGACTTACAGGGCATTGTATGGCATCAAGTGCGTAGAGAATATCGTCGGCAGGAATTCCTGCTTCAGCAGCGATTTCTTCTAACGTTGGTTCTTTGAAAGTATTTTTTGAAAGGATTTCTTTTGCGTGAATTGCTTTGTAAGCAGTATCTCTGAGAGAGCGGCTGACGCGGATGCTGTTGTTGTCACGAAGATAACGGCGAATTTCTCCGATAATCATTGGTACAGCATAGGTAGAGAATTTTACACCTAAAGAGGGGTCAAAGTTGTCGATGGATTTGATAAGACCGATACATCCGATTTGGAATAAATCATCGAGGTTTTCATTATGGTTCGAAAAACGACGGATGACAGAGAGGACGAGTCGGAGGTTTCCTTGAATATAGATTTCTCTGGCTTCGGTGTCGCCAGATTTGATTCTTTTGAAAAGTTCTTCTTTTTCGGCTTCTTTTAGTATGGGAAGTTTTGAGGTGTTGACCCCGCAGATGTCTACTTTGTATGTGCCCATGGATGCCTCCTGTATTAGAATAACAGTTCAGCCATATCCCAAACACATATAATTCTTGTTTTCAAACAAGTTTGAACTTGAATTTATGTGTTTTGACAAGTTTGAACTGCTTTATGATTTCCTTGATTTTACAAGGTTTTCGTAGTAGAAAGTTTTTGCAGGAATGGGAGAATTTATACGTTTTGTAAAGAAAAAGTTGAGTCAAGATTTATAGTTTAGCGGAAAAGCGAAGTGCACAGGGACGACTCTACTGAGGTTCATACATGTAAACAGATTTTATTGTAATTGTAGAGGATCAGTATGGAAATATTCTTTACGATGAAGAATTGAGAAATATTGTTATTGAGAATGAATTATTTTATGAAAGAATGAAGGTGATAAACAAAAGAATACAGGAACAATATGGTTTTGATAAGGTATACTAAATTGTGACATAAATTTTATATAAATAATTGACGAACAAGTGTTTGGGGGTGTAAAATAGAAGTATGAAATGAATATATTAGATTTGATAAGAAGGATAGAGTGCTTATATATGAAAGATAAAAAAGATACATTTCAAATAAGAAACAGTACAATAGATTTTCTTGTATTTACAAAACAGAATTCAGAAGATGGAATAGAGGTAAGAGTGCATGATGAGAATGTTTGGTTAACACAAAAAAGCATGGCTCAGTTATTTGATTGCAGTTCTGATAATATATCGTTACATTTAAAGAACATTTTTAAAGAGGGTGAATTGGTAGAAGAAGCAGTTACCGAGAAATCCTCGGCAACTGCTTCAGATGGGAAAAATTATATGATGAAATTTTATAATTTGGATGCAATTATTTCGGTTGGTTATCGTATTAATTCTATTCGTGCTACACAGTTTCGCCAATGGGCAACAAAAGTATTAAAGACATATACTGTACAGGGATATGTACTAGACAAAAAAAGATTAGAAAATGGTAAAATTTTTGATGAGGATTATTTTGAACATTTATTGGACGAAATTCGTGAGATTCGCGCAAGTGAGAGAAAATTTTATCAGAAGATTACAGATATATATGCAACATCAGCAGATTATTCAGTTGATGCAACTACCACCAAGAATTTTTTCGCAACGGTGCAAAATAAATTACATTTTGCGATACATGGACATACTGCAGCAGAAGTTATTGTTGAAAGGGCTGACCATAGAAAAGAGCATATGGGGCTGACAACATGGAAAAATGCCCCAGATGGAAAAATAGTAAAAGCGGATGTAAGTATAGCAAAAAACTATTTATCTACATTGGAGATAAAAGATTTGAATCAAATTGTATCTATGTATTTAGATTATGCAGAACGTCAAGCAAGAAAACATATTCCAATGTCAATGGAGGATTGGGCAAGAAGATTGGATTTGTTTTTAGAATTAAATGAGGAAACAATCTTGCAAGGCAAAGGGAATGTTACAGCAGAATTTGCGAAAAAATTTGCAGAAGAGGAATTTGATAAGTATAGAGCAATTCAAGATAACCAATATCAAAGTGATTTTGATCGATTAGTTAATCAAATGCAGTAATTATAGTGTAAGTTAGAGGCTATAATGCTCGTATAGAGAAGATTGTAAATGCATAGTGTTATTAAATTAGGAATCACAGAGGTGTAAAAGTTTCTGTGATTTTTTATAAAAATTTTAGATAAAACTTAGATTTTTATAATTGTATTTATTTGGGTTAAAAATTAGAATTACTGTTTAAGGGATTTAGAAGAATCTAGAAGGAATAAGATTATGTAATTTAAGGAGTAATAAAGAATGATTAAGATTGTATCAGACAGTACATGTGATTTACCACAAGTGTTAATTGAAAAATATAATATTCAAATTGTACCATTGCATATAATGCTTGGGGATAAAGAATATTTAGATGGTGTAGAAATTTCTCCTGATGAAATCTATGCCTGGGCGGATGCCAATGAAGATACGCCTAAGACTTCAGCAATCGGATTTGAGGAAGCGTCGAATGTTATGACACAGATTGTGGGAACAGAGGATGAGGTTATCATTTTCACGATATCAGGCAAAATGTCAACGACAGCCAATGTATTTCGTATGGTGGCAGAAGACTTGGGAGTAGAAGATAAGGTTAGTGTAATAGATTCAGAAAATCTATCTACTGGAGTAGGCATATTGGCAGTTGAAGCGGCTGAGATGAGTTTAGAAGGAAAAAGCAGGGAAGAAATCTGTCAGAGGATAGAAAAATTGAAAGAAAAAGAGAAAGTTTCTTTTGTAGTGGATTCATTAACTTTTTTACATAGAGGCGGACGATGCAGTAGTGTAGCATCATTGGCTGGTGGAGTATTAAAACTACATCCTAGAATTGTGGTTTCAGAAGGTTCTATGAGTGTAGATAAAAAGTACCGTGGAAAGATAGAAAAAGCTATATTAGATTATGTAAGAGAGTTAGAAGATTCTTTGAAAGAAGCAGATAGAAAAAGAGTATTTATCACCCATTCTGGATGTAAACAGGAGATTATTGATGAAGTATATGGATATCTAAAAGAGATGAATCATTTTAATGAAATTTATGTCTCAAGAGCAGGAGGAGTAATTTCTTCCCACTGTGGACCAAGTACGTTAGGAGTGCTGTATTTAGAAAAGTAGGAGCATTTGTACATAACCCAACTAAATAATCGTTACTGTTTACGCGGTACGAGTGAACAGTAACTGATTGTAAAAAAATTAATAAAATATATGGAGAAATTACTTTTTTTTCTTAGCAGTTAATGGTATGATTTATGTTAGAGGAGTGTGTATTAGGTTATTAATATTGGGGAAAGGCAAGGTGCTTAGTATGGTTACCTTTGGAAGAGATTTAATTGCAGAAAAAAATAAAAGAGAAAACATTAAAAGCAGCGTAATAAAATATTGGAACGTGAATTATTTTGATCCGATAGCAGAGCAGCGTCTGAAAGATGAGGAGAATTTAAAAAGGGCACATGTGATTATTGATCGTCTGGATATGGAAGCAGCTGAAGATGAGGCAAAAAAACGGGCGGAGATTGACCATGCATATATAGAAGCAGAATTAAATGATCTTGTGCGTGAAGTAAATAAGGATTATAATTCTACCACCGGTTCTTTTTCTGGAACTTATGGACAGGGTAAAGTCGATACTGTGACGAAAGATCAGGTAGCAATGATTTTAAATGAAAAAAATGCTGTGCTTCAAGGAATTATTGATTCCGGAAGACCAGATTAAATAGATTTTAACGGTGAGTTCGAGACCATCCTCACTTAAAACAAAACTAAGGAGAGTATTAAAATGAGAAACAAAAAAGTATTATTTGTAGCACAGGCCGCATTAATTGCGGCCATCTATGTTGTACTGACTTATTTTATCAGTGCATTTGACCTTGCATCCGGTGCCATTCAGGTGCGTATTTCAGAGGCACTTACGATTTTGCCTTTTTTTACATCGGCGGCAATACCGGGACTTACAATTGGGTGTTTTTTAGCTAACTTACTAACAGGAAGTCTGCCGATGGATGTATTGTTTGGCAGCCTGGCTACGTTAATTGGTGCAGTAGGAAGTTACTGTTTGCGTAAGTACAAATGGCTTGTGCCATTGCCTCCGATTGTAGCGAATGTAGTGATTGTGCCATATGTTTTAGCATATGTGTATGGGGCAGAGGGAACGATTACATTTTTCAGGTTGACCGTGGGAATTGGAGAAGTGATTTCCTGTTATATATTAGGCGGTATTCTTTTGAATGCCTTGCTTCCATATCGAAATATAATATTTAAGGAGACTATTTAGTAGGTCTGGACATTTTAACCGGAGAATACTGGACAGTTATTGTTAAAAAGATATTAGGAGGACAATGAGGAGTATATGCAGATAGAGTGGAAAAGCTGTTTAAAAATAGGAGTGACGATATTTGTACTATTTCTTGCCATTCATTATTGGGAACCATTAATGACGGGAGCAAAGCTTTTATTAAGTGCAGCAACACCGATTTTAGCAGGATTTGTAGCAGCATATATTATTAATATTCTCATGGTGTTCTATGAGAAACGTTTTTTTGCAAAAACACAGAATAGAATCTTGCAGAAAATTAGAATTCCGGCATGTATGTTGTTGGCAATTTTAAGTTTTATTCTAATTATTACTTTGATTATTGGTTTGGTTGTTCCGGAACTGACATCATGTATTCAGTTGTTGATTTCAGATATTCCTCCGGCAATGGAAGTCTTGTTGAGTAGTGAATTATTTATGGAACTGGCACCGGAAGATTTGTACGCACAGCTTAGAGGGATTGATTGGAAGTCTATAATAAATGAAGCTGTTAAGATGGTTTCAAGTGGTTTGGGAAGTACAGTAGGTGCTGTAGTTTCAGCGGTATCGATGATGGTATCTAATGTAGTAACAGGTGTAGTTGCGTTTATTTTTGCTATTTATTTTTTGCTTGGAAAAGAAAGTCTAGTAAGCCAGTGTAAGCGTGTAATGAAAAATTACATGCCTGAAAAATTGACGAAAAAGATTTATTATGTAACTGGAGTAGTAAATGATAGTTTTCATCGTTATATAGTAGGGCAGTTTACAGAAGCGATTATATTAGGTGTATTATGTGTGGCGGGAATGTTAGTGTTCCAGTTCCCATATGCAGGGATGATAGGAGCATTGATTGGTTTTACAGCATTGATTCCGGTTGCGGGAGCTTATATTGGCGGTGTTGTTGGCTTTGTTATGATTTTGACAGTCTCACCGGTGAAAGCACTGTTATTTATTGTGTTCCTGTTGGTGTTACAGCAGTTAGAAGGCAATTTGATTTATCCAAAGGTTGTAGGTGGTTCTTTGGGACTTCCGGCCATCTGGGTGTTGGCGGCAGTTACGATTGGAGGTGCACTATTAGGCATCATGGGCATGCTGATTGGTGTGCCGATTGCGGCAGCTATATATCGTTTAATACGTGATGATATGAGACGCAAGGAGCAGGAACAACAGATGCAAGAAGAACAGGAAAATGTGATAGATGAATATGGAGAATTAGCCCGAGATGTGGCAGAACGGAGATAAGGATGAATTACGAGGTTAGACGACAAGAAGTATTTGAAAAAATGGAGAAGAAAGCAGTTTTGGTTCTTTTTTCTGGAATAGAAACGCATGTAAGTAACGATGAATATGCACCTTTTGAAGCAAATCGGAATTTTTTCTATTTAACAGGATTGCGTAGAGACCGCATGATTTTGGTGATGGATAAGGCGGCAAAAGAACCTAAGACGACACTTTATATCGAAGAAGCAGATCCGACAGTTGTTCGTTGGACTGGTAAAAAAGTTAGTGTGGACGAGGCGAAAGAGATTACAGGTATTGATACAGTACGCTATATCGATAGTTTTGAAACGGATATGAATCGTATTATGAGACGAGGTGATGTAGAATCACTGTATTTTGATTGTTTTAGATATCAGTTGGAAGATATGCCGGATTACAATGTGATTAAGGCAGAGGAATATGCAAAGAAATATCTAGGTGTATCCATTAAGAATTTGCATCCAATTGTGGCAGAAATGCGTATGCAAAAAGATGCAGATGAAGTGGCACTTATCAAAGAAGCTGTGCGTGTGACAGATGAAGGTTTGAAAAATGTACTTAAAAATTTAAAACCGGGACAGAAAGAATATCAGGCACAGGCAGATTTTGAGTATATCGTACATTATCTTGGCGGTGAGAGACCTTCTTTTGCAACGATTGCTGGTAGTGGTATCAATGGAACGATGCTTCATTATGAGACAAATCGTGATACTTGCAAAGATGGAGATTTGATTCTTTTGGATTTGGGTACAAAGTGGGAAGGATATTGTTCAGATATTACAAGAACATATCCTATTAATGGAAAGTATAATGAGAGACAGCGTCAGGTATATGACATCGTATTAAAAGCAAATCGTGCAGTTGTTGAAGCGGCAAAACCGGGTGTGACGTTAGTTGAGTTAAACGATATTTGTAAAAAAGTATTAGCAGAAGGTTGCATTGAACTCGGTTTAATCAAGGAAGAATCAGAAGTTGGTAAATATTATATGCATGGTGTAGCACATCACTTAGGAATTGATGTGCATGATGTAACAGTTTCATCTAATGATAAATTACGTCCGGGTGCAGTGATTACAGATGAGCCGGGATTATATATTGATGAGTGGGAAATCGGTATTCGAATTGAGGATGATATTTTAATCACTGAAGATGGATGTGAAGTGTTATCAGAAGCGATTATGAGAGAACCAGATGAAATTGAGACTTTCATGTCGAAATTTAAAGAGTGTTAAATTGTGCTCTATTTAGTTTTCGGGATGTGTTTGAATGGGAAAACAATGATGAGCATCCTATGATTAAGTGCAGAGTGAGCAGTGAGATGAAAAGTAATAATAGAATGCAGGTTTTGATTACCGGAGGAAGTAGTGGTATTGGATTGGAGTTGGCAAAACAATTTGCCGTAGATGGTTATGAAATTCTTCTGGTAGCTTCTAACGAGGAGCGGTTGTTAAGGGCGAAGAAGATGCTCACGCATCAGTATTCTGTGCCGGTAAGTACGTATACGTTTGATTTAGCAAAACAGGGCATGGCAGAAAGGCTTTATGAAGCAGTGAAAGCAGATGGGCATGTGATAGATGTGCTTGTAAATAATGCAGGTATTGGAACCATCGGAGCCACTGAAGAGATTCCGTTAGTAAAAGATGAGGCACTTATGATGTTAAATATGATGGCACCAGTAGTGCTGACGAAGCTTTTTTTACGGGAAATGTATGGGCGAAAAACAGGTAGGATTTTAAATGTATGTTCAACCGGTGCTTACCAGCCGGGGCCATATACAGCAACGTATTATGCGAGTAAAAGCTTTTTGCTAAGTTACACCAAAGCAGTTCGTTTTGAGTCTAAGCAGCATGGTGTATCAGTGTGTGCACTCTGTCCGGGGACTACGGATACGGGATTTTTTACACGTGCAGATAGTAAGACACCAAAAGGTGCTATGTCAGCAGAGAAAGTGGCTTCTTATGCGTACAAGCATTTTATGCGTGGTAAGGCGGAGATTATTCCGGGTTTGTCGTTTCGATTGATGAAATTGTGTCCTGTGTCAATTAAGACTGCGGTTGTGGCATGGGTAAAACGTCCAAAGTCATCATGAGTAGACGATGAACATCGTAGAGGATATTTTGTGAAATTCGCTTCAAATAGTTGCGAAAACACAACAACTATTTGACTTTTTTTAAAACAAATGTTACTGTGAAATACGGTTATTTAGGAAAATATAAAAGTTGAGGAAAATGTTATGAAGAAATTCTTAGATTTGATAACAGAAGAGGTAACAAAAGCATTCGTTGAATGTGGTTATGATGCAAAGTATGCAAAAGTTACTTTATCAAATAGACCAGACCTTTGTGAATATCAGTGTAATGGGGCAATGGCAGCTTCCAAAGAATATAAGAAAGCACCATTTATGATTGCAGATGACGTAGTAGCAAAATTGGTTACAAACCCTATGTTTTCTATGGCAGAGTCTGTTAAACCGGGCTTTTTGAATTTGAAAATTGACGAAGCTTATTTAGCAGAATTCGTAGAAAATATGTGCAAAGATGAAGGTCGTTTTGGCTGTGATAAAGCAGAGAATCCAAAGACCATCATCGTAGACTACGGCGGACCTAACGTAGCAAAACCACTTCATGTAGGACATTTACGTTCTGCAATTATCGGTGAAAGTATCAAACGTATCGGTAAATACATGGGTCACAACATGATTGGTGACGTACATCTTGGTGACTGGGGCTTACAGATGGGCTTAATCATCACTGAATTAAAACTCAGAAAACCAGAATTAGTATATTTTGATGAAGCTTATGAAGGAGAATATCCAGCAGAAGCTCCATTTACTATCGCAGAATTAGAAGAAATCTATCCAACAGCCAGCGGTAAGTCAAAAGAAGATGAAGCGTATAAAGAAGCAGCGCTTGCAGCTACAAATGAGTTACAGCAGGGTAGAAGAGGTTATCGTGCATTACTTGACCACATTTTGCATGTGTCTGTAAGTGACTTAAAGAAGAACTATGAGAACTTGAATGTATCATTCGAATTATGGAAGGGCGAAAAAGATGCTCAGCCATACATCCCGGATATGGTTCAGATGATGAAAGACGGCGGTTTCGCATACGAAAGCGAAGGTGCATTAGTAGTAGATGTAAAAGAAGAGACTGACACAAAAGAGATTCCTCCATGTATCATTTTGAAATCAGATGGAGCTTCTCTTTACAGTACAACAGACCTTGCAACTATCGTATGGCGTGTAGAAGACTACAATCCAGATGGTATGATTTACTTGACCGATAAGAGACAGGAACTTCATTTCATTCAGGTATTCCGTTGTGCAAGAAAAACTGGTATGGTAAAAGATGAGATGACATTAAAGCATATCGGTTTCGGTACCATGAATGGTAAAGATGGCAAGCCATTTAAGACTCGTGACGGCGGTGTTATGCGTTTAGAGTACCTTGTTGATGAAATCAACGAAGAAATGTTGAAGAAAATTGTTGAAAACCAGAAGACGAAAGAGAACTTAGACATTTCTGAAGAAGAAGCAAAAGCTACTTCAAAAGTAGTTGCATTAGCAGCAATTAAGTATGGTGATCTTTCAAATCAGGCAAGCAAAGATTATATCTTTGATATTGACCGTTTCACTTCTTTTGAAGGTAACACAGGTCCATACATCTTATATACAATCGTTCGTATCAAGTCTATTTTGAGTAAATATTACGGACTTGGAAAAGACGTAGCAGGTGCAGTTATCGAACCAGCTCATTCTAAGAGTGAAAAAGATTTGATGATGGAACTTAGTAAATTCAATGCAATGATGGAAAATGCTTTCGAAGAGACAGCACCACACAAGATTTGTGCTTATATCTATGATTTGGCAAATGCATTCAACAGTTTCTATCATGGCACCAAAATTATGGCAGAAGAGAATGAGGTTACACAGAAGTCTTATATTCGTTTGCTTGAACTTACAAAAGCGGTATTAGAGACATGTATTGATGTACTTGGATTCTCTGCACCGGATAGAATGTAGAATATTTCATTGACATATTTTGGAGGTCAAGGTAATATAATATTAGAGATAGGCAACAAGTGTGTCTATCAAAGTGTTGAAGTAAGGTGTTGTGCCGGAATGCAGTGCCTTACGAGCTTTATAAGGGTTGAACATTTACCACAAGCCGGCTAGGGTAATTACTGAAAGAAAATGTTAAAAGCTCTGTTTCTATAATGGGGACAGAGCTTTTCTAATCTAAAAACAATTTTTTAAATCTTTTTTACTGCTAGGGCAGTAATATTAAAATTCTAACAAAGATAGGATGGGAACATGCATAATATTTATGATTGTGTGGTTTCTTTTTCCTCATTGCTTGATACAGAGTATTATATGATACTTGGTAGAAAAGGCGTTTCAGTTTCTCTCCATATAACTTTTGACAAAAAGGATTGTTTTCATTTGATGGGATTGCAATACCTTACAGACAGACCTCGGTTAAATCGTGATAGAGGCAGAATATTTGATGAGACAAAAGAACGAAAGATAACGGCGGAACATGTCGAGACTTCAGATTTCTATCAAAAGATTTCTGGCAGAATAGATAGACTTCCGGATTTAGAAAAGTATTTTGATAGTAATGATACTATATTTAAGTATAATGAAAAGAAAAATTCATTTTCGATGATACAAGCAGAGTATTTGATGAAAAACAAAACGGAGTTTGGAAATATATTTGTTTTTTTAGGTAAGAATAGGGATGGAAAGTATTTCTGCCGTTCATTTTTCCCTGAGGAAGGAAAGGATTATACAAAAAATCAAGCATCATGGACGTTGTTATATAAAGAAAAGAGAAGGATTTCTACAGGTGAAAGAGAAATTCTGTATAATAGAATAGCATAATAATGATAAAAACAGTTAATCATAAGATTTCTTTAAGATTGGCTGTTTTTTATTTACAAAAAACGGTACCTTTTATAAAATTAAATTAGAAAATATGAGATGTCATTATTCTTTATAGGTTTAGATTTAGAGAAGTCTGCAGGAGTTTGGGAAAGAATGTTTATGGAATAATAGGGGGGAATGGAGCATGAAAAAACTTTGAAATTAAAGCATGTAGAAGGCGATATGTGGAAACGCTTTGAGAAATATTTAAACGAAGCAAGATTATAAATTCTAAGTTGTAGAGATTGTAAAAAGTGAATTGTTTGTGGAGAAGTTGTAATGGATAGAGAATCGTATGAAAACGAATTAAGTAAGAAATTGGAGTTGGATTTGCAATTACACGAGAAAAAAATTATTGACGCATTGCTTGTGATTGCGGTGATTATTCCGATTGTTTTGCTGTTTTGGTCGTTTGTGATGTGGAATGATTTAATGTCTGTAATCTTGCGGGTTATCCCTTCGTTTGCTGTGCAAGTATTAGTATTTAGAGTTGGGAAATGGAACATTATCAAGGCACTTCTTATTCTGATTACAGGTATATTTGCGGTATGGGGAACTTATCTTTATTTCACCTCTCCGCATTGGAGCAATGCAACTTTTTGGGGCAGCCTAATTGCTGATTATGCTTCTCCATTTATATCGTGTTTGGTTACTTTGCTGGTTTGTATATTGGTAAAGAAAAAGTAAGTCAATTTTAATTTAATGAGGGTGTGATTATATGAAGAAGTTGATTATTTGGACTGTATTAGCGATAATTTTGATGCTTGGCTGTCCGTGGCTGGCAGTAGAATTTGCTGGAAGTGCAGGAATGGCAGTTTGTTTTATATTATTTTTTGCTATTAATCCCATATTTTCAGTTGTGTGCGGTGTATCTGCGGCCCAAAGTTTGCAGGTGTTGGAAGGGCATGGTTATTATTATGAATATGAAGATAGTCCGGTAATTCATAAGCGTACACTTAGTATTGATGAGATGACAGTCCGGGATATTTACGAGTTGTATCATGCTGATATTTGGAATCATCTGGATAAATATATACCGAGTAGACTGTCATTTTATTGTTTAAGAATAGAACGGTAAATAAGTATCATCATAAAAGCTGTTTTGTAGAAGCGTTTTGTAGAGAAGTTAGAGGAAATTTTGTGAGATGAATGAGCAGTTTATAAAAGGCATATCTATTGATTGGAATAGAATTGATCGAGAAAGCTATTTGCGAAAAATAGAAGCGATAAATGGATTGAGTACATTGGAATTTACGAAACCAATTACGTTTTTTGTAGGAGAGAATGGAAGCGGAAAATCTACTTTATTAGAAGCTATTGCGATATCTTATGGATTTAATCCTGAGGGTGGTACGAAGAATTATAGTTTTTCAACTTATGATTCTCATTCAAATTTATGTGAAAGTATAAGGCTCTTAAAGGGATATAGAAAAGCAGGATGGGGCTATTTTCTTAGAGCAGAAAGTTTTTATAATGTTGCAACGAAAGAAGAAGAATATGCAGACATGGCTCATCCATCTAAAAAGTATCATCAGAAATCTCATGGGGAGAGTTTTCTATCTGTGGCACAGAGCCAGTTGAAACCGAATGGTCTGTATATTTTTGACGAACCGGAAGCGGCGTTGTCGCCTCAGCGTCAGTTAACCTTGCTTATGGAGATATACGAATGTGCAAAATGTGGTTCACAATTTATAATTGTTACACATTCACCTATATTGTTAGGAATTCCTGATGCAGAGATATTGACTTTTGATGATGGTATCATTCATAAGTGTAAATATGAAGAGACAGAGAGTTATCAAGTGACAGAATTATTTATAAATAATAGAAAGCAGATATTGGGTCGCTTACTATCAAATTAAGATTAATATATTTTGTGATATTATAGGGGAATGAGGATGGAGGAATACAATTTATTTGGTTATCGAGTTGAAATAGTTGAAAATGCAACAAAGGAATGGTACGACAAATCAGAGGGCTGGAGAGATGATACGGGAGATTTTCGATGAAAACGGTTATGAAGAACCGCTTTGCATTTGATAAAAAGGAAGTATGGGGGAAATACAAAACCTAAAAAATATTTGTAACGAATATTCAGTTAGGATGTCATATAGATAGAAACACAGGAAGGAGGAATGCCGGTGCAGGAGTTTGAAACACTTTACAAGAATTATTATCCGCAGGTTTACCGTTATGTATTGAAACTGTGCGGAGATGAAGTTCTTGCGGAAGAGATTACGCAGGAGACCTTTTTCAAAGTGCTTAAAAATGTGGATAATTTCAAAGGTGAGTGTAAATTTTCAGTATGGGTTTGTCAGATAGCAAAGAATACGTTATACACACATTTGAAAAAGAAAAAGCGATTAGCTGATTTCTCAGTGGAATCATTGGATATAGAAAGTGACGAAAGCATCGAAAAGCTTGTGGTTGATAAAGATATGGCATTAAAAATACATGAGGTGCTTCATGTGTTGGAGGAACCCTACCGTGAAGTGTTTTGGATGCGGACTTTTGGAGAACTTTCTTTTTTGGAAATTGCCAGAATACATAAAAAGACAGAGAGCTGGGCACGTGTAACTTACCACCGTGCAAAAATAAAGATTAAGGAGGAGCTGGAATGAAGTATCCGTGTAATTTAATAAGAGATATCCTGCCACTTTATCATGATGGGGTGGTAAGTAAAGAAAGTGAAAAAGCGGTAGTAGAACATTTTGGTGAATGTGAAGACTGTAAATCGTATTATGAAAAAATGTGTCAGGCGGATGCGTTAGAAGAGGTGGCATTTGATGAAGAGATAACGAAAAAGACAGCGGATTCTTTCAAAGAAGTGTCGAAAACAATTTCAAAGAAGATTATAAAAACAATAATAAAGGCGGTATTAATCACATCAGTGGTGGCAATTGGGGTAGTGATTGGTTTATGGGCGTTGATTGCTTTATATGTGGCCAAGACGGCAGCAGATACTTGGGAAACGCATTATGATATCCGTGAATATGGGATGCTTGATGATGGAAGAAATCTTTTGGAATGGTCTCGTAATTTGGGCACAATTTGGCCGGAAGAAATTACAGAAGATATGAATGTGACAGATTATTTGATGATTCATTATTGTCCGTGGGACTCTAATTATCTGGGCTATCTTGAAGTGGAATATGACGAGGAGGATTATAAGGTTGAGGTAGAGCGCTTACGTACTTATGAATCAACAGAGTATTTGGGAAATTATGGTGCCGGTATATTTAAAGAAAAAGAACTTCTTGCTATGTATGCGGATAATCATAATTTTATCTATGCACTTACAGATGGCGAAGGTAGTATTAACTATGTATATTTGGCTTTTCCGTCATATAGTATGGATATTGCTTATAAAGACTACATTCCGAAAGATTGTCTACCCAAAGGGCTTAATTTATCCGAAGATAATCCGGTCAGACAAGAGGTGCTTAAAGAACGTGAGAAAGACTTAGAACGGCACAAAGAGCAAGTCAAGAATGCTGATGAATAAGCAAAGCATTAGTTTTGCGAAAAGTTATAGAAGAATGCTAGTGATTTTGGATTGAAAAAACGATACTGGAAATTTTTAAATAGTTACGAAGTAGTTTGGAGGAAGAGATATGTCAAAAAGAATTCATGTAAGACCAGGAAAAGGTCAGTCAAAGATGGGGTTTGGAGTGGGAATTATTTTCTGCTTAATAGGAGTATTTATGGTGATTCCGATTTTTGGACCATTTGGAATTTTCTGGACTGCAATCGCAGGCTGGATTACCTATGTGAATTATAAAAATGGATTTACAGATGAGCAGATTGACAGTCATGTGATTGAAATTGAAGATGATGGACGGGATGTAACTGTAACCGAGCATGGAGCTTATCAGTCATATTCGTATGATTCAAAAACAACATCGGAAGAAGATGCGGAAGCCCGTTTGAAAAAATTACAGAGTCTTTATAATCAGTCTTTGATTACTTATGAGGAATATGAGCAGAAGAAGAAAGAAATTTTGGATGAGTTATAAAAGGAAATATACATGGAGAAGAATAAGAGAATTATAATCTCAGAAACTGAATTGGTGAATAAATGGATCGCTGTATTTGGTGCAGATGTTGATAAAGAGATACTTGAGGAACATGTGACTTCATACGGCAATCATTTATGGCACTTGTTTACATGGGGAGAAGTAGCGTGTCGACAGGGAGAGGAAGCAAAAAAAGCATTCGATGAGTTGCAGTATGATGCTGCAATACGCTTCTATGACGGTTATTCAAATCATATCGAAAAAGTATCTGTAATAGATAAGACTTCTGCAAAAAAAGTGGACAAAGACCGAGAGAGTGATGTGTATATTGTAGCAGAAACAAGTGCTGGTATTAAATCTGATTTTAACTCTTTTAGGGATGGTGGCACGATATTTGTTAGAGTATGGAGAAGTATCGAATACATAAAACTTTACATTTCGAAATATGCTGCTTCATATCGTTATGATGGTGTTATGGAGGTGAATCAATAATTTGCTTCATCTAATACTTGTAAAAAGGTAGGCAATGCCGTATACTATGCATAGAGGTGGGAGGAAGTAATTATCATGGAAGTAAAAGAATTACGATTACAAACAGGATTAAGCCAAAGTAAATTTGCCAAAATGTTTGATGTACCAGTTGCTACATTAAAGGATTGGGAACAGGAGAGAAGAAATCCTCCAGCATATGTTATAAATATGATGAAAACTATTTTAGAATATAAGGGTATGCTTATAAGTCAGAGTTATATTGAGGCATGTGAAGAAAGAAGAAAAAGTGTAGAAAATGCTATGGCTATCATGTTGAGCGCTACGAATGGTCCGGATGAATTATTTTTAGAAGTCTTAGATTCTTATATTTTTGGAAAAATAACATTGGAGGAAATGGAAGTTAGGATTGACAGATTTGAGTATTTGGGAGTGTAGTATATGAGCGGGGGAAGAAATTGCTATCCTGAAAGCGATGTTCTTATTAACAACTATAATATTTGTGATAAAGAACTATTGGAGAAATTTGAAATACAAAAAGTATTTGCGAAATTGTTGGGATTGGATATAAAGCCAACAAGAATTAGATATACTTATGATATAGTACATTTGGTGAATATTCATAAATATTTGTTTGGGGATATTTATGAATGGGCAGGAACATTTCGAAAAGAGAACCGGTATAAAAGTGAGAGGGTTTTATCAGGTGGTTCTGCAGAGTATGCAGATTATCATGAGATAGAAAATAGACTGGAAATATTACTGTTAGAATATAAGGATTTTGATTGGAGGGAGTGTAAAAATAGAAATGAAGTTGTGTCGGATTTTTTGTTAGAGCTATGGAGTATCCATCCTTTTAGAGAAGGTAATACCAGAACTTGTATAACATTTTTATGGCATTATTTGAAGGGGAAAGGTCTTAATTTTCAAGTGTCATTGTTACGAAATAATCCGATGTATGTAAGAGATTCGCTTGTGATGGCAAACTATGATCAGAAAGAATATTTAAGAAAGATTCTTTCTGATGCATTGCAAGATGAGATACAGAAATCAGAGTATCTTATGAGCGAGGAGCATGCCAGCGAACAATATAAAATTGCGAAAGTGGATTATGAGGCATTTAGAGAAAAGTATTCGATAAAAAAGGATTAGTGATATAGAACCCATGTACTTGTATGATGCAGGTATATGGGTTTTTGTCTGAGTTTTGATATAAAAACACTTTACTAAATGTAAAATATAGTTGACAAAATGTAATATAAGAGCTATCATGAAAGCAACAAGAAGATAAGAAAACGAGGTGGCGTATATGAAGAAAAAATGGTTAGTGCCGGTGTTAATTGCAGTGTTGTTTGTCGGAATCTTAGGTATTGCATTTTTAGTGACGAAGGATGAGAGTGTTACACAATTTTGGTTCAAGGAAGAAATAAATGTAGTAGAAGGTGTGGCGGATATTACCGAGCACACAATTCCGTTTACATTGACAGAGGATGACACTTATGTGGTAAATGTAAAATGGACAGCAGAGAAACCGGGTATGATTTCAGGTGCAGTGTTGTACGATGCAGAAGATAAGGTTAGACTTTACTGTACGGGAGATACGGTAGATGTCGAATCAACAGAGCTGGAGTTAGAAGCAGGTGACTATTATGTGACATATATGTATTTTACAAGTGCAGAAGCATTTGAGGAATTTGTTATGACAGTAGATACCACGTTACCTGAGGATGCAGAAACATATGAATATGCGGAGAATGAAAGTTATACGATGACATATCACTTTACTATCAAATATGCAAGCAGTATTACATATAGAATGGGATATTTAGTCGGAATGATAGCCGGTGTTTTGGTGGGGCTTATAGCTGTGGCGGTGTGTTTCGAGTATGTAAAAATAAGAAAAAAGGGTAGTAATTTTGAATATGATGAACGTCAGCAGCTTACCAGAGGAACCGGTTTTAAATATGCATATGTGACCAGTATCGTATATAATGGGGTATTGTGTTTGTTGATAGTAACAGGTATTCCGCTTCCGATAGATTTGAGTGTTTTGATTATGTTTGGTATCTTACTTACCGCTTTAGTATATGCAGTTTATTGTATACAGCATGATGCGTATGTTTCATTAAATGAAAATGCGAACCGTCTGATGCTTGTATTTACTCTTTTGGGAGGATTTAATACTTTTATTGGCATGATGCATCTGATTCATGGTACAATGTTTGAGAATGGAGTACTTACTTTTCATGGTATCAATTTATTCTGTGGTATTTCATTATTAGTGTTGGCAGTTGTGTTGTTTACACATACAAAACTGCAGTCACGAGAAGAAGAGTAGGTGAGCGGAGGATTATGAAGAATTTAAAATTAAAGGCTGCAAGAGCTGCACTGGACTTATCACAGCAGGATTTGGCAGATAAAGTAGGTGTCTCACGTCAGACCATAAATGCAATCGAAAAAGGAGATTACAATCCGACCATCCAGCTTTGCAGGAGTATCTGTAAGGTGTTAGGGAAAACATTAGATGAGTTGTTTTGGGAAGAGTAGGAAAAATGCGGGAAGGCAGTCTGAAAAAACAGGCTGTCTTTTTAATTCATACGAGGAAATTCCTATGAATTAAAAGCACTACGTGCCAACGATGCACAGCTACGCGCGTGGAACAAAAACTGTGCTATATCAGTAAATGAGGTCGCGAGAGTGTGCGAAGCACACTTTTGTTCTATTTACACATTGCGTAAAAATAAAAAGTGCGATATAATGATTACACAACGTGTAAAGCAGAGACGCTTAAAGAGTAAAAACAGGAAATTCACTTGAAAACATCAGATTATTTTGCTATCATTTAATTGAACGAAGAAGGATATGGTCATTCGGCTCATATCTGGAGTTCCTACCAGAGAGTTGGTTCGCTCTCCCGAATAGGCTGAATGCTGAAAACAAAGGAACCAAACAAAAGATAGTGATGATGCTCCTGTAGATAATACAGGAGCATTTTTACGTTAGGAAGTAAAATGAATGATTTATTACAAAAATATAATGATTATTTACGATTGAAAGATTGTAGGGCGGAATATGAACTTTCAAATGGAACGGAGATAATAGTTCCTTATCGGGAAATAAATTTTCCACATTTGTTAGGTCTTCATAAACTGAAAGATATTCAGTTAATACAATTTTGGCAAGATAAGCGTAATAAAACAGTAAAATTACAAACTGTACTGAAACGCATAGAAAATGAAACATTTACAGAGGAAATGGTTAAAAACAGTTATTTTTATCCATTAATAAAAGCCAGATATGAAAATTTTTCGTATGATAATCTAACTACATTAAATTACACAGATGCGATAATTAATTTTAATCCAACACTGATTAATTCAAAAATAAAAAGTGATTATATTCTTTTTGAAGAGAGACCAAAGAATGAGTATAATCATATGGGAATCGCATTAGATGCAAAAAGTGGAACAAGATATATAGAAACTTTTTTTCATCAGTCTACAGATATGTATATTGCAGGACAAAAAGTTGTTAAAGTGAAGAAGTTTATATTATACGATGCGAACAATAGAATTATTGTAGACGATTCATTTTAGAGGGAGAAGGTGTTTGTTATGGAACAAAGCAAAAAGATAAAAGAATTGAGAGAAAGTACAGGGATGAATCGCAAAGAGTTTTGTGATTATTTTAACATTCCATATCGAACAGTTACAGAGTGGGAGAGAGATAATCGACATGCACCGGAATATGTAGTGCGGTTACTAGAGTATTATATTCGAATGGAGAAACTAGTAAAGGAGAAATGAGAATGCATTAGAAAAATAATCTATCCAGGCAGTCTGAAAAAACAGGCTGTCTTTTTTGTTGTCATAAATTTAGACTTGTCTCATACATTTGAATAAGGAAGAGGCAAAATCCTCTGCTCGTCAGAGGACTCGCATTTTCTTTTGGAAAACAAGGAGGATTTCGTGCAACTTGAATTATTATTTCCATTACATTTACGTGAAGCAATGAAAAGAGTGGTTAAAATGCCGGATTTAGAAGAGATAAGGGTGCGGATTAGGCAACCGCTATTTATATATAGAGGACAAGAAGAATTTGTACTAGTGCAAAATGATAGAAGCACAGGCAGTATGATGATACTGAATAGTCAGGAGCAGAGAGGATACGAAAAATGCTACTGTGTAACAGAGCAGGATATTCTTGAAATGCAAAATTATATCAGTAATTATTCATTGTATGCGTGGCAGGAAGAGTTACGGAATGGCTTTTTAACAATACAAGGGGGGCACAGAATTGGACTTGCCGGTGGCACGACAAATCGTGATGGGCATATTGGCGGGATAAGCTATCTAACGTTTTTTAATATTCGTGTGGCACATGAGCGGATTGGGTGTGCAGATGAGATGTTACGACATTTGTATAAGAATGATAGCACACAACCAGAGTATGTATATAATACTCTAATTGTCTCGCCGCCCGGTGCAGGAAAAACGACACTGCTTAGAGACTGTATACGGAGTTTATCTTATGGTGGAGTCAAAGTTGGTCTTGTCGATGAACGTTCGGAAATTGCTGCCAGCTACCATGCTATTCCACAGAATGATATAGGTCCACGAACAGATGTGTTAGATGGATGTAATAAGCCCGAAGGAATTCAGATGTTGCTTCGCACGATGTCACCGGAGGTGATTGCTGTGGATGAATTGGGAATGGAAGAAGATTTTATGGCAGTAGAGCAGGCGGCATATTCAGGTTGTAACATCATTGGAACGATTCATGCAGGATGTCTCAAAGAGTTACAGGAGAAACCTATCTTGAAAAAGTGGTGTGAAAAAGAACTATTTGAACGATTTGTATTGATTGAAAAAGGAGAAGAGGGAATGCGGAAATGCAAAGTGTATGACAACAGGTGGGAATTGTTGTGCTAAAGGTGGCGGGAAGTATCTTGATTATAGTGAGTAGTATCGGACTTGCATATTGTATACAAGCTGAATTAAAACAGCACCAGAATCGTCTTTTTGAATTGCGAAGTCTTTTGTCTAAAATTTTCTGGGAAATGAATTATTCGCTACGTCCGGTAGAAGTGGTACTTCTTTATCAGATTGAAACGCAAGACGAATGTTTAAAGATAATCTTAAAAGAAATCGGCGAGTGTCTGATGAAAAAAGAGGCAAAATGCGGAGAGGATATCTGGCAGGAAGTATTTCATAAATATAGAAAAGAGCTGGGGTTAAAGGCAGAAGAGAGTGAAGTGATAGAACAAGCGGGTAGAGCATTTTTTGGAAAGAGCGTAGAAGAAAATCAAAAAATTTTATCACTATATCAGGAGAGATTGGATTTTCTGATGGAAGTGGAGCAAAAAGAGCGGAAGGAGAAACAAAAGGTATATCAGACCGTCTGTATTATGAGTGGATTGGTGCTGATTATCTTGCTGGTATAGAAGATGAGTGTAAATTTGATTTTTAAAATAGCGGCGGTCGGAATTCTAGTGACAGTGCTGGGACAGGTGTTAAAACACAGTGGCAGAGAGGAGCAGGCTTTTTTGACTAGTCTGGCAGGTCTTATTATGGTGTTATTTTGGATTGTGCCATACATCTATGAATTATTTGAGACAATACAGGCGCTTTTTATTCTATAGAGGAAATTCGGTTAGAATCCCTATAGAATAAAAAGTAAGATTATGAAGGGAGGGTAATTAAGGAAAATGGACATAGTAAAAATCAGCATAATAGGAATTGCAGGAGTATTACTAGCGACATTTTTAAGAAAAGAAAAAAGCGAATATAGCATCTTGATAAGTATGGTAGTTTGTATAGCAGTTTTTATGTTTTTGATTGGTAAGATGCAAGTTGTATTGGCATTTGCAAAACGATTGGAGAGTATGTTGTCTATTGACAGTAGTTATATTGCGTTGATTTTAAAAATGATAGGGATTGCTTATGTGGCAGGATTTGCTATGGATATTTGTAAGGATGCAGGATATTCGGCAATTGGAAGTCAGCTTGAGACGTTTGCAAAGATATCTATTTTAGTATTGAGTCTGCCAATATTATTAACTTTTTTAGAAACGATAGGTAGTATCTTATGATCTGGGAAAATGACATGATAGGAGAGTTACTCGAAGAAGTAGAATTGTCAGGATTGGATCGTTTTTTGGATGATAGTGGTATTTCTATGACTTTCTATGAGTTATTGGAAAAAATCATAGCCCAGGGGTGGGGAGTAGACAGCATCACAGATATAGTTTTCTGGGTAAAAGATTTATTGTTTGCTGAGATCTCTGCAAATAAAATGATTTTTTTAGAAGTAATATTAATTACGTTTTGTTTTTCGTTATTAAGAAATTCAGCAGGAAGCTTTGGCAGTTCTTATATATCGGATGTGTGTTTTTTATTGGTATATTCGGTTTTAGCGTTGATGTTACTGAAGTCTATGTATATTTTTCAAGGTGTGGTGGCACATGCCATAGAACAAAGTGTATCATTCATGCAGGTTTTCGTTCCTTGCTTTTGTACGGGAATGTTTTTTTCTTCTAATACATATACATCGGTAGGATTTTATCAGATTGCATTTCTGGTAATTTATCTGGCAGAATGGGTATTTGAAAAAATTTTTTTGCCTTGTATACATGTTTACGTGCTTCTTCAGATATTTAATCATTTTTTTGAAGAGACACAGTTTGGAAATCTGGCAGAACTGCTGGAGACAGTTGTGAATTGGGGATTAAAAATGGTAGGGGCAGCAGTGTTGGGATTAAACGTAGTTCAGAATCTGATAAGTCCGGTAAAAGATCGTATTAGTCAGGGAACGATAGCAAAAGTAGTATCTGCAATTCCGGGTGCAGGTGGTGCGGTAGGAAGCGTTAGTGAGGTTTTTCTAGGTTCTGGAATGATTATAAAAAATGGAATTGGACTTGCTGGGATCGTTGTATTACTTTGCATTGGAGTAGGTCCGTTACTGAAAACGGGTGTTTTGGCATTTCTGTATAAAGTGATGGCAGCAGTAACAGAACCACTTTCTGACCGGCGGATTTCGGACTGTATGAAACAATTGTCAGGTGCAGCTTTGCTATATATAAAAATACAGGGATATTGTTTGATGATGTTTTTTATTACCATAGCACTGACGGTTTCTGCAACAAGTTTTGCATTTTGAGGGAAGTATGATTCTAGATTATATAAAAGGATTTTTGACACTTTTTTTATTGATAAAGATACTGTTATATTTTGTGCCTAAAAATGTATTTGAAAAATATATTACTTTTTTTGCAGGGGTTATTTTAGTGATAGGATTGCTATACCCAATGTTTCGATTTTTGAGTGAGGAAGGATCGGTATTGGATAATTTACAGTATGAAGAATGGGAAAAACGTCTGCTTGAAGTTGCCTTTGAAGCAAAAGAGCTGGAAGAAAAAGGAGCGATAATGATGGAGAAGGTATATCAGGAAACAGTAGAGGAGCAGACGGAGAATACTATCATGATAGAGACGATAAAAATAGGCGGTGAAACTCAGATAGGTGGCGGAGATGAATAAACGGTTTGATTGGAAAAATATAAAAAAAACAGATTGGATTGTATTGGCATTAATTGGAGTGTTCTTATTAGTGATTGTAATGCCGGAAGATAGTGGCAGAGAAGTTGGCGGAAGTGTATCTTTAAATGGAGCAGAAAACAGAGAAAGTATAGGAAATAGCGAAACAATAGGGAGTTCATCAAACGACAAAGAAGTACATGAGGCACAGATTTATTCTGCTTATTTAGAAGAACGGTTAGAAGCGGTACTAAGAGAAATGGAAGGAGTAGGAAAGGTAAAGGTCATGATTACACTTTCTGATTATGGACAGTCAGTCGTAGAAAAAGATAGTATTGATGTGAGTAATACAATAACGGAAACAGATAGTAATGGAGGTAGTAGAGATACTTTTTCGAGAGAACTGACGTTGGAGACAGTGCAGATAGAAAATGAAAGTGGCACTTATCCGTATGTGGGAATGGAGCTTTTGCCTACGATTGAAGGAATTGTGGTGGTTGCAGAAGGAGGAGGAAATGCTATGGTAATTTCTCAGATTTCTAAAGCAGCGATGGCATTATTTCCAATTGAGGCGCATAAGATTATTGTAGTTAAGATGAGTCAAGGGGGATGAGCAGTGAAAAAAATTTTGCAGAAAAATCAAATAATGATTACAGCACTTGCGCTAATGTTGGCAGTAGCCGGATACTTTAGTTTTATGAATAAGGATATCAGTGGTGAAAACATCGCTGCAGAAGCTAGTGCAGATTTACGAAAGGAAGAATATGAAATTTCTGATGAAGATGTTTTTACGATAGAAGATATTTTCGTGGCAGAAGAACTCGTTGAGTGGGATACACAGGTGGCAAGTGGGGAAAGTGCAGAAGTGGTAAATGAGGATACCACAACTACAAATAATGCAGAAGAAATTATAAATCCAGGAGAAACAGTGTTTACAAGCAGTATGATTACAAATGTTGATTATGCTTCGGAAATGAAGTTGACGAGAGAGCAGATTCGTTCTAAGAATAAGGAAACGTTATTAGAAATTATCAATAATACAACCATTTCTGATGATATTAAACAGGATGCGATTGATAAAATGATTGCGATGACAGATATTGCGGAGCGCGAAAATGCGGCTGAAATGTTACTGGAAGCAAAAGGTTTTACAGATGTAGTTGTTAGTATTACAGAGGATACCTGTGACGTTGTGCTAAATATGGGAGATGTGACGGATGCAAAGCGTGCTCAGGTAGAAGATATCGTAAAACGAAAAACAAATATTGCAGGAGAAAACATTGTAATCACTCCAATTGTAATTGGAGAGGAAGCTGAATAAGAATAAAAATGTGTTTTGCATGCTAAGATGAAAAGGGTCTGGCAGGTAAGGCACATTTTGTGCTGTGTGCATAGATTTCTCTTGATTTTCTGATAATATCATTATATTCTAGAATAATACTTTTCTTGGCGGAGTTATGATGATAAAATATATGGTAGTAATGTAAGCAAAAGGAGAGGGGGTTTTGTGGTGGAAGATAAAAAAAGAGTTATTTTAATAGTTTTAGATAGTGTTGGTATTGGTGAGATGCCGGATGCGGCTGAGTATGGAGATGCAGGCAGTAACACGTTAAAAGCAGCTTCTTCCAGTCCGTATTTTTCAATGCCTAATATGAGAAAATTGGGGTATTTTAATATTGATGGTGTGAATATTGGCGAAAAAGAAGTTAATCCGCAGGGCTCTTTTGCTCGCATGACGGAAGTATCAAAAGGAAAAGATACAACCATTGGTCACTGGGAGATTTCAGGAATTATTTCAGAGGCTCCATTGCCGACTTATCCAAATGGCTTCCCACAAAAAGTGATAGATGAGTTTTCGAAGAGAACAGGGCGAGGTGTGATTTGTAATTTACCGTATTCAGGTACAGAGGTTATTCGTGTTTATGGTGAAGAACACATGAAAACCGGAGATTTGATTGTGTATACATCGGCAGACTCAGTTTTCCAGATTGCAGCACATGAAAGTATCGTTCCAGTTGAAAAATTATACGAGTACTGTGAAATTGCAAGAACGATGTTACAGGGAGAGCATGGTGTAGGACGTGTTATTGCAAGACCTTTTGAGGGAGAACCTGGTAATTTCAAACGTACCAGCCGTCGACATGATTATTCCTTACAGCCACCAAAGACTACCATGCTTGATGTTTTAAAAGAAAAAGGTTACGATGTATGGTCAGTGGGCAAGATTATTGATATTTTTGCAGAAAAAGGCATTACAGAATATGTGAGAACTGCAAACAACGAAGAGGGCATTAACCAAACAATTTCTCTCATGAAGAAAGATTTTAATGGACTTATGTTCGTAAATTTGGTAGATTATGATATGTTGTATGGTCACCGTAACGATGTGGATGGTTATGCGAAGGCATTGACGTATTTTGATGAGCGTTTGCCAGAGATTTTAGCAGAGCTTCGTGAGGATGATATCCTTATGATAACTGCTGATCATGGATGTGACCCAATCACACCATCTACAGACCATTCAAGAGAGTACACTCCGCTTCTGATGGTTGGAACTCCAATCAAAGCAGGAGTGAATTATGGAACAAGAGATAGTTTTGCTGACATTGCAGCAACGATTTTGAATTATTTTGGTATTACAAAAGAGAACACAGCAGATTTCCCGGCAGGAGAGTCTTTGATTGATTTTTAATTTGTAAATAATATAGATAGTACTTACAAATTAAAAACACGCTCCGCGGGATTGCATTGTGGTGGAGTTGAAAATTTCGCATAATGCGATCCACCACAGGCAGAAAATCTTGCGAAAGAGATTTTATTTTACTTGGAGGATTAACTTTGGCAGATTTAAGAAAAGAGATTGAAAAACGTCGTACCTTTGCGATTATTTCCCACCCGGATGCAGGTAAGACTACATTGACAGAGAAATTTTTGTTATATGGTGGAGCTATTAATTTGGCAGGTTCTGTAAAAGGTAAGGCAACAGCGCGTCATGCAGTTTCCGACTGGATGGAGATTGAAAAAGAAAGAGGTATTTCCGTAACTTCTTCTGTATTACAGTTTAACTATGGCGGTTACTGTATCAATATTTTGGATACACCTGGTCATCAGGATTTCTCGGAAGATACTTACCGTACGCTTATGGCAGCAGACTCCGCAGTAATGGTTATCGATGGTTCGAAGGGTGTAGAGGCACAGACAAGAAAGCTTTTCAAAGTCTGCGTGATGAGGCATATTCCGATTTTTACATTCATTAACAAAATGGATAGAGATGCAAATGATACCTTTGAACTTCTCGATGAGATCGAGAACGAACTTGGTATTGCAACCTGTCCAATTAACTGGCCAATTGGTTCAGGAAAAGGGTTTAAGGGTGTATATAATCGTAACACTAGAGAAATTACTACATTTGCAGATACTTTAAAAGGTACAAAAGAAGGTACAGAAAAACGAATTAGTATTGACGATCCAGCGTTATTAGAAGAAATTGGACAGGAAGCTTTTGATAAGTTGATGGAAGAAGTAGAGTTATTGGACGGTGCAGGTGCTGAATTTGATCAGGAACTCGTATCAAAAGGTGAATTGTCACCGGTATTTTTCGGTTCTGCACTTACAAACTTTGGTGTAGAAACATTTTTACAGCATTTCTTACAGATGACAAATTCACCATTGCCACGTAGAGCAGATATTGGCGAAGTAGATCCGTTTAATGAGACTTTTTCGGCATTTGTATTCAAGATTCAGGCGAATATGAATAAAGCACATCGTGACCGTATTGCATTTATGCGTATCTGCTCTGGCAAGTTCGAAGCTGGCATGGAAGTAACTCATGTACAGGGTGGCAATAAAAAAATTAAATTATCTCAGCCACAGCAGATGATGGCACAGGAACGTCACATCGTAGAAGAAGCTTATGCGGGCGATATTATCGGTGTATTTGATCCGGGTATTTTCTCAATCGGTGACACAATTACCAATGCGAAACCATTCCAATTTGAAGGTATCCCAACTTTCGCACCAGAACATTTTGCAAGAGTGCGTCAGGTAGACACCATGAAGCGTAAGCAGTTCATGAAGGGTATGCAGCAGATTGCACAGGAAGGTGCGATTCAGATTTTCCAGGAATACAATATGGGTATGGAAGAAGTAATCGTCGGCGTAGTAGGTGTGCTTCAGTTTGATGTATTAAAGTATCGTATTGAAAATGAGTACAATGTAGAAATACGTATGGAAAACCTTCCATATGAGCACATCCGCTGGATTGATAATGAAGACGTGAATATGGATAGAATCGTAGGAACTTCTGATATGAAGAAGATTCAGGATATGAAAGGACGACCGTTGTTACTGTTCGTCAATTCATGGAGTGTCGGTATGGTACTTGACAGAAATGAAGGGTTAAAGTTATCAGAATTTGGACGAGAGTAGGGACGAGAGAAAGTGAGTGGAGTACAGGGTATTTGGACACGGAGGCTATGCTGGGCACACGACGACGTGTACAATATAGCATGTATTGCACGAACGTGAGGACTGACACTTGAAGCAGGTTTTGCTTCAAGTGTACAGGACTTAGCACGAGTTATCGTGCGGTCTCTCGTCAAAGTATATATTATTTAGGAGGACAAGATTATGGCAGTAGTAAAAATTACAAGTGACAATTTTGAACAGGAAGTATTAGCATGTGATATCCCTGTTATTATGGATTTTTGGGCAACATGGTGTGGACCTTGCAAAATGCAGGCTCCAATCTTTGATGCATTAGCAGAAGAATTAGAAGGAAAAGTAAAATTCGGTAAAGTAGATGTAGATGAGGAATCAGCATTAGCATTAAAATATGGCATCATGAACATTCCAACACTTGTTGTAATGAACAAGGGTGAGTTCCAGAACAAAGCAGTGGGATTGCAGGATAGAGAAGGCATTTTAGCATTACTTGGAATGTAATTTGTAAGTATTCAAAGTCAAGGTGATTTTGCGAATGGTGTACTGAGCAGTTACACAGAATCAATAAAACCGGATGGTTATTCGAAGTATGAGAATAGCTGTCCGGTTTTTTGAGGTGATGCATATTCTTTGTTTTTTAAGATTATATACACAATTGTTTTCTAGGAAAGAATGTGGTATAGTAAGTGTACATTTTTTTATCACATTTTAACAAGTCGAATTTTGTTACTGTTTACTTGTAACTCACAGACAGTGGCAATAGTTCTCTAAATAGTAATCAGATTTCCCCAATTTTATTAAAAAATAGAAAAACAGGATTGACAACAGAACAAAAGTATACTATTATTAGAACAAGAAAACGAACAAATGTTCACGAACATAGTTTCGTATTGGAGGAAAGAAATGGCAAGAGAAGATAAATTAAAAGCGCTGGATGCGGCGATTTCACAGATTGAGAAGCAGTATGGTAAAGGTTCTATCATGAAGTTAGGTGATAGTTCTGCACAGATGAATGTGGAGACGGTTCCTACAGGTGCATTGAGTTTGGACATTGCATTAGGATTAGGTGGACTTCCTAAGGGACGTATTATTGAGATCTATGGACCAGAATCTTCTGGTAAGACTACTGTTGCGTTACATGCTGTAGCAGAAGTACAGCGTAGAGGCGGTATTGCAGGATTTATTGATGCAGAGCATGCGTTAGACCCTGCATATGCGAAGAATATTGGTGTAGATATCGATAATTTATACATTTCACAGCCAGACTGTGGAGAACAGGCATTAGAGATTACCGAGACTATGGTACGTTCTGGTGCAGTAGATATTGTAATCGTAGACTCAGTTGCAGCATTAGTTCCTAAAGCGGAAATTGATGGTGATATGGGTGATTCCCATGTAGGTTTACAGGCACGTTTGATGAGCCAGGCACTTAGAAAGTTGACGGCAATTATTAGCAAGTCTAATTGTATCGTTATCTTTATCAACCAGTTACGTGAGAAGGTTGGTGTTATGTTCGGTAATCCTGAGACTACTACAGGAGGTCGTGCTTTGAAGTTCTATGCATCTGTTCGTATGGATGTTAGAAGAATAGAATCTTTAAAACAGGGTGGTGAAGTCATTGGTAACCGTACAAGAGTTAAAATTGTTAAGAATAAAATTGCACCACCTTTTAAGGAAGCAGAATTTGATATTATGTTTGGTCAGGGTATTTCAAAAGAAGGCGATATTCTTGATTTGGCGGCTGATGTAGGTGTTGTGAATAAATCTGGTGCATGGTACGCATACAATGGTGAGAAGATTGGTCAGGGTAGAGAAAATGCCAAGACTTATTTGAGAGAGAATGAAATGATTTGTGATGAAATCGAAGCGAAAGTTCGAGATTTCTTTAGCTTAGACGGCACAGCAGAAGCAGACGGAGCAAAACCGGAAGTATTGACAGAGGAATAATAATATGACATATCAAGTGGTATCAGTAGTTCCACAGGATAAGAAAAAAGTTAAGATTTGTCTGGATAATAGTGATTCGTTTATCTTATACAAAGGGGAAGCTATGAAGCTTTCCCTTTTTGAAAATGAGGTATTTGATGAAGTAAAATATCAGCAAATTATAAACGATATCCTTGGGAAAAGGGCGACAAAGCGTGCTATGCATTTGCTAGAGAGACAAGAGCGAACGGAAAAGCAGTTAAGAGATAAATTACAACAGAATGGTTATCCATTACAGTGTATCGAACAAGCTATAGCATATGTAAAATTATATCATTATATAGATGATTATCGTTATGCATCTACTTATATTCGTTATCATCAAGAGAAAGAAAGTCGACATAAACTTACACAGAAATTAATGATGCGAGGTATTTCGAAAGAATTAATAGAGGTAGCATTAGAAGAAGAGTTTGTGACAGATGAAGGTATGCAGATTAAGGAGTTACTAAGAAAGAGGAGATTTGATCCGGAAACGGCAGACGAAGCTACTCGTAGAAAGACGGCACAATTTCTTATGCGAAAAGGATTTAAAACAAGTGATATTTTTCGGATAATGCGTTATGAAGAGATACTTTATTGATTGAACAAGTGATAGATTTTCCTATGTTAATTATGAAGAGTTAATTTTAAAGAATATAAAAATTTAGTACAATATGTTGTATTTTTATGTGATTTTCGTTCAATATTATGCATTTTGAATAGTATTATACTTGACATACAAGTTAAAATAGAATAAAATTATAATGTTGTTATTTATGACAGACAATTTGCTTAATTATATGTTATATGTACAATGAAAATTTCATAGAAGGAGGTGCTCCTGTATGCCAGTGACAATAATTGCTGTAGTAGTAGCTGTTCTTGTAACTGCCGGAATCACATATGTTGCGACTACTGTTTATCATAAAAATGTAGCCACAGCTAAGATTGGTAGTGCAGAAGATAAGGCAAGAGGAATTATTGATGAAGCTGTGAAGACTGCTGAGACGAAGAAACGTGAAGCAATGCTTGAAGCAAAAGAAGAGTCCATTCGTGTGAAGAATGAACTTGATAAAGAAGTAAAAGAGCGTAGAGCAGAGATTCAGCGTAGCGAACGCAGAATTGTGCAGAAGGAAGAAAACTTAGACAAGAAGTTAGAAGCCATCGAGAAGCGCGAAGCTGGTTTTGCTGCTAAAGAAGAAGAAATCAACAGACAGAAAGCACAGGTTGCAAAGCTCAATGAAGAGCGTTTACAGGAACTGGAAAGAATCTCTGGATTAACCTCCGAACAAGCAAAAGAGTATCTTTTAAAAACCGTTGAAGAAGATGTTAAACTTGATACTGCAAAGTTAATCAAAGAAATGGAAAACAAGGCGAAGGAAGAAGCTGATAAAAAAGCAAAAGACTTCGTTGTGACTGCTATTCAGAAATGTGCAGCAGATCATGTTGCTGAGACAACGATTTCTGTTGTTCAGCTTCCAAATGATGAAATGAAGGGTAGAATTATCGGTCGTGAAGGTCGTAACATTCGTACATTAGAGACAATGACAGGTGTGGACTTAATCATTGATGATACACCAGAAGCTGTTATTTTATCAGGATTTGATCCAATTCGTAGAGAGGTTGCACGTATCGCTTTAGAGAAATTGATTGTAGACGGACGTATTCATCCAGCTAGAATCGAAGAAATGGTAGAAAAAGCACAGAAAGAAGTAGAGACAATGATTCGTGAAGAAGGTGAAGCAGCTACATTAGAAGTAGGTGTTCACGGAATTCACCCAGAGCTTATACGTTTACTTGGTAGAATGAAGTTCCGTACAAGTTATGGACAGAATGCATTGAAACATTCTATTGAAGTTGCACAGCTTTCAGGCTTGTTAGCAGCTGAGATTGGTGTGGATGTTAGAACAGCAAAACGTGCTGGTTTATTACATGATATTGGTAAATCAGTTGATCATGATATGGAAGGTTCTCATATTCAGATTGGTGTTGATTTATGTAGAAAATACAAAGAATCAGCACTCGTTATTAATGCAGTAGAAGCTCATCATGGGGATGTTGAGCCAGAATCATTAATTGCTTGTATTGTACAGGCAGCTGATACAATTAGTGCTGCCAGACCAGGTGCAAGACGTGAGACACTTGATACTTATACAAACAGATTAAAACAGTTAGAAGACATTTCAAACGGATTTAAGGGAGTAGACAAATCTTTTGCTATTCAGGCGGGTAGAGAGATTCGAATTATGGTTGTTCCAGAACAGATTAACGATGCTGATATGATTATCTTAGCTCGTGATGTTGCTAAGAAGATTGAGGCTGAGATGGAATACCCAGGCCAGATTAAGGTTAATGTAATACGTGAATCCAGAGTAACGGATATCGCGAAATAGTATTAAAAGATATTAGCTCAGAAAATCCTGATTGATGAAAATCAATCAGGATTTTTTTTTTGCTTATTGCATAAATATAGAAGTAGTAAGTTAAGGGTTAGTAATTAATAAAATGAAGAGAGAATATGTAATTTGTATCCTGGCATTTTTATGTGGAGTGATAATAGTTAATTTTTCTGAAAATGTTACCTGGATAAATAATAGTGCATTGAATCGTTATAGTTTGGCATTATTATCCTTCGAAGAAATTAGGTATGAGGAATATTTTTTGCAGATTTTATTTTTGCGTTTTCGTATCGTAGGGAGCATCTGGATAGTGAGTAGATTGATTCCCAAAAACATCGTTGCGATAGGTGTTTCAGTTGTAATAGGCATAATATTAGGAGGAGTGGCAGCGATGGCTATTTTGGCGAATGGTGTATGGGGACTGCTGTTTTATTTCTGTGCGATTATGCCCCATATTCTTTGTTATGGTAGTGCATGGAGCCTTTGGAGTAAGGAAAAAAAAGAACATTTTATTTCAGGAAAGAGAGTAGAACAGTATCTATTTACGGTATTAATTCTTGTTCTTATGGGAATGGGGTGTGTACTAGAAGCGTATGTGAGTCCGGTATTAGTAAAATCTATAATAAAATATTAAAAAAATTTTGAGAAATTTTTACAATATGTGGTTAGAAAAAATAGTGGTAAACGAGATATTGTGTTTTGGTGTGAAATGTCTTGAAACCTTAAAAAATAGCAATTGCTTTTCTTTTTTTTTCTGCTTATAATAGTGAACGAACCTCAAAAAAGAGGTGTTTTTTTATCGTATGATAAAGAATTATGTAAAGTAATTAGAGTGACATTGGGTGGTTTAGTAGGATGAAAGAAGAGATAGGAAAGTTCATTGAATATCTTCATGTGGAGAAGCAAACTTCAAAGAATACGGAAGTTTCATATGAACGAGATTTGAAAAAAATGTGCCAATATTTGGAAGAACAGGGAGTCACTTCTGCAAAAACGATAAGTGCAACAGTGTTGAATTCTTATGTGTTTTATTTAGAGCAGGGCGGCATGAAGCCAGCGACTATTTCTAGAAGTATTGCATCAATGAAAGCATTTTTTGCTTACTTATATAAGCAGCATAAGATAGAAGAGGACCCGACAGAAAAAATTAAGGCACCAAAGATTGAGAAGAAATTACCTTCTATTTTATCAACCGAAGAAATAACACAATTATTAGAGCAGCCATCCGGTAATTCTCCTAAAGAATTAAGGGATAAGGCTATGTTAGAATTATTATATGCAACAGGAATACGAGTGTCTGAGTTGATTTCATTGAAAACTTCAGATGTAAACATACAAATGGAGTATTTAAATTGTATAGATGCACATAAAGAGCGGACAATTCCATTTGGAAAAAAAGCAAAAGAAGCATTGAAAAATTATTTGACAAATGGACGTCCTAGATTAGTAGAGAACGAGGAGTGTAATTGGTTATTTACGAATTGCTCTGGACGGTCTATGAGTCGGCAAGGATTTTGGAAATTGATAAAATCTTATGGTTGTAAAGCAGGAATCGAAGCAGAGATTACACCTCATACATTGAGACATTCTTTTGCAGCTCATATGGTGGCAAATGGTGCAGATTTAAAGTCGGTTCAGGAGATGTTAGGCTATGCTGATATGGCTGCGACACAGATATACGCTCAGATGAATCAGAGTAGTAAGATTAGAGATGTATATTTAAATACACATCCAAGAAATTAGCTGAAAGTGTAGTGGATATATAATTAAGGGAGTATATATGATAGTAATAAAAGGAAAAACAGTTGGTACAGGAAAACCATGTGTATGTGTGCCGGTATTAGGACGGGAGAAAAAAGAAATTATTGAAGAAATCCTTGAGTTGACAAAAAGACCGGTAGATATTATTGAGTGGAGAGTAGATGCATTTTTAGAATGTTTGAATTTTAATGAGGTGAGAGATATTTTGCAGACAGTTGCACCTCACTTATCAGAGAAAATCTTTTTATACACATTTCGTACCAAATTACAAGGTGGATATGGAGATGTGACATCTGAGCAGTTAAATGATATTCACGATATTGCAGCGGAATCCGGTGTTGTAGATTTGTTGGATTTAGAGTTTTTTGCAGAAGAATTTCCGATTATTAAAATTTTAAAATTACAGGAAAAAGGCATTAAGATTGTAGCATCTCATCATGATTTTGAAGAGACACCAGAACGTGATGTTATGAAAATGTTGTTAGAGCGCATGTGTACCGGTAATGCGGATATTGTAAAAATTGCAGTTATGCCAAAAGATACAGATGATGTATTAAGACTTTTATCAGTGACAAGCGAGTTTCATAGAGAGAATCCGGATACACCGATTATTTCTATGTCTATGGGCAAATTGGGTATGATTAGTCGCTTGGGTGGAGAGACTTTTGGTTCCTGTGTGACATTTGCAGCCAATAAAGAGTCTAGTGCACCAGGGCAGATGAATATGGAAAAAGTAATTGATATTATTGATTTCTTGCATGGGAATATAGAAGAGTAAGACTTTAATTTTGCAAGAAAAATATTGCAAGGTAAAGGATAATAAAAATATAAGATGGTTCTTGTAAAATTAACCAGTTCGTAGAATAAACTTTCGTTTAGCAACATAAATGGAAAACGCACCGACCACAGGATTTTCTCGCTTATAAGCTTTCATAAGTGCGATATTTTAAACAGTAAATTTAGTTGTGGTTTCAAAAAGTTTGAAATTCTAATTTCGCAGATGCCGGAAACGTGATATTTTGTCTCCACCAAAGGTTGGACAATTTGGAAGAACTATCTGCATAGACACGAACAGTGCCCTT
>JAFYVJ010000074.1 GCA_017549185.1 Roseburia sp. | reverse complement strand
TTCTTCATTGTCTTTTTTGCTTTTTCCACTGTATTTTTCTCCTGTGCGTAAAATTTCTTTCTTTTATTTTACATCAACAGGAGAATTACAGCTTAAAATATGGCATTTTTATTGCGAAAAGTTTTTATTCTGAATCACTGCTCGTTTAAAATTATTCAAAATATGCAATTGGATCAATCGGTTTACCGTCCTTTTGTAATTCGAAATACAGATTGCTTCCCTCTAGTGCATAATATTTCGTTGGCTCACTGACATAACCAATAACATGTCCGGACTCCAAATAGTCTCCCACATCAAAATTAAGTTCCTTTAATTGTCCATAGATTGCCTTATAACCATCTCCCAAATCTACTGTTACGGTGGTTCCCGTCACCTCATTCTGAGAAATCTCTACTATTTTTCCTTTTGCTACTGAATATACCTTGTTATTTACATCACCAGCAATAATGATTGCCGGATTGTATTTGTACTGATCTAATGTCGCATGATAAATCGTAGCATCCATACTATAATTCATAATAACATTTCCATCCATTGGCCAAAACAGCCCTTCTTCTGTTGGGAAATGCAGACTTGGTGTAGTAAGTGACACATTTTTTGTAGTTTCATCTACTGCATCTATCACGGAAGTCCCATCCACGAGGACCTTCATATCCTCTAAAAGCATGGACTCATCCAAAATAATTTCCTCTCCTTCCTCAAGTGCATCACTTTCCATAGATGCCCCCTCTTCTATAGGAAGAATATCCTCTACGGCTCTGTTAATCACACTCTCCTTTGGCGGAATCACGGAAGACACATCCTGCATCTGAGTCTCCTCCACAACATACTGTTCATTTTCTGCCAACTGCTGTTCTAATCTTTCCTGTTCCTGCTTTTGATTATAGCTATATAACGCCGTCATTCCTACACCCGCACAAAGAACAAGACATCCCGCGATTACATATTGTTTTTTAAACAAAAAATCAAATACCTTATTTCTTCTCATAACCTTCACCTTCCATAGTTTTTTACAACTATAGTGTTTCCAGTTTTTATGCATTTATTCGGTTATGGATACTCCTTTATAAAAGTATTGCAAAATTTCCTGATAAGATTTCCCTTCTTCTGCTAATTGACCCGCCATATACTGACTTAATCCAAATCCATGTCCTCGCCCCATGGTTACAATTCGTACATCTTCTTCAATTAATGTGATTTCAAAGCAAGAAGATGGTAAATTTAATTTTTTTCGAAAATCCTCTCCCTCATAAATAGTTTGTCCCACCTGTACCTGTAAAACATAGCCGGCAGAATCCCTTTTTATAATCTTAATATCTTCACCACTCGTAAAAGTCTCTTCAGGAAATACATTTTTACAAAGGGTCAAAAACTCTTCTTTTTCCCAGAAAAAAACATTTAAATAACCATTCGAAACCGAATCCTCATGACATGCAGCACTACACAAATACGGCATCTCACTTTTTTCATAATACTCGCTCATGACCCGGGTATTTCCGGCACTCGACTGATGATAAGCTGCATAAATATAATCTCCTTGATACTTTATAACTTTTCCGGCAGTTTCTTCTATCAACCCTTCTAGCTTCTGATAGTAGCTGTCGAATTGATCACCCCATAATTCCTGCAGTTCCACTATCGAAAAGCCAACCGGTCCTTCTTCTCCTGTTTGCTCCGCCGCCATAAGCTGTGTGCGTGCAATTACACTCTGAGCCTTTATAGCCTCTTTGGGCATATGAATACTTATCTGCTTTGCTACAATTCCAGGCAACTGAGTTTCTACTATATCACTCCCTTTTCCCGGTCGGTTAAACAGCAACTCTGTCACTTCTAATTTCCCTCTAAAAGTCGTAACAAACACTGGTATTATTCCTAATAATAGTATTATGGTTAAAAAATAATTTATTTTTTCTTCTATGTTCCGTTTATAAAATCGGCTTCTTCTATACATAAAAAAATCCTCCCTGTCTACACATTATATGTGACAAGAAGGATTTCATTCTATTTGATAACTATTCAGAGCCAAGGCAATTTTGAAGATTTCTTAGTTTAATACATGGTTCGCATAACCATCTCCATTGACGCATAAAGAATCACTACATACTGTGCAATAGAAATTATATAGGTTACAACTGCATAAATAATTGGAATTACCTTTTTCTCTCCAAGCAGATGAGCTCTCCATATGAAATACGCCGGGCGTAAAAAAATTGCAAATAAAATCGCACCTGTAATTTTCTTACCTGCATTACGGAGCTGTATAATGTCGAGAATCATAAATGCGACTGTCATCCAAAAGAGTACATCACCTATCACTGATAATACCACCATCGACGGCTCCTGTGTTATCAACATAAGTGCATCAATAATTTCTTCGACCGTATCACCCATACTATACACACGTGATGCTATCGTGTTAAATACAATACCCAATACTTGTGTAAGTAGAATTACTACCATCAAAACCCGAGCAAATATCTTCTTTACCTCTGGCTTTACGTTTTCATATGGCGTATATGCACTGTATATCTGCTGACTATAGGAATTCTGCTCCTGCCAATTATTCTGTTGATAAGACTCCCCATCATTTCGTTTTTCTTGAGCTGCAAGCTCTTCCTGCATCTGCTGTTGATATGCAGTTCTGCCGTACTTGGTACTTGGACGTTGTTCTATTACCGGTTCTTCTGCCTCAGTCTGCTCCATTCCATTTTCACTTTTTAAATCTTCCATTTTACTACCTCTTTTCCTGCCCGTTCCATTTCAATACACTTACTTTTTTCTTAACTTCGCAGTCACAATATTACTTAGTGCAGCGAACTGCTCTAACGTCAATGCCTCGCCACGAATCGTTACCGGCACACCAAGTTCAAGGATACTTTCCTGTATCTGCTCTTTCGAAAGTGGGATGTCTGGTGCATTACCTAATCCGTTCGCTAACGTCTTTCTTCTCTGGTTAAAAGATGCTCTGATTAAACGGAACATCATTTTTTCATCCTCTACCTGCACCGGTGGTTCTAAATGTCTCGTCAAACGAATGACAGCACTTCCCACGTTCGGTCTTGGCATAAAGCAATTTGGTGGCACATTCGCTACGATTTCCGGTTTCGCATAATACTGCACCGCCAAAGAAAGTGCACCATAATCCTTGGTCCCAGGTCCTACCTGCATACGATCTGCCACTTCTTTTTGTACCATAATTGTAATACTATCAATCGGCACATGACTTTCAAATAATCCCATGATAATTGGAGTGGTAATATAATATGGAAGATTGGCAACTACCTTTATCGGTTTTCCACCATTTTTCTCCTGCGCAAGTCGGTTAATGTCCACTTTCAAAATATCATCATTAATAACTTCAACATTGTCATATGCACTTAATGTATCTGCAAGAATCGGTATCAAATTCTTGTCAATCTCTACCGCTGCCACTTCACGCGCATTTTCACAAAGATACTGGGTCATTGTTCCGATACCCGGACCAATTTCCAACACAAAATCTTCTTTTGTGATGCGAGACTCCTCGATAATCTTATCTAATACATGGGTATCAATCAAAAAATTCTGTCCAAATTTCTTCTGAAAATTAAAATTATACTTCTGCAATACCGCAATGGTATTTGCCGGAATTCCTAATGTTGCCATCTTTTCTCCATCCAAACATCCAACGTCAACTCCATTTGTGAACCTAACGCTAGTAATTATCTTTCATCCATTCTATCTATTCAGCGATAAAAATTTCGCCTATCTAATTTGCAATTTTTCGTCAAATAAACGATCTAAAAATTCATCATATAACTGTTGAAAAGTTTCGCCATAAATGCGTGAAATATCCGCACCTTTTCCACCGTTCATCTGTGCTTCCTCAAAAATCGCAAATGCCATTTCGTAAAGTTCCGGATTTTTATCATAAAACACTTCCGTCAGACCATCCTGAAACGTAAACTGTGCTTCCTGAGACAAATTTTCTTTAAAATCCACCTTAGAAATGCAACCACCCTCTTCATAATCTGACAGAAAAATATGTCCGTCAACAGAGGACACAAACTCTTCAAATGCCTCTTTCACATCTTCATAAGTAACCGGAACATAATTCTCGCTCCAATATGCATCAAATGTTTCCCTGTCAGGAAACTGTTCAAAAATTTCGCTTTCCATATATTGATTTTCCTTATCCCAACTTACTTTTTCTGCTTCGTTTGTAATTTATTCACACTTAAACTTGCCGTGTGATTACAGTTTATCACTTTCTTTTAAAAGTGTATATAGGGTTGGAGACACATGAAATTCTTCCATGACAGCTTCCACCTCTCCTAAATACTTTTTCTTCACAGACGTCGGCACCACCGGTTTACGAATCGCACGAATCAAAATATTCTTCGGCGTATGGTCCAAATCCACAAATTCCAAAAGCTGTGTCTTGTAACCACAAACCTCCAACAAATTCGCTCTTATTGCATCTGTCGCGAGTGCCGCAAAACGTTCTTTTACAATACCATATCTTGTCAAAAGGGACAAGTCATCTGTCTGTATCTGTTTGTTCAATTCGTGCTGACAGCATGGTACAGAAAAAATCATTTTGGCATTCCAACAGATTGCATTATACAGAGCAAAATCTGTAGCTGTATCACATGCATGTAATGTTACCACCATGTCCACATCAAATGGCGTTTTAAAACCATTAATATCTCCCATTTCAAATCGCAGATTCTCATAACCATATTTTTGGGCAGTCTCATTACACTTTTTGATAACATCCGCTTTCAAATCCAGCCCCAGCATCTTTACCTTCATATGGCGCACTTCCGTGAAGTAATAATACATGATAAAAGTCAAATAGGATTTTCCACATCCAAAATCAATGATATGAATTTCTTCCTTCTTATATTCACGAACACCATCATCTATCATTTCAATAAAACGATTAATTTGGCGAAATTTATCATACATGGATTTTACAACTTTTCCTTCTTTTGTAAAAACGCCCATATCTACCAGTGGTGGAATAACCTGACCTTCTTCTAAGATATAGTTCTTCTTGCGATTATGAGAAGTATATGTCATGTCAGCAGTCTGCCTGTCCAACGCCACTTGCTCTTTTGTCTGTCCGTTAGCATCTTTCACATTCCCACTTAGAGAATTAGACAATTTCTTCGTTTTATAAGTCACTTTGCCTTTCTTAGAAATCAACAAAATATGCTCTTTTTCCTCATCCCAAGCATTCACCTGTAAATAAGCACCTATTATCGTTTCCTGTAAATAATTTTCCAAATCTTCTGACATTACATTGTCGTGGAACACCTGCTTTTCTGTATACTTTGCAGCTTGGAAATACTCTCTTTTTCGTTCCATTACAATCTTTTTATATGGGGTGGTCTTGGCAGCCGGCTTACTGATAATCATTTTTGTGATTGACGCCGTTACTATCTGACCAATTATTTCTTTCAAGTCTTCCATAAATCTCCTTGTACTAACATTTTCCCTATCCTCAGCATATATGCCTATTTTTTACAATAGCTCTCTATGATATTTATAGCACAAAACACGAAACCTGTCATCTTTTTATCTCTATCTGAACGCAAAAAAGGTAGCAAATTATTTTTCACTACCTTTCTTCGTCAAAAGTAAACCTGCCACCAATGCGGTGAATGGCGCCACTGTTACCAAACCGAAACTTCCCACAACGGTATCCAATATTTCCGCAGCCACATATTTATAATTCAAAATATGGTCAACCGGCGTTCCCTGTGCCATGAAAACCATTAAAAGCGTAATATAACCTCCGGAATACGCCAACAGCAATGTAGTTGTCATCGTTCCCATTGCCGCTCTTCCTACCCGCACACCTGACATAATCCCTTCTTTTGCAGAAATATCCGGTTTTTTCTGCACCACTTCCCAAACCGCCGACGTAATGTCTACCGACAAATCCATCATCGCCCCGGATGCTCCGATGAAAATACTGCTCATAAAAATAGATGTAAGATCTAAATTCTGATATCCACTATATAATAAAGATTCCGAATTTGGCATAACCGCACCATGTATCTTAAACAAATCTGTAAATAAAATCCCAAGTATACAAGTTGTTATTATTCCTAAAAGCGAACCTAATGAGGCTGCAATTGTACGCTTATCAAAACCATACACGAAAAATATAATTACAATCGTAAGAATAAACGTAAATGCAATTCCTACCCATATCGGTGAATATCCTTTTAAGCAACATGGCACCAAAATCTTCCAAATACTAAGAATTGTAATCCCAAACGAAAGAATTGCCTGAAATCCATTTTTACCTGCAAACACAACAAGAAAAACAGCAAAAATAGCAAGTAAAAGTATTTCTTTATCTAAACGATAATGGTCTGAAATTACAACTGACCTTATTTCCTGTCCCTTATAACTTATCGTCAATAACGCATGATCTCCCACTGCAAACAGTTTGTCTTTTTCCAGTGAGCCACTCAAAAAATTAACACCTTCTAACATCTGCCCTTCAAATAAGCCATCCTTTATCAAAAGACCACAGCTCTGCTCTCCAGACTGAATCAGCCCGGATGATACAATCATAGAATTGTCTACTGATACTACCTTCCCAACTGCCCGTTCGGTCCCTTTGTAAATAAGAGCATCCTCATAGCCCGTTGGTAAAGCCATGAGGATACCTATCAAAAGGAGTCCAATAAACGTGGTAAGCAGTACGCTTTTCTGTTTTTTCAAAAAACGTTTCATCGTTTATTCTCCCAAATATTTCTTTAAGAACCTACTGTACTTCTAACACTTCTGCCATTCTGTCATAAATATCCGTATTGTCATAGTAACCTTCAAAGTTCTCTGCACCAACCCCCTGAACAAGTACTTCTACCGGAAGACCTGTATGTGCATAAGAACCGAAATTAATACCGCTCTTATTGTTTAAGATGTGCGTAATTGTTACTGTCAACGGTTCGTAACTTCCGTATAATACATATTCTTCCTGACCAAACTCTGATTCTGTACCTGTTCTTAACATGGTAGCTTCATATGCTTCTTTTAATAACGTATATTCGTACTCTGTCATTTCTAATACACCGGTATCTTCTGATTCCGGATGGAAGTCTGCACTATCTTTCTGCTGCAATGCCTCATCTGTATCAGCAGATGGAGCTGTTAAACCAAATAATTCTGTTACATCGGCCATAACGGTTTCAAAGTCTGTATTGTTTTCTTTATATGCTGTTACATAATCAGAATCATATTTTGCATAAGAAATTTTCTGATTTTCGAAATTAGTTAAAAATGTATCATAGTCTGTTCCTGCAAAACCGATTGTCAAACCACCTGTCTCATGGTCACCTGTTACAATGATTAACGTTTCATCCGGATGCTGGTTATAGAACTCAACTGCAACTTCAACCGCATTATCCAATGCAATCGTATCAACAATCGTAGATGCTGCATCATTTGCATGACATGCCCAGTCAATTTTTCCGCCTTCAACCATCATGAAAAATCCTGTTTCATTGTCTAAAAGTTCAATACCCTTTTCTACATAATCAGCTAATGCCCATTCATCAGCCTGACGGTCTAATTCATAAGCCATCGCATCGTCGTCTGCCAGATGTTCGTCAATAATAATTACTTTTCCGGCTTCTGATGTTAAGCCTTCTGCTTCATCCTGTGTCATAACAACGTTATAACCTGCTTCTTCTGCAAGTGTATATAAATCAGTCTGGTCTTTTTCCTCACCAGTTGTCTGTTTTAAACCACCGCCTGCAAAATAATCAAATCCACTTTCAATCATCTCAACACCGATTTCATAGTAGCTGTTTCTGGATGCCTGATGTGCATAGAACGCTGCCGGTGTTGCATGGTTTAAATTTACGGTTGAAATTACACCGATTTTGTAATCCTTCTGTACTTTTAATTTTTCTGCGATTGTCTCATATTCCTGTGAAAAATCTTCATTTACATTAATACTTCCACTCCATGTTTTAAAACCTGTTGCGATAGATGTGGCTGTAGATGCTGAGTCTGGAGCAAAAGAAGTACTGTCATATGTCTGTGCGGAACCCGCTACTGGGAAATCCATCATTGTAAGGTTATTCTTGCTGCTTAAAATAGTCTTCTCTTCTTCGTTTACAATAGCACTTCCACTATTCTGTCCTTCTGACGCACTTAAGAAATAGTTCGTAAGCTGAATCTGTGGATAACTCATACCATCACCAATAAATAAAAATACATATTTAGGTGCTGACGCTTCAACGACTGCTTCACTGTCTTCTTCATCTACTTCGTTTTCTACAGATAATCCATTCTCTGTGTTAGTATGTGTACCTCCACATCCGGTTAATGTGGATAATACTAATGCTCCTGCTAATAATGCAGATACTAATTTTTTCTTCATTCTTATAAATCTCCTTTATCAATCATTGTCAAATGACGAGGTCATTATAAAATGCCTTTGTAAAATCCAAAGCCTTCTTTTTGTAAAATCCATGAAAACAGCTTGCAAAACTTTCCTCGAACAAACATTCTGTTTTTGTTGCATTTTTGCTTCCACTATGTTATATTTATACCGAACACTAGTTCTTGCTTTCTCATCTGCAGGAACGTTCACTTCTCTCAGAGTGTGGCTATGACACACTCCCTTGACACTTTGGAGGTATCTGCTTATGTTGACTTATGGAATAGATTTTGATGATGTATTAGCACCTTTCGTCCCAGTAGCCTGCGAATTGGCGAATGAAGAACACCCGGGGCTTGACGCGAAGCCTTCCGACATTCGTAATTGGGGATATTCTGGCAACGAGAAAATCGAAATTGTAAGTAAATACTACGGAGACGAACGTGTCCTTCTGCGTCAGCGCGTCTCCGAAGAAGCAAAAGCTTTTATACGCCGCCTTTCTCAAAAAGGTGACGTCTACATTATTACTGCCGTAGCACCAAGGTTTATGGGTATTCGTGCAGCTCAAATTAAAGAAGCTTTTCCTGATTTTCCGGAAAGCAACATTATTATGGGTTCTAACAAATCCTTGGTACAATTCGACATCACACTGGATGACGGGCCAAACAATATTTTAAAATCCGTAGCCCGTTTTCCGGTATTGTTTCGTCAGCCATGGAATCAAGCACTTTCCGGCATGTTATCTGTGAATAATTTCGAGGAGTTTTTTCAACTTGTTGAGCAAATTAAATCCTCTTTAGTCGAAGACAAAAAGGTTCCTTCGATTCCGTCTGTAATCGCTCTTGTTGGACCTTCCGGTTCCAATAAAGGGGAACTTGCTGTCGCATTAGAAGAGAATCGATTTGCCAAACGTATCTACTCTTACACCACCAATATAAGCTCCGGTCATCGCTATATTTCCGAAGAAGACTTTGACAATGCAGGTTTTATTGCCAAAACAGTCTATGCCGGTGTGAAATATGGAATGGACAAATCAGATATTGAAAAACATATTTTGTCCCATGAAAACATAAGTATCCTGACCGATATCTGCGGAGCCGTGGCATTAAAACGACTTTATCCGACTCTAATTATTTTCTGTAGACGTAGCCGAGAGAATATGATTGCATCCATTCTCGAAAAAGAAAAAAGTAACGACGAAAAAAAGTGGCGACTTCTTTCTATGGAAAATGAACTTAAAAATGAATCTCTTTGTGATTATGTCGTTCGTACAGACGACGTGGACGCCGCTGCAAAAGAAATCATGATGTTATTTGTGCACAATTTATAGTTTAGAAATAGATAATATTGAAAATTATATCTTCCTCTATCATCAAATTCATCATGCACTGATAACTTAGAACAAGGGAGGAATTTTCTTGAATATCCAACAGAATATGTCTCTTATGGAAAAACTCGCTATTCTTTCGGATGCAGCTAAATATGATGTTAGCTGCACTTCTTCTGGAGTTGACCGTAAGGGAAATAGCAAAGTTATGGGGAATTCCACAGCAGCAGGTATCTGTCATTCTTTTTCTGCTGATGGACGTTGTATCTCTCTTTTAAAAATATTATTTACAAACGAATGTATTTTTAACTGTTCTTATTGTCAAAACAACTGTAATTCAGATGTTCCTAGAGCATCTTTTACGCCAGACGAAGTTTGTGAATTAACATTGGAGTTCTATCGTAGAAATTACATTGAAGGTCTATTTTTAAGCTCTGGCATACTAGTCAGTCCGAATTACACAATGGAGCTCATCTATCAAACCTTATATAAATTGCGCATCGAGCATCACTTTAATGGTTATATTCATGTAAAGTCTATTCCTGGAGCAGACCCAGCTCTTGTGGAAAAAACAGGTTTCCTTGCAGACCGAATGAGTATCAATCTAGAGCTTCCGACCGCAGACAGTTTAAAAAAACTAGCTCCTTATAAATCGCGTCACACCATTCTAAAACCGATGCGACAAATTCAAAACGGCATCACACAGAATAAGAACGAACTCATGATTTATCGCAAAGCTCCACGCTTTGTTCCTGCTGGGCAAAGCACCCAAATGATTATTGGTGCCACTCCAGAGAACGATTATCAGATTATAAGCGTTGCCGAAAGCCTTTATGATAAATTTGAATTAAAGCGAGTTTTTTACTCCGCTTTTGTAAATGTAACAAATGACTCTAAGCTTCCGGCTTTAGCTGGAGGACCGCCATTGCTTCGCGAGCATCGACTTTACCAGGCTGACTGGCTACTACGTTTTTATAATTTTAAAGCAGATGAATTACTATCAGAAGACCGTCCGGATTTCAACATTTTTCTTGATCCAAAATGTGATTGGGCTATCCGCCATCTGGAATACTTTCCAGTTGAGATTCATACCGCTGACTATCACACGTTGCTACGCGTACCAGGCATCGGTGTAAAATCTGCACAACGTATCGTAAAAGCACGACGCAATGGTCGTTTAGATTTTTATGATTTGAAAAAAATTGGCGTCATATTAAAACGCGCCCTTTATTTTATCACCTGCTCCGGTAAAATGATGTACCCAACAAAACTGGAGGAGAACTATATCTGTCAAAATCTGATTGCCGATAAAACCCAAATACCTCGTGAAATCCGTGAAAGCGGTTATCAGCAAATCAGTTTATTTGATACTGGACTGGAGGAAAACTTATGTATATCTTCGTCTGCGAAGACAGCCTTGATGGGATTCTAACCGGCATCTATGATGCTTGGTCCTTTAAAATACAACATAGCGATTTAACGCATGATGATATCCGTCTCGTTTCACATGAGCCAGAAAACTACGAACTTTTTAGTGAATACATTTCAGTTGCATGTTCACTTGACAAAGCTCAAAAAGTAAGTCGTACCATTTGGCAAAGACTAGGTGGTGAGTTCTACGAAGCAATCGTAAAAGCGGCCTTATCTCGCGAACCTTCCAACAAAAAAGAAATGGACAAAGCAGATGCTATCTATAAAACCGTGGTTCTTGCACTGCGTTCTCCAGAAGCTGAGAAAGTGCTCCTTTATTTGGGCGTGCCTTGTATATATCGCGTATTTACACTATCACGTGCCACGAATATGGAAGCACATCATTTAATGGGATTTTTACGTTTCTCTGAATTAAAAAACGGTGTGCTGTTCTCCACAATACACCCGAAAAATCATGCTCTGCCAATCTTGGCAGAACATTTTACAGATCGTTTTCCTCAAGAAAACTTTATAATTTTTGATGAGACTCGTAATCTTGCTGCCGTACACCGTGCCGACAAGAACTATATGCTTGTAGATGCTTCCGATTTGAATCAGGACATCATCCATAATTATTCAGATAAAGAACAGGATTTTCGTGATTTGTGGTTGACATTTTTTGACAGTGTTGCTATCACAGCACGTATCAATCCAAAATTACAAGCACAGAATATTCCAAAACGTTACTGGGGAGATGCGTTAGAACTTGCGCGCTAGCTTTGAGCCATGCGCAGATGAACTGAATTGGCTGCTGGGAGCTTGCTCACAAGCAGACATATTCGAGTTCAGATGCATACGGCGAATGCCGCGACAGTGAGCAAGCTTGCTTGCGAACCTGTCGGTATGGCTCGATTATACATATCGGAATTTACTTATCCGTTTTTACAAATAAGCAAATACCATTGAGCATTACGGATGCAATGGTAAGGAACCATAAAACATCAGACAATGTAGGCATAACATCCAATAATTGATCTGCTGCGTTGGCTAGAACCCACTGTTTAGCAAGTGAGTAATATGCACACAGCGTTAGGGTTGTAAATGACAAACTGATATAACTAAACCATTTTGTTTCACGACGGCGTAAAGTCCATATAACATTCAATATACCAGCAACAACTGCAACGATACCAAAAGGTAAACACATCATTTGTCCGCCTTCAACAGTGAATACTAGTACCAAAACAGCTGACAAAATCACAATACTTATCAGTATTGAAAGTAAAATTACCAAATGCTTCTTTTTACTCTTTTTTATCTCATTATTTGCATATTCAATGATTTCTTGCACAACTTTTTCATCGTTTTCTTTACTCATCGCTACTACCTCCTGTTAATAAATCATATAAACTTACATTCAGTACTTCTGAAAGAGGGATTAAAATTGTTATATCAGGAAAAGCTAGTCCCCGTTCCCATTTACTTACAGCCTTGTCAGTGATGTGCAAATGCTCTGCTAATTCCTTTTGGGACATATTTTTTTCTTTTCTCTTTTCTGCAATAAACCTACCTGTTTTCCTAACGTCCATAAGTATCCTCCTTTCAACTGTACTATACCGCAAAACAACAAATGAGTAAACCGACTGGTGGTTTACCCATTTGCCAAATCCAAATTTTCAATAATCGCTTGTTTTTCGCTCTACATAGTGCTATTATAAACTTACAAAAGGAAAGCACCCACTCCAAAGTGGATGCTCCCAAAAAGGTTTATATGTCTTTACAGACACCGCCTATCCTGTTTGCAGACAGGATAGGCATTTTTATTTTCGCTCGTTTCTCTTATCGAGAAAGGTAAGCAACGCGATTAACAAACTACCGAAGGACATTAGCAAAGCCAATACCCCGATAAAAACCGAAATAATTTCAAATGCTGTCATCTACGTCACCTCCCTTCCTATGTATTTCGGCTAAACCGATATCATAAATACGGGAGGCTACCACCCTGTCATGGGTACTTTCCTTGTTAGCATTGTATCATTCTTGATACCAATCATCAATATCTTTCCTATTTAAATTTCGTTCCTTGCAGAATTCTCTTGTATACCCACCAATTCTATAAATAAGTCCAATCCCATGCTTTTCGCATAACGAACAAGACTATCTAACGATGCTTCATTTTTCTTTAACTCTAATCTGGCTATATTGGCTCTTTTAATACCTGTTGCATCTGCAATATCCTGCTGTGTCAATTCGAGTTGTTTACGGTATGCAATCAGCTGATCCACAATATTATCCGTAATTCGTTTTGAATCTTTCTCTATTAAAATATCGCCATCTTCTGTACTAACTAAGTAATCTACATTATTCATACAGGCACCCCTTGTCTGAAGTTTTTCGAATTCATTATATCATACAAATTTAAATTTTACATGAAAGACGACTACAGAACACTTAGAAGGGCAGCTCGATTACGCTTCGCTTCATCTCGCTATGGCTAAATGCCGAATATAAAAGAAGAATATTAACGTCTTACAAACAAGCTTGTATCCGTCAATATTCTTCTTTTTACTTTTCTACATCATTATGCGATTTCAGCACCGCTTGGCATTTTCTTTTCAGGTACCATAAGTGACAATTCGCCGTTTTCATCTTCAGCGCAAAGTAACATACCTTCTGAAAGAACACCTGCTAATTTTGCTGGTTTTAAGTTTACTAAAACCATAACTTTTTTGCCCACCATTTCTTCTGGTGTGTAATCTTTACGGATACCGGAAACAATCTGTTTTACCTGACTTCCGATTTTAACCTGTGAACAAAGAAGTTTCTTTGATTTTGCTACTGCTTCACAAGCGATGACTTCACCTACCTGGAACTGCATCTTCATGAAATCTTCATAAGAGATTTCTTCTTTTGCTTCGATATCAATCACTGCTTCTACTTCTGCAGCCTGTACATCTGCATTCGCTGTCTCACCGCCGGCAAATCTCTTCTGCTCTGCTTCAAATTCTGCTTTCTGAGCAGCCTGAATAGCTTCTACTTTTGGCATAATCTCTTTTACATCTAAACGTGCAAATAAGATTTCTGGTGTTTCAGTAACCTTTGTTCCGCTTTCATATAAACCAAATTTCTCTAAATCGTCAAATTCGCGTAAGTTTGTATTAAGCTGTGCCACAATACGTTCTGCTGTTTCTGGTAAGAAACTGTGAAGTAAGCTTGCACCAATTGTGATAGACTCCGTTAAATTATATAATACTTCTGCAAGACGATCCTGGCTTGCTTCATCTTTTGCAAGTACCCATGGTGTTGTCTCATCAATGTATTTATTACAACGTCTGAACAAATCGAATACTGCTGAAATCGCATCTGCCACACGAAGTTTTGCCATCTTCTCTTCTACTTTTGCTCTTGTACCTGTTACAACCGCTTTCAAATCAGCATCGAATTCATCTGTTACGCCAGTGCTCTTAACCACCCCACCGAAGTACTTGTTGCTCATCGAAATTGTACGATTTACAAGGTTACCTAAGATATTTGCAAGGTCTGAGTTGAAACGTTCTACTACTAACTCCCATGTGATGATACCGTCATTTTCAAATGGCATCTCATGAAGTACGAAGTAACGTGTCGCATCTACGCCAAATAAATCTGCCATATCATCTGCGTAAATTACATTCCCCTTTGACTTACTCATCTTATCGCCACCCTGTAATAACCAAGGATGTCCAAATACCTGCTTTGGTAATGGAAGGTCTAATGCCATTAAGAAAATTGGCCAATAAATCGTATGGAAACGAACGATATCTTTTCCAATTAAGTGCAAATCTGCTGGCCAGTTCTTCTGGAACAATTCATTTGAGCCATCTGGATCATAGCCAATCTTAGTAATATAGTTTGTAAGAGCATCAAGCCATACATATACAACATGTTTTGGATCAAAATCTACTGGAACACCCCATGTAAAAGAAGTTCTAGATACACAAAGATCCTGTAAACCTGGTAATAAGAAGTTGTTCATCATCTCATTTTTACGAGAAACCGGCTGAATAAAATCTGGATGTGTATTGATATGCTCGATTAAACGGTCTGCATATTTGCTCATCTTAAAGAAGTATGCTTCTTCTTTTGCTGGTTTTACATCACGTCCACAATCAGGACATTTGCCATCTACTAACTGAGATTCAGTCCAGAAAGATTCACATGGTGTACAGTAAAGTCCTTCGTATGAGCTCTTATAGATATCGCCTTTGTCATATAATTTTCTAAAGATTTTCTTTACACATGCTTCATGGTCTTCGTCTGTGGTACGAACAAAGCTGTCATAATCTGTGTTCATTAAATCCCAGATTCTCTTTACTTCGCCAGCCACTTCATCAACAAATGCCTTTGGTGTGATACCAGCCGCCTCAGCCTTTTCCTGAATTTTCTGACCATGCTCGTCTGTTCCTGTCTGGAAATATACGTCATAGCCTTCTGCTTTTTTGTACCTTGCGATTGCATCTGCAAGTACAATTTCATAAGTGTTACCAATATGCGGTTTGCCGGATGTATAGGCAATCGCAGTGGTCATATAATACTTTCCTTTACTGCTCATAACAGTCCTCCTTGTTTTTGCATAGCCATGAAAAATATTTTCATGGCTTTCGCGGTACTCGTCAAATCTTCTTGCAAGCACACGCTTTTCCTCGTTACTCGCGAAAAAAAACTCGCCTTCTTAATTCCTTAAGAAGACGAGATAATATTCATCACGTGTTACCACTTCTATTCACACAAGTCTCACGACATGTGCCTCATTAAGTATCAGATTTCAGTCCACCAGTGTCCAGAAATCACCTCTAGAATCACTTTCTTACGCATCCAGACAGCAAGTGCCTGTCTGCTGAACGTGCACTCCTTTTAATACTCTCCGCTATAACAGGCGGTCCCGTCAGAACTTATCCTCGCCGGTTCAGTCCTACCACTCCAAAGCCATCTTCCATTTGCCTTTCCCTGTTCTCTCGCAGCACAACTTACTTCCCGCTGTTACCAATCAATAAAGTAAGTGGAGAACTTCTCTGTAAAGTTCCAACAAATGTACTCTCTTTTTCCACGTGTTTGTTCTTTTTACGCTTTTTTAAGATTAGCACGGAAGTTTTTAAAAGTCAAGCCTACATCACAAACTGCCCACCAACATAATGTTTCATATCGCCGGACTAATATAGCTACTCTTCAGCCGGTACCTCTTCTGCCATTACTGCTTCGACTACCGGAACTTCCTCCATACTTGAAATATCAACCGTAACTTTCTCAATCATCTTATACGCAAATACCACACCTGCGATACTTATTACAAAAAGAATCATAATAAGTATTCCTGCTTCCTCCGGAATCAATGATAACGCCATTCCCGAAAGATTGTATACCATGTGAAGAACAATACACGCAGTCAACGATTGGAACTTTTCAAATACCCAAATCAAAATCATGCTAAAGACAAAAGTATAAATTGCCCAAATCACTGTTCCATGTGCGATACCAAATGCCAGCGATGTAATAATCGCTGCTACTATTGCTGGAAGTCCTCTTTTCAATCTAGTATACATTAACCCACGGAATACAATTTCCTCTAAGACAGGTGCCATAAGAACCGCCGTGAACCAAGCCATTGCGGAACCATCAATTGCAGAAGAGCTTTCAACGTAGGAATCCATCCATTCCTGCGGCCAAGGCATAAATGATATAATTACCGTTGTAATTACATTAAAGGCTGCCGCCATGATTGCAATTGGAAAAATACCTGTCACTGGAATTTTACGAATACATACTTCTTTTGTAAATTTTTTCTTACGAATCAAAAATACAATCCAGAAAATAAATAAGGTTACTAAGCCTGCTATAAAAGTCATCTCCATTGCCTTTGACATAACTTCTGCAATTAGCGCATCTGTCATTGACATAACATCTAATTCTTCGCCAGAAGCCATCATTTCCATTGTCATTCTTGCAGATATTACAGTGCTGAATACCGTTGATACCAATACCTGTACCAAGAGATACACCGCAAAATATGCAACAGCTTTTCCTAATGCTTTAAAACTAGTTTTCATACATAGTCACTCCTTATATCACTAAAAATCGTTCGCTACCATGTTTATTTCTGAATCTTAGCTGCATACTAAAAAAACTTTCATATCTCTATACTATAACTCTTCTGTATATTCCGGTTCTTCCACGACCTCTTCCGACACCACGGTCCCATCCACAATAATCTCATCTAATTTTGCACCACAGGCACTACAAAAACAGTTATCTTGTGGAACTTTCTTTCCACAATTTGGACACTGAATCACCCCTTGAATGTCTAACACCTGCTGTTTCATACGATAAATCTCTTCTATCGCCTCAGTAATCACTCGAAACTGCTCAACATCTTTCTCATTGGCATTGTCTTTATTTTCTTCATAATATGCTTTTCCAAGAATTGCATACTGTTTTTCTACAAAATCTTCTTTTGCATGTATATCCATCTTTAACTTTGCAATTTCGGATACTTCCTTTGCTTTCTGGCTCATATCACGACCAGCTGCATATAAACTTCCCTTTAAATCCTCCCATGTTGACATACCATCATCCTCCTATTTTTCGAAGGGAACTCCAACTCTGTTTACAGAATTTCGTCCCCCTTTTTCCATCTATTATATACTATAAGTTTCTAATTCAAAAGTACTTTTCATTAGAATTTTTATTGCAGACCCAATGCAGATGTGGGATAATCTTATTACTATATAGTAATTTATGAAGGTATTTACAATGAGTAATCGTTTTAATCATCCAAACTTGGGCGAACAATTTAAAAAAGCCGTCTCCGAAGGTCTTGCTACCGGTGATTTCAGAGAATTGAATATCCTTGTAAATGACACGGTAACAGATGCCATATCTGAAGCCGGAAGACAAGTAAAGAACGCCGGTAACACTACTTACCGAAACACTACCAAAATCTACGAAAACGCCCACCAATACGAGCACGAACACAAAAAAAACAACGAACAATATAAAAAAATGTATCAATCTTCCGGACAGTTAAAGAAAGGTTTTCCAACTATGGGCAAGACCACTCTTCCCACTACCAAGACTAAAAATATTGGACAGGTTTCTAGTGTTTTGTATATGGTATTTGGAGGCATCGGAATGGGAATCTCTGCTTCCTTAGGCTTAGCCACATTTATCGCCACACTGATAAGTGATTGGCCCGGCTTTGAAACAATTATGCCTCTTCCCCTTCTCCTTTTTATAGGATTTGCACTCATGCTCTGCAAAGGTATCAATGAGAAAAATCGCTTGAAACGTATGAAACGCTACCTTTCTCTTTTTGCCGGAAAAATGTATGTAAACATTGCAGACTTAGCAGACAGCCTTGGCAAGAGTAGCAAATACATTTTAAAAGACGTGAAAAAAATGATAAAATTGGGCTTCTTCCCGGAAGGTCATTTGGACAAAGAAGATACTTGTCTTATGTTAGACGATGTCACTTACCGAGAATATCTACGATTGGAAAAAGCACGTAAGACATACGAACTGGAACATAGTAACAAGGACAATGATACTTCTTCCACATACCATTCCGTAAGCAGCTCCGCTTCATCAGACAATGTAAAAGGTGCCTCTTCTTCTGTAAATACAGCACACACTAGCCCGGAACTTACCGCTATGATTCAGGAAGGTCAGGCATATATCCGCAAGCTTCATGAACTCAACGACATCATTCCAGAAGAAGTGATTTCAGAAAAAATGGATCGCATGGAGAATCTTTTAAAAGAAATCTTCAAACGTCTAGAAGAAGATCCATCACAAATGTCCCAGTTACACAAACTGATGAACTATTATCTACCTACCACTATTAAACTTTTGCAGTCCTATTCAGAATTTGACGACATTAGTAATCCTGGAACAGATATTATTAAAGCGAAAGCTGAAATTGAAAAAACTGTAGATATTATCAACGAAGCTTTTACAGAGCTTTTGAATAAACTTTTCCAAGCAACTGTTTTTGATGTTACCACGGATGCACAGGTACTTCAAACCATGTTAGCAAAAGAAGGCTTAACCAAAAATGATTTTTCGGAGGATAAGAAATGAGCAAAGATTTAGACGAAATGTTAAAAGAATCACCGACCCTTACTTTTGAACCTTTTCCAAAAGAAGACACGGAAGAACTTGTTGTTTCAGAAACAACTGCTGTAACAGAAGAACCAGAAAATTTAAACGTAATTCTCTCACCAGAAGAACAAAAAATGGTGGATGATTTCGCTGCTCAGATTGACCTTACTAACACACAGTTGATTATGCAATATGGAGCAGGCAGTCAGAAAAAAATTGCAGATTTTTCTGAAACAGCATTAAACAACGTCCGCACCAAAGATATGGGTGAAATTGGAGATTTATTAACCAATGTTGTAGCAGAACTTAAAAACTTTGATGAGGAAGAAGAAAGAGGCTTTTTAGGTCTTTTCAAAAAGAGCAGTAATTCACTCGCAAACATGAAAGCAAAATACGACAAAGCAGAAGCCAACATCAACAAAATCTGCACCGCAATGGAACAACACCAGATTACTTTATTAAAAGATGTTGCTATGCTTGATAAAATGTATGAATTAAACTTAAACTACTTTAAGGAATTGTCTATGTACATCCTTGCAGGTAAACAAAAATTAGAACAGGCAAAAAATGTAGAATTACCTGAGTTACTGGCAAAAGCAGAGCAAAGCGGACTTCCGGAAGATACCCAGAAAGCCAAAGATTTTTCTGAAATGTGCAATCGTTTTGAAAAGAAAATCTACGACTTGGAGCTTTCTCGTACTGTATCGTTACAGATGGCACCGCAGATTCGTTTAATCCAGAATAACGATACTGTAATGTCAGACAAGATTCAGTCTACTTTGGTGAACACTATTCCATTATGGAAAAGTCAGATGGTTATCGCTATCGGCGTAAACCACGCCACAGAAGCGGCTGCTGCACAGCGCGAAGTAAGTGACATGACTAATGCATTACTTAAGAAAAATGCAGAACAGCTTAAAATGGCAACCATCGAAACTGCCAAAGAATCCGAACGTGGTATTGTAGACATCGAAACTCTTCAAGCTACAAACCAGACTCTTATCTCTACTTTAGATGAAGTAATGAAAATTCAGGAAGAAGGTCGCCAGAAACGTGCCGTTGCTGAAGCAGAATTACAAAAAATTGAAGCTGAGATGCGTACAAAGCTACTTGAAATGAGTAAATAAGATTATTTGCAAAAATCTCATTGCGAAGCAATTTTTTATGGATTTTTGTATCGTAATTATGAAGGTACTGAATAATTACGATTATTTTATAATTATTTTTGCAACATAGATATCAGTAAATATATACTTCTTGCATAAACAAGAGCCTCTGTATTTTTATATACGGATAACCGAAAAAATACAGAGGCTCTCTTATTTTTGCTTCAAAAACTATACTATAAACTCATTTATCAAACAAATTTATCTAATACAAATATAAACTAAGTATACCGCATAAATTACAACCATAATAATGCCTTCTTTGCGGTCAATTTTCTGTTTTGTCCATCCAAGAATCCAAACAAGCACACTCATTACTGTAAGAATTACGATATCAATTACATTCTCCATAATAAATGCTATCGGACTAATAGCACCTGCAATACCAAGTACAAATAATATGTTAAATACATTCGAACCGATTACATTACCTAATGCCATATCTACTTCATTCTTCTTAGCAGCCACAACAGAAGTTACTAATTCCGGAAGACTTGTTCCGCAAGCTACAATAGTAAGACCAATTAAGTTCTCACTTAAACCAAATCCTGTTGCGATAACAACTGCACCATCTACTACAAAATCACCACCAAACTTGATAGCAATCATACCACCCACAATGAATAATATACTTTTCCAAACTGGAAGAATCTCGTATTCTTCTTCCTCAATACCCTTCCCTGTAGCTCTTGCTTTTAATGCTGAACGTATCATAGAACCAATATAAAGTGCAAAAAGTATTAACAAAATCACTCCATCCATATGACCAACTGTCATTCCAATGTAACCTAATACTAGAAGTAACACTCCACATCCAATAGAGAATGGAAATTCTTTTTTCAAAGTCTCTTTCTCAATTGGAAGAGAACAAAATACTGCACAAAATCCACTAACAACCATTAAATTAAAGATATTCGAACCTATTACGTTACTAACCGCTAATGCATTCTGACCACTCATTGACGCAGTCAAACTAACTGCACATTCCGGAAGAGATGTTCCCATCGCTACAATTGTCAAACCAATAATAATTGAAGGTACGCGAAGTCTCTTTGCCACAGAAGAAGAACCTTCTACGAAAAAGTCTGCACCCTTAATTAGAAGCACAAAGCCTGCCACTAACACTACTGCTGCCCATAACATTTCCATCATAATTTTACCTATTCCTTTCGTTTATCCTATAGAATGAAAACAAAATGAGACCCTATGTATACAAAATACTACTTCTAATATAAAAGAAATCCTTTTGTATACATGAGTCTCATTCTTTAAGATTTGCCAGACTATCCTTCCGAAAGGATTGTCGAGATTGTTGACAAATCACGTTCACACGCGAACTACTCCCTCATGGAGTCTACATTTTCTTTTTCATTTGTATCTACCTAAGATACTCTTGACAAATCAACACTCGTTCCCTATTCATGTATCGTTTGCCTTTAAGTACTATATAGTATACATTTGGCTTTGTCAAGAACTTCCACCATACCATTTACCCGTTTTTTTATAAATGTTCAAAGTTAATTTGCTCCCAACAATTCCAAAATCTCTTCTTTCGTAAAGGTAATCGTATCCATACCCTCACCTTCTAGTACCTGCTCTGCGAGCTTTCGCTTTTTCTCCTGAATATCTATAATTTTTTCTTCTATAGTACCCTGTGTTACCAATTTATACACTGTCACTACATTGGTCTGTCCGATGCGATGTGCACGATCTGTCGCCTGATTCTGTACCGCCACGTTCCACCATGGATCGTAGTGAATAACGATATCAGCCGCTGTTAAATTAAGTCCCGTTCCACCTGCTTTTAAGGAAATACAAAATACTGGAACTTCATCATTCTGGAAACTTTCTACCATCTCGATACGTTTCTCCTTGCTTACAGAACCGGTCAACATATAATAGTTAATTCCTGCTTTCTCTAAACGCACTGCCAAACGATCCAGCATGGTCGTAAACTGAGAAAACAACAATACTTTATGTCCGCCTTCAATAGCATTTGCTATCATGTCCATACACATTTCTGTCTTAGCAGACTCACTCTTGTAATTATCATAAAGAAGTCCCGGATCACAGCAAATCTGACGCAATTTCATAAGTTCTGCCAAGAACTGCATCTTTTTCGAATTAAACTCTTTTTCAGTCGTCTGATTCAATGCTTCTCTAAGCTGATTTACCTGTGCTTCGTAAAGTGCAAGCTGCTCCCCTTCTAATCTTGCAAAAAGATTCTCTTCTAGTTTCTCCGGTAAATCTTTTAATACGTCTGATTTCAACCGACGAAGAATAAACGGACGAATCATTTTCTTAAGACGATCCATTTTCTCTTCTTCATGATTCACCATAATTGGTACTTCAATTTCTTCACGGAATTTCTTATAAGAATACAAAAATCCCGGCATCAAATAATCAAAAATACTCCATAATTCACTCAAACGATTCTCAATTGGTGTTCCGGTAAGTGCCAACTTAAACGCTGCACTAATTTGCTTTACACCTTTTGCTGCTTGAGTGCCTGCATTCTTTATATATTGTGCTTCATCAATCGCCTGTATTGAGAACACGATATCCTTATATAATTCCACATCTCGCTTTAATAAATCATACGAAGTAACTAATATCTGTCCCGGTCTTGTAGAACGAATTATCGCTTCACGCTCCGGAACGTTGCCCGTAACAATAACTGCATCCAATTCCGGTGCAAAACGCTCAATTTCTTTTTTCCAGTTATATACTAAAGATGCCGGACACACAATCAGGGATCGTCGACACTCTTTTAATCCGCACTTCCACTCGTGCTGTTCCATAAGAAGTAAACTAATAACCTGCAATGTTTTTCCAAGTCCCATATCATCTGCAAGAATTCCGCCAAAACCATTCTCTCGCAATGTTTTAAGCCAAAGAAAACCATTTTTTTGATATCCACGCATAATCGGCTTTAATGACAATGGAGCCTCATAATCACTGTCCTCAATGGTTTTCATATTACGGACAATACTCTTAAAGCTCTTATCCTTCTCTACTGTAAGCTGACCGCCATTTTTAAGGAATGCATCCAAATACATCGCACGATATTTCGGTACTGTAACCCTGCCTTTTTTCAGATTACTCTCCGATAACTGTAAATCCTGTGTCAACTCAGCAAGTTCCTGAATACCTTCATTATTTAAAGTTAAGAAATCACCATTTTTTAATCGGATATATTTCTTTTTCCTGTCATAATTAGCAAGAATATGTGCTAATTCCTCAGAAGAAAATTCTTCTGTTTGCAAACGAAGTTCTAATAAATCACTCTTTAATGTCACACCTACGGTTACGCTAGGTGCCGAAACAACCTTTAACTTACGGAAATTCTCAGAGGTATATATCGCCATGTATTCACTTAAACGATGAAGTCCTCCTGCTATTAACTGATACAGTTTATCCTCGTCTTTTGACAACACAAAGATCGTATTGCGTACATCATTGCCGTTAAAATACGGTTCTACCAGACTTCTTATTTTCCCCTCTTCGGATACATCTCTTACCTCACCCGGTTTAATTTTTAGCAACACATTATATTTTTCATTTCCATAAATTGCTACAAGTTTCGCACCCACTGTTGCAAAATCAGGTTTGTCCAAATACAACGCAAACTCCGGCTTCGGTGGCACATGTTCTGACTCATTAAAGTCTTCTGTTATAATCGAAAAACATTCTTTTAACATTGGAAGTGCATCTCTACAGAATGACGCAAGCTCTGTGCTCGCAATATAACATTCACATCCTTTTTGCCGATGCATAAAATCAAAAAAATCTGCTCCACGTTCCTTTAACGTAGGAACTAAACGAATAATCTGACCTTCCTCATAAGTGTAATAATATTGTTTTCCGTTAATAACGGGAAAATGTTCCATTCTAATAAATGCACCGGAACTGCCTCCCCTTATATATAATTTAGGAGAACGTATTTCTTCAGATACCAGATACTTCTCTTGTGGCTCATAACCTGTTACCAAGTCAAATGGCTCATTTCCTACAGCCTCAAAAAAACGATCCAATCCGATAGCATCCAAATCCATCGTTCGCTCATAACCAGCCGTATATGCATAATAAGCATGGTACTGACTCTGACGCTTTTTATCATTGTTCATCTCCTGCATAAATGCAATCCAACGCTTTGCCGTCTCGTCAAAAGCATCCATGTGATGATAAAACTCTAATTTCTTTCCGTAGTGTACTCGTTCACACTTATGAATCGCTTCTAAAAACTCCGAAATATTTTTCAGTACATACATCGTCTCTGTACCGATTTTAAACTCCACTCTGGCGTAGCCATACTCCATCTGCACAAAAGGTTCTAATCGCACCTTTCCATAAATCGATTCCGGTAGCATATAACGCGAAGTGGATTGCATCGAATACTGATTTAAAAGATTCTTTAACGCTTGCGTTGTCTGATATTGATTCTGTCCGTCCATGTCATTCTCCTTAGCAATAATGCAATAAAAAACACACGAAAAAAGGATTTTCGGTATCTTATTATTATACCACATTTTACCTTTTTCGTGTGCTATTTTTTATTTAAAATACTACTTTAATTTCAGTACCTTTTCCTACTTCACTTTCGAGAAAAATCTGTGCTTCATGTTGTGCTACAATATGTTTTACAATCGCAAGCCCTAATCCCGTCCCCCCGGTAGACTTAGAACGGCTTTTATCTACGCGATAAAATCGTTCAAATACACGTTCCTGGGCGTCCTTTGGAATACCAATCCCTGTATCTTTCACAACCAAAACAGCATGACCATTTTCTATTCCTGTAATAATCGTCACACTTCCACCATTTTTATTGTAACGAACAGCATTACTACATAAGTTATAGAGCAATTCTTCTATGAGCATCTTATTCGCCTGTAACTTTGCTGAACTTCCCTTCACACTTATACTCACATCATTTCTTTCTGCATGTACCCGCATATTAGCTACACATGCATTTGCTTCCTTTTGCAAATCTACTTCTTCAAATTCTAACTGTAAATCACTGTCATCCAACTCAGACAATTTAATAATATCATTGATCAAATGCTGCAAACGTTCAGAACTGCGATGTATCTCACTTGCAAAACGTATGGTATCTTCTCCTGTTGTCATACCATTTGCAATCAACTCTGCATAACCTGAGATAGCAGTTAACGGTGTTTTTAATTCATGAGAAACATTTGCCGTAAATTCCTGTCTCATTTTGGCATGCTGCAATATATCTACATGCTGTGCCTTAATAGTTGAGACGAAAGGACGCATTTCCTCGTATACACTATCCTCTTCTATACGCACAATATTATCCGCCATCTTTTCAATTGGTGCCATCAGACTTTTAGTCAATCGTTTTGCCAAGCTTACACATATTAGCAACACGCCGATACTAATCAACACCATCATTCCTGCCATTTGCACGGTTAATGTATAAATGCTACTACTGTCCTTGGCAATACGCAGAATACTTCCTTTTTCCGTCTGGATTGCATAGTAAAAGGTATGCTCGTTAGAAATAGTAGATGTTCGCATTGCCCGTCCTTCACCATAGACTTTTGCTTGTATAATCTCTTCTCGATTCCCGTGATTCTCCATGACATCCTCGCCACCTAAAGAATCATAAATTACCGTTCCATCCTCCTCAATCAGAGTAATACGAAGTCCATCTTTGTCCGTATTTACCGGAAGTTCTTCCACTAACAATTCCGGATTCATCATTGCTATGACTTTTGCATTCGCAGACAAATCTTCAAATATCTGTTCCTTTAAAATATCATAAAAAATAATCATAGCACAGATACCGGTTACAATGACTGCCACCGCAGATATTAACCTAAATTTTACATTGATTCGTTTCTTCATTTATTCCACCATATAACCCACATTTCGTATGGTCTTAATACAACTTCCAGCTCCTCCTAGCTTCTGCCGCAAAGTCTTTACATGTGCATCTACCGTACGTGTCTCTCCTTCGTACTCAAACCCCCACACTTTACATAGCAGTTTATCTCTTGATACAACAATGCCTTTATTTTTAATCAAATATTTCAGCAATTCATATTCCTTATATGTCAGTTCACATGGATTACCACATACTGTAAGTGCATGTTTATCGTTATCTATCAGAATATCTCCATATTTTATCTGTGTTTCTACCGTTACTTCGTTTGTCCTACGTAATAACGCTTTCACACGAGAAATTAACTCCATTACTCCAAACGGCTTTGTAATATAATCATCTGCTCCACTATCTAACCCTTTTACTTTGTCCAATTCAGTAGCCTTAGCCGTCACCATAATAACCGGAATTTTTGCCGTTTTCTTGTCACTGCGAATCTTCCCTAAAATACTCATGCCGTCCTCATCCGGAAGCATAATGTCTAATATCACAAGACTTGGTGTATGATTTTCTAGCCGTTTAAAAAAATCAGCTCCATTTTCGAATTCTTCTACTTCGAAACCACTATTTTTCAATGCATATCGTTCTATCTCTCTGATATTAATATCATCTTCTACTATATAAACCGTCTCCATAATGTTCTCCTTTTGAATTATAAAAGGGGACGTCTCTCGACGGCCCCCTGTCACCGCCATTATTATGGCGATTAAATCTGATATTTCATCTTGAATGATGTTGCTAACTTCTCAAACTGCACTGCTTCTTCTGCATCCATATGTTCTGTAAAACTATGCTCTTCCAGTTCTGTATTCTGTAACTGCATGGTATAGACTGCAATATTAGAACAGTGGTCCGCCACACGTTCATAATTCATGGTTAAGTCAGAAAGAATCAATCCCAATTCAATCGTACATTCTCCTTTATTCATACGTTTCATATGATTTTTCTTAATCGTCTTTGTCAATTCATCAACAACAGATTCTAACGGTTCTACGGTCTTTGCTAATGCAATATCACCATTGATAAATGCCATAATCGTTCGATCTAAGATATCAGATAATGCCGCTGTATAAACCTGCATTTCTTCTGTCGCTTTCTTTGAAAACGCTGCTTCTGTCTTCTGCATCTGCTGTACACATTCTACAACATTCGCTGCATGGTCAGAAATACGCTCTAAGTCAGTCAGACAATGCATCAACGATGTTGCTCTCAAACTATCTGCATAAGATAAATCTTCACCGTTTACTTTTGTAAGATATGCCGCAAGCTTATCATCATATACGTCGACTTTGTTTTCTTTCTTAATAACTTCTGCAATGCCTTCTTCTGTCGGCTCTTTCACCATTAACATCGCCTGTAAAAAACTATCTTTTGTCATCTCAGCCATCTTATCAGCCAATGACTTACACTGCTCGATTGCGAATGCCGGGCTTGAAATGAAACGTGGATCCAAGACTGCAAATGCATCTTCCTGCATTTCCTTTTCTTCTGTTGAAACAGGAATCAATACGTAAGCAAGTTTCTCCAAAGTTTTAATAAATGGAAACAGTGCTACGGTTGCAAATACGTTAAAAATTGTATGGATTGTTGCAATATTAGCTGCATCCACTACTTCTGCTACAAACGGGAATTCAAAAATTGCATTTCCCATATAAAATACTACTAAGAAAATCACTGAACCGATAATGTTAAATGACAAATGCACAACTGCGGTTCTCTTACCATCCCTGTTGGCTCCCAAAGCAGAAATAATTGCTGTGATGCATGTACCAATGTTCTGACCTAAAATAATCGGAATAACCGAACCATAAGTAAACGCACCTGTTACTGACAATGCCTGTAAGATACCTACTGATGCAGATGAACTCTGAATAACCGCTGTCAATAATGCACCCACCAGGATTCCCATAATCGGATTATCGAACATCATCAAAATATTTGTAAACTCCGGTACATTTTTAAGTGGTGCAACTGCTGCACTCATTGTCTCCATACCGGACATTAAAATTGCAAATCCAAGTAAAATTTCACCGATTACTTTCTTCTTGTCTGTCTTTGCCGCCATATAAAGAAGAATACCGATTAAAGCCAAAATTGGTGCAAATGACGATGGCTTCATCATCTTAAGTAAGAAGCTGCCACCTGCATCAATCGTAGTTAAACTAAGCATCCATGCTGTAATTGTAGTACCGATATTGGCACCCATGATAATGCCAATAGCCTGCGAAAACTTCATAATTCCTGAATTTACAAAACCAACTACCATTACAGTTGTAGCAGACGAAGATTGAATCACCGCCGTTACACCTGCACCTAATAAAACTGCTCTCAACGGACTAGATGTAAGACTCTCTAATATTCGTTCTAATTTACCACCAGACATTTTCTCAAGACCATTACCCATAATGCTCATACCATATAAGAAAAGGGCAAGTCCGCCAACCATGGAAAATACGCCAAATATATCCATTTTTTCCTCCTAAAGTTCAAAATCCCTGTACGAATCTATCGTACTTATAGTTTTTACATTTCTTTTTCGTAAAATTACAAAATTTCACATATACAATATATTTATACCTTATTTTTAGGGATTTTGCAATCAGGCAAGCCCTTACAAAATGAAACTGCGGTAGATTCTATGTAAAATCTATGTAAAATTTTTGACTTTGGAGTGAAATTTACGCTTTTCCTATAAATTTTAAGCTTCTTCGTGTTCCCCTGTTATAGAATAAATGACCCACTCTGCAATATTTGTTGCATGATCACCTATCCTCTCAAAATATTTTGATACCAAAAGCATATCCGTAGCATGCTCACCATTTTTTACATTTTCATTGATTATTAAAATCAATTGGTGCTTGAATTGTTTGAATAGTTCATCCACCTTATCATCCTGTTTTAAAATCCTACGCGCCAAATCTAAATCCTTATTTACAAAAGCATCTACACTTTTAATTACCATGTCGGTCGTTTCTTTTGCCATTTCTTTTACAATTTCAATATCTATGTGACTTTTTTCATAGGATGAATCTGCCATTAAAATTGTCATTTCCGAAATGTCCGATGCATGATCACCTATTCTTTCCATATCAGTAATCATTTTTAGTGCTGCTGAGATTAATCGTAAGTCCTTTGCTACCGGTTGCTGTTGTAATAATAATTTCATGCAAAGACTTTCAATTGCTTTTTCCTGCTGATTAATTTCCTCATCAAATTTAATGGCTTCCTGTGCTCTATCTACATCCTGCTTTACAAGTGCTACAATGGCAAGTTCAATCGCCTTTTCAATCAAACTTCCCATTTGTATCAATTCGTTATTCAACTCTAAAAGCTGACGGTCAAATCTATTTCTCATGTTCTTCTCCTCTTCTAACTTTAAATCTATCCTATTCTGCACTGCCCGGTTCTTAAAATCAGCCAAAACGTCCTGTAATGTAATCTTCTGTTCGTTTATCCTGTGGCACAGAGAATAATTTTTCTGTCTCTCCGCTTTCTATAACTTCGCCAAGTAAAAAGAAAACCGTTTTATCAGATACACGTACAGCCTGCTGCATATTATGTGTTACCATGACAATTGTATACTGCTTTTTTAATTCAATTGCAAGATCTTCGATTTTTGATGTAGAAATCGGATCTAATGCCGAAGTTGGTTCATCCATAAGGATAACTTCCGGTTCCACCGCAAGTGCTCTTGCAATACAAAGACGCTGCTGTTGTCCGCCCGATAATCCCAACGCACTCTTTTTCAAGCGGTCTTTTACTTCATCCCAGATTGCTGCATCCCGCAAAGACTTCTCCACGATTTCATCTAAACGTCCTTTAGAATGGATACCGTGGGTTCTCGGACCATAAGCAATGTTATCATAAATACTCATAGGAAATGGATTTGGTTTCTGGAACACCATACCCACTCTTTTTCTAAGCAGATTTACATCCATACCATTGTAAATATTTTCACCGTCCAATAAGACGTTTCCCGTGATTTTACAACCTTCCACCAAGTCATTCATGCGGTTTAAGCTCTTTAAAAAAGTCGATTTGCCACAGCCAGAAGGTCCGATAAACGCTGTAATTTCGTTTTTATTAATATCCATATTCACATTTTTCAATGCATGGAAGTCACCATAATACAAATTCAGATTACTGATTTCAAACTTTTTTTCCATATTCTCTCCTATGCTTCCGGTGCCTCTAATTTTTTCGCCAATTTGCCTGACACCGCGTTAATTCCTAATACAATGAGTAGCAAAATAACTGCTGTTGCATTTGCTTCATTCTTATGTAAACCTTCGTTTGAAAGTACATACATATGAATTGCAAGGGTTCGACCTGAATCCATCACACCTGCCAGACCTGCAACTGTTCCTGATGTATAAATCAATGCCGCAGTCTCCCCTACAATACGTCCAATTGCTAAAATGACACCAGACAAAATTCCCGGAATCGACGCGGGAAGTACAATTTGAAATACTGTTCTTAATTTGCCCGCACCAAGACCAAAACTTCCTTCACGATAAGAATCCGGCACACTAAGCAATGCTTCTTCTGTCGTTCTCATTACAGTCGGTAAAACCATGATTGCTAATGTCATGGCACCTGCCAGCATCGAGTTACGCCAACCCAATGCCGTTACAAAAAAGAGCATACCAAACAACCCATAAACAATAGACGGAATGCCTGTTAGTGTCTCTGCGGTCAGACGCACAATACCTACAATTTTATTCCCTTTTTTCGCATATTCCACCAGATAAATCGCTGCCCCTACCCCAAGTGGAACTGCCGCTAACAATGCCATAATTACCATTTCTATTGTATTGATAATCGCAGGAACCATAGACACATTCTCTGAATTATATTCCCATGCAAAAAGACTTGGCTTTAAGTTCGGAATGCCTGTTATCAATACATATCCCACCAAAAATAACAATGTTGCCACCGTCAAAAGTGCCGCTATTAAAACTAATAATAGCAATAAGAATGAACCCGGATGTCTTCGGTAAGATTTGAATTTGTCTACTAACGGCTGTCTGTTAATCACTTTGATTTCACATAAACTATTGCTTTTGTCCATCTTGCCGTCCTCCTATGATTTCTTGTGCTTCAATGCCGAGAAGCTCAGATTAATAATTAAAATAAATACGAATAATACGACACCTGTTGCAATTAACGCCTCACGGTGTAAGTCTGTGGCATAACCCATTTCCATTACGATATTGGTAGTAAGTGTACGTACACCCTCATAAATACTCTCCGGCATACGCGGCTGATTACCAACTATCATCATAACCGCCATCGTTTCACCTAATGCTCTACCAACGCCCAAAATTACTGCCGCTAAAACGCCGGAACCAGCAGCGGGTACGACTACCGTAAAAACACTTCTTTCATGTGTCGCCCCAAGTGCCAATGCACCCTCGTAATAACTCTGCTCTACTGCACGGATTGCCGGTTCTGCAGCACCGATAATGGTAGGCAGAATCATAATACCCAATAAAATAGCCGCACATAGGATACTCTGTCCTCTAAATCCTTTCACAGCAACCACTTCACGCAAAAACGGTACTAATACCACCAATCCAAAGAATCCATATACAATAGAAGGGATTCCTGCTAATAAATCGACAACCGGTTTTAAAATTTTATATATATTCGGAGGACAAAACCGCACCATAAAAATTGCCATCAAAATCCCAATTGGCACACCAATAACCAATGCACCGCCCGTCACATAGAGACTTCCAATTATCATCGGAAAAATTCCAAAAATGTTATTTCCTGGTCTCCATTCTGTTCCCAATAAAAAATCTGCAAATCCAATTTTCTTCATTGCCGGAATACCATTCGTAAATAAAAAGATACAGATTAATGCGACTGCAAGAACGGAAACAACTGCTGTCAGCAAAAAGACATATTCCATTATCTTCTCTTTCGCCTTCATATTTTTCACCTTTCTTTTAACGTCCGCAAAAGGGCCGCAATGACTTGCGGTCCTTTTCCTTCTTAAAAAAGTTAACTTACTATTTTACTTCATCCCACTGATATACTTCACCCATGAAGATAGTCTTAACAGCTTCTGCTGTAAGGTCATCTGTAGGATTTTCATGATTTACAATTACTGCAATACCATCCATTGCAATTGTAATTCCTGTCAAACCAGCCTCTAATTCAGAATCTTTAATCGCACGTGATGCCATACCGATATCAAGAATTCCTTCTGTTGTCTGACTCATACCCGTAGAAGAATCACTTGTTGAAAGTTCGATTTCTGCACCTGCATTAATTGCACGATATGCTTCAATTAATTTTTCCATTACAGGTGTTACAGAAGAAGAACCGCCTACAACAATTTTACCTGCTGCACCATTTGATACAAAGCTTTCTGTACCTGCTACTGCAATGTAACCTTTTCCCTCAACAACTGCCTGTCCTTCAGCACTCATAATGAAGTTAATGAAATCCTGTGTTACTTCGCTTATTTCACCTGCTGTTGCAATGTTAAATGGTCTTGCTACTGCATAGGTACCTGCTTTAATGTTATCCACAGTTGCTTCTACACCATCAATTTTTACTGCTTTTACAGTGTCATTTAAAGAACCGAGTGAAATGTAACCGATACCATATGTATCACCTGCTACAGATGTCATCATAACGTCTGTGCTGTTTGTAATAATTGCTTCTACTGTTGTGTAATCAACTTTTTCGCCTGCTTCATTTTTCTGTTCAATACCAAATAATTCTACAAAAGCTCCTCTTGTACCGGAACCATCTTCACGAGAATATACAGAGATGAGTTCTGTTACATCAAAGTTAGCAACTTCGCTTTCTACGCCTACCTCTGTATTTACCTGATTCTCTGTACCTGCATTCACATTTCCATCTGTGTTGTCGCTTTCACCACATGCTGCAAACATGCTGATTGCTAATGTTGCTGTTAATAAAATACTAATCACTTTCTTTTTCATTTTTCTTTCCTCCATTTTAAAACTACTACTTTGTCTTCAACTTGTTTTCCTTTTGACAAATCCCACTTTAATCCATAATTGTGAAATTCATATACATTGTTTTGTAAAGCATCTGTAAAATAGAGGTAAAGTCACATAAAAAGGCACCTGCCTTCGCAAATGCCTTCTTCTACTTGAACTTATTTACTTTTTATAAAAATGAAATACTTTTCTAGTTTAATCCACGAAAACCTTTTCCAATTATCTCACTACTATTTGTAATTGCAATAAACGCTGTCGGCTGAGTCTGTCGAATAAAATTACGAAGTTCCACTGCCTGTCCACGCTTCATAATTGTAATAATAACCGTTTTTTTTCGATGCTCATAAGAACCCTCCGCATCATAGGTCGTTGCACTTCTATGAAGCTTATTTTTAATAAAATCACAAATCGGTTCCGGATCATCACAAATAATCGTAAAGTACTTGCAAAGGTTAATATTTTCAATTACTCCATCTACTACTAAAGACTTCGTAAGCAAACCTAGCAATGAAAATAACCCCGTCTGTGCATTAAACACGAAACACGCTGATACTACAATTAATAAATCCGAAATAAATAAGGCTGTACCAATATTTAACTTGGTATACTTTCGCAAAATCATTGCTATAATGTCGGTACCACCACTTGAAGCATCCATATTAAAAAAAATTGCTGAACTAAATGCCGGTAACGCTACTGCAAAAACTAACTCTAGTACAGGCTCCTCTGTAAGCGGCCGTGTCATCGGATATATTTTTTCCGAAAGACTAAGCCCCAGCGACATTATGATACTAATATATGCCGTTTTAACACCAAATCCTTTCCCTAGAAAAAGAAATCCTACCAAGAGCAACGCCATATTTATAATAAATGTTACATTTCCCGGTGTGGTCGGTAAGAAATTACTTAAAACAATCGCCAAACCAGTAACTCCACCGAAAGAAAAATTGTTTGGAAACTTAAATGCATAGATACCTATTACCATAATATACGTAGCACCTGTAAGGATTGCATACTCAATGATAGTCTTTTTCACCTTACTCATACTTTTCATTTTTTCTACTCGTTTTATTACTTTCGGATCATTCATGATGATATACTCTTTATCTTTCTTATTTTATAAAATCTTACTTCCATTCGCAATTAACTTAAACTTTGCACCCAGCATCTCTGCTGCACCCCTGCACATCATCATTCTACCCAGGAAAATCTCAAAGTACTCATACATGGTACAGCTTGTTTCGTCAATCTCCAGACTCAACTCAACGATGTTTTTCTCCATATTAATTGTAAGTTCCGCCGCTGTAACCGCATAATTTACTCTATCATGAATATCAAAATTCTTTCTATCCTGCGGACGCACTCTATTACGACGTACATCCGTCTTATCCGCGATAATAAGTGCCGCCGATACGGCATCTTTTGCTCCTCCGGTAGATTCATCGTGATTACCAATAGCGGAAACTACTGTCACACGATCTTCTACACTCATGTCCGTATCGCGTAAAATTGTATTGGCTATTACTGCCCCATGCTCTGCGTGGTGACTGCGATTTACAGCATTACCAATGTCATGCATAAACCCTGCAATTTTCGCCAGCTCAATTTCTTTTTCACCATAACCAAATGTCTTTAATATATATGCCGCCCGCTCCGCTACAATCGAGCAATGAGCCTCTGCATGTTCCGTAAATCCGAGCACTCCTAAGTTATCATTTCCTTTTTTTAAAAATGCCAGCACCTCTTCATTCTGTCGTATTTCCTGATAGGTCATTTCATTTCTTCCTTTCACACTTAAAACAAACTGCTTTTATAAAATAATTGCTGCAACTGCTAAGACTGCTAAAAAGACCACATTAGCTATCGTAAACCACCAGAAGTATTTTCCTTTCTGGTCATTATACTCCTTAGCAAACAATTTATAAGAAATCAAACTAGCCATAGATGCAATCAAAGTTCCCAATCCACCCAAATTTACTCCTATTAATAATTCCCGATAATCAGATGTAAAACCAGAAAGCAGTAACGCTGCCGGAACATTGCTGATAGCCTGACTCGAAATCACGCCTATTGCAAGTTCTTTTCCTGCTACCAACTGCTGCAACGTATCCCGTACCACACTAATATTTCCCATATTCCCGGTAAAAATAAAGAAAGCAATAAAAGTCAGCAAAAGACAATAATCTACCTGCATTAACACTTTTCTATCCATATTAAACACTAAAAGAATCACCGCTAATAAAACCATCTCAAACGGCACAAGGCGTACCACAACACAGAGACTTAAGACAAATAGCGTTATGTAAACCGCATTCTTAATAAGATTTCTTCCTTTTTTCATTGATGCTTTTTCTTGTAACGATTTTCTTTCTTCTTTACTTAAGTTCTCTTCCTCTCTATTCCAGTTCTCCTGTACTGGCTCAATTACCACTTCTGTAATTGACTCTTTCTTACAGCAAATTACAATCCCAATACAAAGCAGAACACCAGAAATAATCGTGTATGGAAGCATCACACCTATAAACTCTCCCATTCCCATACCGGACAAATTATAAAGATACAGATTCTGCGGATTACCAATTGGAGTCAGCATACTTCCTAAATTTGCTGCTATTGTTTGTAACACGATTACCGGAATCAACAACTTTTCCTGCTTACACTTTTTTAACATAATCATGGCAAATGGTACAAATGTAAATAATGCCACATCGTTAGTAATTAACATACTAAAGAAAAAACATAAAAACACCAGAATAAATGCTAATTGTCTAGTAGTGCTAGTTTTTCCTAAAAGCTTCGCTCCGATACTATCAAAAAGTCCCGTTTTCTGAAGTCCTGCCATAATAATCATAAGGCTTAGCAGAATTCCCAACACACGCCAATCAATATATTTCAAATATGCCTCCGATGGTGCTACAAAAAATGCAGAGATAACCGCTAAAACGGTGGCCACTGCCAAAACAGTCTCCTGCTTTATAAAATGAATACATTTTTCTTTAAATGTCATAAAAAGTCTCCTTCCATCATTGCTCAATTACGAATATTTTACCCCGAATAACCCATACTATCAACAATAAATTAAATGAAACGAGGTTCTTATGACAGATAAATTTACACTACCAATTACAAAAGAAAATGGTTATTTTGAAATACGTTTAGAAAGCATTGGCGGATTAGGCGCCAACCTTTGTGGAAAAATGTTAGGTGAACTGGGAGCCCTTTACTTAAAGCTGAATTCAACCAGCTTTTCGAGTTATGGTTCCGAAAAACGCGGTTCCCCTGTCAAATCTCACATCCGCTGGTGTGCCCCAGAAAAATTTTTACGATTGTGCACGCCAGTTGTAGAACCAAATGTTTTGGGAATTTTCCATGAGGCTCTATTAAAAAACTATCCTCTGCTCTCAGACTGTACAGAACACACATGTATCCTTCTAAACACTAATCTTTCCCGTGAAGAAGCAGCAGAAACCTATCATATACCACACGGCAGACTGTTTTGTATTCCCGCTTTGGATATCGCAATAGCAGAAAAATCCCGTGTTAACATGGTTATGTTAGGTGCAATTACTGCCATTCTCGGTTTTGTTCCTCTAGAAATGGCAGAAGAACTCTGTAAGAATACCGTGGGAAAAAAATATCCTCACCTAATAGAAGCAAATCTAAATGGTCTTCGCAGAGGGTTTGAACATGTCAAAGAGCAACGTCCTCTTATTTGTTCAGACGGCATTTCTGAAAAAAATGTCAAACCGGATACCAATACCCACACTATACCAGATACCACCTTTCCATTAAATACCAAAAATCCGATAGCATCTTCTACTTCTTATACATGGGGGTATAAAAATGCACCTATTGGTGGTATTAATCCTCGTATAGGAAGTACGGTTTCCAACGATTTATCTGCATCAAGGGAAGGATATATACCGCTTTTTATCAAAGACCGCTGTATCAACTGCGGACTTTGCGACTCCACTTGTCCGGATTTTGTATTTCAATTTATGCCGGGTATCTATAAAGAAAAAGAATGTATGGTAAATATGGGACCCGATTATACACACTGTAAAGGATGCCTTCGCTGCGTCGAAGTCTGTCCTACCAATGCACTTGTTATGGCTCTAGAAAAAGACTATCCCGAAAAACCATTTGACCGCCCAAATAAAAACTTGCTTACTAACCAGTTTTCTTATACAAAACATGGACCAGATGCTTCCATTACTGGAGAATCTTATTTAACTGAGCAGCAAATTCATGGCGGTGTCATTTAAACTGTTTATTTATCATTTCAGAAAGGCATTATTAATATATGGAAAAACAAAACATTCTCTATGAAAGTGGAAACGAACTGGCGGCTTATGCCGCCAAGCAGATAAACTATCATGTGATGGGTTACTATCCAATTACTCCATCTACACAGATTGCAGAAAATTTAGACAACATGAAAGCAGAAAATCTTCATGATATTACACTTATTGCCGCTGAAGGAGAACATAGTGCTGCTGGAATCTGCTATGGTGCATCTACCGCAGGTGCCAGAGTGTTTAATGCCACCAGTGCCAATGGTCTGCTTTATGCCTTAGAACAATTTCCTGTACAGTCCGGCACCCGTTTTCCAATGGTGATGAATGTAGCCTGCCGCACTGTTTCCGGTCCTCTTTGCATCAAAGGCGACCACAGCGACATTATGTATATGTTAAATACAGGATGGATTATCCTTTTTGCACATTCTCCTCAAATGGTTTATGACTTAAACATCCTAGGCTTAAAGTTGGCAGAAAAAGTAAATCTCCCTGTCGCAATCGCTTTCGACGGTTTCTTTACTAGTCACCAAAAACAAAAATGTATGGTTTTTGAAGATGACAATGTAGTACAATCTTTTCTTGGTGATAAGAACCCTACTTACTCACTACTTGATTTAAAACACCCGATTACAATCGGCTCCTATATGAACGAACCAGATGTTATGAACAACCGTTATCAGATACACCTTGCTATGAGGGATGCCTCCACCTATCTGCCGACTCTTTTTACTGAATATGAAAAAATATCCGGCAGACATTACGATACCATTGAAGGTTATCGCTATGATGACGCTGAAATCATGCTGATTGTGCTTGGTTCTTCTTATCACACTGCAAAAGAAGCCATTGATAAACTCCGTGATGAGCAAGACTTGCGAATCGGTGCTGTAACACTAATATCTTTACGTCCTTTCCCCAAAACGTTAATAAACTATTTCCCTGCAGCCCGTACTATTATTATTCTTGATCGGCAAGACAGTTACGGTGCAGAAGGCGGCAATCTTTCTATGGAAATTCGTTCCTCTTTTTACCGAAAAACTCATGCCCGCATTTTATCTCGTGTCTATGGTCTTGGTGGAAAAGACCTTTTTGTTGAAGACGTACTAGCCATTATAAAAGAATGTATCCATCCACGAGCTTCTCTTTTTGCTTATTATGGCATCACAGAAGGTCAGATCGGTGAAAAACAACCCGAATACTTTGCACCATTGACCGAAGAAGAGCAATCGCCAGGGATTACAGTCTGCAACTACGATTGTGAATCCCGAAAAATGATTGTCACAAGTGGAAAACTTAGCGATGCTACTGCTATGCCTATGCGAATTGCCCCAGGCCATGGTGCCTGCCCCGGATGTGGTATTCCTGTAAACTTAAACCTTTTATTAAAAGGAATCGAAGGAAATGTCGTTGTCCTTTTTCAAACCGGATGCGGCATGATTATCACTACCGGTTATCCCAAAACTGCTTTTCGTATTCCTTATATTCACAACCTGTTCCAAAATGGTGCTGCTACTTTAAGTGGTGTTGAAGCTGCTTTTCAGGAATTAAAGCGTCGAGGAGAATACCCGGAAGGAGATATTACGTTTTTGATGGTCAGCGGTGACGGTGGTATGGATATCGGTATGGGTTCTGCCCTTGGAACTGCCCTCAGAAACCAGCATGTCATTCTTTTTGAATACGACAACGGCGGCTATATGAATACCGGCTATCAACTTTCTTACTCCACACCAAAAGGTGCAAAAAGTTCCACTTCTCACCTTGGAAAAAATCAGTATGGTAAAACATTTTTCCATAAAGATACACCGGAGATTATGGCAGCAACTCACATTCCTTATGTAGCAACTGTTGCAGAGTCAAACCCGACTGACTTCATAAAAAAAGCCGCCAAAGCGGCAGCATATTCCAGAGATTTTGGCACTGCATATATCAAAGCACTATCTGCCTGTCCGTTAAATTGGAACGACAAACCGAACCTTGAAAGGAGTGTCATAGCTGCTGCCGTAGACAGCTGCTACTTTCCTCTTTATGAAGTGGAACAAGGTATTACCACTTTGAATTACAATCCAATTACAAACAATAAAAAAATACCGATAGAAAAATGGTTCTCTATGATGGGACGTACGAAACACCTCGTTCAGGAAGAATATTCAGATATTGTAGCTGATATTCAGGCAGAGGTCGACAGACGCTTTGCCAGACTGATTGCACGATCTGAGAACCGTTTATTGTAAAATTTTAAATAAAACAGAGGCTATTCTCTCAACAACTCCATAATCTATTATGGTCCGTGAGGAGATAGCCTCCCAATTTTATAATAAATAAACTTCCTACTTCAAAAAATGTACTCGCTTCTCATCATACTGATCTCTTGCATCCGGACTCTCAGCAGGGTGACCTATTAAGATGATATTCAACGGTATCTCTTTTTTACTAAGTCCCAGTATCTCACTCACTTTTTTCTCAGCAATTTTCTGCGGATGAATACCACACCATACTGCACCGAGTCCTAAGTCTGTGGCTCTTAATAAAATATTTTCCGTAGCAGCACTGCAATCCTGAATCCAGTAATCTGCCATCTTAAGTGGCAATGCATGAGACAAATTACCGCATACAATAATTGCCAATGGTGCCTGCATCTTCGTAAACTTTGATGCAGATTGAAGCTGCTTTAATACATCCTTGTTGGATACTACATAAAATTCCCATGGCTTCTTGTTACAAGCACTTGGACCACTCATAGCAGCGTGAAGTAACTCGTTAATATGTTCTTCCGAAACTACTTTCTCTGTGAATTTTCTTACACTTCTTCTTTTTAATAATGCTTCTTTTACTTCCATCTAGCGTATTCCCTCCAACTTTGCTATAATCCCATTATAAAGAAAAGAGGGTAATTAATCAATGCACAATCAAGTAACAGAAATTCTTCCAAATATATATCTTATTCATCTATACCAAGGAAAACATGAAATCAATATTTATTTAATAAAAGGAGAACTCAGCGAACGCAGTTTACTCATTGATACCGGATATCAGACACCCGAGAACCGTGCTATCTTAGAAGAAATCTTTTTTGATTTGAAGATTCACCTTACCCACTTGGATGTTTTTCTAACTCACAAACATCATGACCATACCGGTATTGCTTCTTATCTGCAAAGTAAGGGTGCCACAATTTTTATGAATCCAATCGAAGACCGTCATCCATATGACTGTCTCTACTATGGTCAAGGTCCAAAGGCAATTGAAGAACAAAATACAGTATTAAAGCGTGTCGGTGTAACACCTTCGCGAACGCCTGATGTTTATACTGGCTACAAAGAATTTAATGCCTATTACCAGAATATTGGGAAAAATGATTCGTACAAAACCCGTCATTTCACTTATTCCCCTTTAAAAATTGGACAGACATTTATTTATGGAAATTATACATTCCGAACTATTCCGCTTCCTGGACATACATTAGGCCAACTGGGATTATATGACCCTGCCCGCCGTATCTTATTTACAGGTGACCAGATTATTGCACACATCGTCCCGATTGTTGGTACAAGCTATGTAAATGAACATCTATTATCTCAATACTTTCAGTCTTTGGAACAGATAAAAACTGTGTACGGCGGATATACCATTTATCCTGCTCATGGTGAAATCTTCAAAGATTCAGAACCTATTATAGAACGTATTCTCTCCGGCTACCGCAAAAAACTGGTTGCTATTCAGGATGTTCTCACGAATAGTGCCAAATCTTTAACCGTACAGGAAATTGCTTTTCGCGTTTATGGTCTCTATACACTGCCTTCTGACGTAGAGAAATTTTTCACTGTTAAATCAATTATTACTAAAACCTTCTCTTGTCTCGAATACTTATATGATCAGGGTTATTGCGAACGTATGGAACAGAATGGCATGTTATTTTATCGATAATTTTATCGGGGGTTATTACAAAATTAATTTTTTGCAATAACCCCCGTTTTTTAGCTATTCGCTTTTATATAAATTGCTGTAACTATTCTACGATATTTCTTGCAACATGAACACCACTTGCGGAGGCATGTGATAACGAATGCGTGATACCACTTCCATCTCCAATGATATACATACCTTTATGGCAAGTCTCCAATTTATCGTCAACTTCTACTTCCATGTTATAAAATTTAACTTCAACACCATATAACAGTGTATCTTCGTTTGCTGTTCCCGGTGCCACTTTATCTAATGCATAAATCATTTCGATAATACCATCTAAAATTCTTTTTGGAAGTACTAAACTTAAATCCCCCGGTGTCGCGTTTAATGTAGGAGTAATAAAAGATTCTTCAATTCGACTTGGTGTAGAGCGTCTTCCTCGTATCAAATCGCCAAAGCGTTGTACAATAACACCTCCACCTAGCATATTACTAAGTTTTGCAATACTTTCTCCATATCCATTTGAATCTTTAAATGGTTCAGAAAAATGTTTTGCTACCAACAATGCAAAGTTTGTATTCTCGGTCTGTCTCGCAGGATCTTCATAACTATGACCATTTACTGTAATGATTCCATTTGTATTTTCATTTACCACAGCACCTTTCGGATTCATACAGAACGTACGAACCTTATCGCCATATTTTTCTGTACGATACACAATTTTACTTTCATACAACTCATCTGTTAAATGGGCAAAAACTGTAGCCGGTAATTCTACTCTAACCCCGATATCAACTCGATTCGATTTTGTATTAATATCTAATTCTTTGCAAACTTTTTCCATCCATTTACTTCCGCTACGGCCGACAGAAACGATACATTTTGTACACTCATATACACTGTCTTTGCACTTTACTTCATATCCGTCTTTCAAAATGCCCACAGAGTCTACATAGGTATCAAAGAAAAACTCTACTTTATCTTTTAAATACGCATATAAATTTTCTAATACAACATAGTTAATATCCGTTCCAAGATGGCGGACAGACGCATCTAATAAATGTAAGTCATTTTGAATACAAATGGTTTTAAATTTTGTTCCTGCTGTGGAATATAATTTGGTACCTTCTCCCCCAAAACGCATATTGATTTCATCCACATATTGCATTAATTCCAATGCCGGTTTCTTCCCGATATATTCATATAATGTGCCACCAAAGTCATTTGTAATATTATATTTCCCATCAGAAAATGCTCCTGCTCCACCAAATCCACTCATGATAGAACAGCTCTTACAGGCAATACATGTTTTTATTTTATCTCCATCAATCGGACATTTTCTTTTTTCCAATGCGTGCCCTGCTTCGAAAATTGCTACTTTTAATTCCGGTTTCTTTTGAATCAATTCATATGCAGAAAAAATACCACCCGGTCCCGCTCCAATAATAATTACATCATACTTCATAATTTTCCTCCCCAACTTTTATTATTGTCTGAATGCAATTGCTCAATCTATCAATCAAACAATTGCTAATGCCCCGATTCCATAACACCCTTATTATTCTTTATCCAATACTACCTTACCATCTTCTCTTACAATACCATCCTCATCAATCTTAATATTCACAGAAATACTCTCCATAAATTCAAAGATACGCTGCTGCTCTACTTCATCTACCCAATTTGTGGTAGCTTGTGTCTGAATCGCCGGAATCATTTTTACTTCTAGATTCTGTTCTTTATCATTTCCGAAAAAATGTAACTCTATCAACATAGAATCCAGCGTCTTATCATTAAACCAATAATTCCCTAAACTATATATAATTGGCTTTTCATCGTAATATTCCATACCTTGTAAGCAATGAGAATGTCCACCAATAACCACATCTGCACCTGCATCCAGATACGCTTTTCCTGTCGTAAGCTGCACTTCTTCCAAATCATAGCTGTACTCTGTACCCCAATGTACCACTGCAATGACAAAATCTGCATTCTCATCAGCTTCTGCTATCACCTGTAAAAAAAGCTCTGTATCATAGCAACGCAATATTCCCGGTTCTGTCTCTGTTGCCTGTGGTGTCATTTTGTATTTTTCTGCACGAGATGCACCTACAAACGCCACTACTTTATCATCCAGAGTATAATAAACTGGCTTCATTGCTTCTTCTAAATTATGTCCTGCTCCAAAATAATCAATACCTACATCCTCTAATGTCGTAAATGTATCCAACAATGCCTGTTTTCCATAATCATAGACATGATTATTTGACAACTGCACAATATCCACACCCATGTCCTGTAAGATACTGACACGCTCCGGTTTGGCTCGAAACGTATACATTTTTCCATTCATTGGCGTGCCATTATTGCTAAATGTAAACTCGTTATTTAAACACATGATATCAGCATCCTGCATAATCTCGATTAACTCTGGTGAGATACATTTTGAAATATCTCCTTCGGATGCATCTAACTGTGCCGTCGTTACGGCTTTTTCATCTAGACTGATATCTCCTCCAAAACAGAGGGTAAAATCATATACACCGATTGCTTCCGACTCTGTTTCTGCAACTTCCTCTGTATCTGTACTCTCACTATTCTGCGTTCCAATGCTACTAATATTTTCACTACCCTCTGTCTCTACTTCAATTTGGGTTTCACTTAGAACTTCACCCGCATTTTTTTGTGCCTCATCTCCTGTGACACCATCAGAACCACTACATGCTGTACACAATACAACAGCGTTTACTGCCAAAATACCACCTATGCATAACTTCTTCCACAAATCTATTTTTCTCACAAGAATCCTCTTTTCTACTAATTACGTTCCTAACACACAAATATTTTGATAACTTGACTTGTAATTTATCGTTCTGAAACACGGTTCAATACGCCATCTATGATTTGATATAACGTAACGACTATCGCTTAAATATCTCATCCACTTTCTTAATCTTATACCTATAGTAAATAATAAACGCTACTGCTGATAGAATCCACGTTACCGGATAATTAAAGATTACTACCTCTAATGTTGGAAATGCCTTTGCCACAATCATAATCCACAGCACTCGCACGACGCATACACCAAACATGGTAATTACCATCGGCACTACCACGTCTCCCATACCTCGTAATGCTCCAGAATAAATCTCCGTAAATACATATACACAATAAAATGGTGTAAGCAAAAACAACATATGTGCTCCAATCTCCACCACTGCTGCATCCTCACAGAAAACACCAAATAATGGTACTCGTGCCACTATCAGAAGGATTCCCATCACAACAGAGATACCAATATCCATAAAAAGACCTATTTTAACACTCTTTTTTACTCTATCCATATTACCGGCACCATAGTTTTGTCCCACAAAAGTAGTAATGGCAATACCGAGCGCCCCACTCATCATCCAAAAAATCGCATCCAGTTTTCCATATGCTGCCCAGGCTGCCGTTGTATCTGTTCCAAAACTATTAATAGAGGACTGTACCAGCATATTAGAAATATTGTACATAGATGCCTGAACCCCACTCGGAAACCCTAAAAATAATTCCGACTTCAACAGTTCTCCATGAAAACGTATCTTACGCAACGAAAAATCACACAATTCTTTTTCTCGCATCAATGCCTGCGTTACCAGCACCGCACTGACTGCCTGTGCCGTAACTGTCGCAATCGCAACACCTGCCACACCCATTTTTAATACGGATACCATCACAATATCCAAAATAATATTAATAATACAACATACTATCAAATAATAGAGTGGACGTTTCGAATCACCTAATGCTCTTAAAATACTAGCCCCCGTATTATAAATAAATACAAACAAACTGCCTGCAAAATAAATCTGCAAATAAACAATTGAATCTTCCATCAATTCCGGAGCTGTATTCATCCATGTAAGCAATGTTGGTGAGGCTACGATTCCCACTATCGCAAAAACAATACTGCCCACTATGGAAAAGGCATATATCGTATGTATGGAATCATTCAGTCTCTCCCTATTCCCTGCACCAAGCATCTGCGATGCGATAATTCCAGCACCAGAAGTCAGTCCCATGAAAAAATTGACCAACAATCCACTAATTAATGCCGCGGAACCACCAACTGCTGCCAACGCTTCTTTTCCTACTTCACGCCCCAAAATCAAAGCATCCGCCGTGTTATATAACTGTTGAAAAAAGGAACCTATCATTATCGGAAAGAAAAACAATAATAATTGCTTCCAGATAACACCCTCAAGTATTCCATTCTTTACCTTTGTATCACTCATCTTTTTTCTGCTCCAATAAATAACCAAATATATGCATACTCAATTTCAATACATTGTGACGCAGTAAATTATTTTTTACCGTTACATAATCATCACAAATTACCATGTCTACGATTTCTTTGGTCTTCTCCATGTCTAACTCGACCGGATCTTTTTGTTCTAAAGATTCGTATCGTTTTGCCATTTCTACATCAATTGCACCATTATTAGCAAGTACGATATCTATTTTGTGTTTTCCAAGATACTGATTTAATAATTTGACATGGTCAGACACTTTAAAATCTTCCGTCTCACCCGGCTGTGTCACCATATTGCACACATACATAATTTTTGCATTACTGCGGTCAATTGCACTGATAATTCCATCACAAATCAAATTCGGAATGATACTGGTAAAAAGACTTCCCATACTAAGGAGAATCAAATCCGCCTCTTCTAGTGCCTTTACCGCTTCCTTTGTTGGAATCGGCTCTTCCTTATAATAAACCCGTTTGATAGGTGTCCCATTCTGCGTAATATTATGCTCACCCTCGATAATCGTTCCATCTGTCATCTCACCCATTAAAACCACATTGTCCTCAGTAAGAGGCACAACTTTTCCCTTCAAGTTAAAAACCTTACTTAAAGCCTCAATACCATCTGACAGATTCCCTGTAATTTCAGAAGATGCCGTAAGCAACAAATTCCCCACGGTATGACCATCTAAATCACTTGTCGTCTTAAAACGATAATTAAACAATTCCATCACCAATGGTTCTGTCTCCGAAAGTGCAGCAAGCACACGGCGAATATCACCCACCGCCGGAATACTAAATTCTTCTCGCAATACACCTGTACTCTTGCCATCATCGCAAACCGACACGATGGCTGTTATATCTAAAGGAAATTCCTTCAATCCCCGAAGTAACGTAGACGAACCTGTTCCGCCACCTAAGACTACTACTTTTCTTTTCATATATCTGTGCACCTCATTTTTACATCTTCATAAAATTATCATATCACAAAAAATCTCAGATGCTACTATTTTCTTATTTTCGGATATCCACATAAAAAATTTTTTCATTTGTGTTTGTCCACAATATAATGACATTTGTACCTTGACAAATCCCGTCCATAGTGACTATAATACCTTTAATTGAAGCATTTAAAGGCTTTGACGGGAACAAGTAATAGTAAGTGAAACAGACAGAAAGTAACCGGTTGATGAGAGGTGCATGGGAAGCTTATTACGAATACATCCCCGAGCTTCACACTGAATTTGAAAACTGCTGTAAGTCGGCAGATACGGATTTCGATAGTAGGCTGTGACGTAGTAGTGCACGTTATAAGCACCGGAGTGTTGTCGGACACTTACAGAGGTAAGCAGTGCGAGCTGCTTACGAAAAAAGGTGGTATCACGAGTAGTTTCGTCCTTTTCGGTCTTTGACCGGAGAGGACTTTTCTTTTTCTCTAAAATGTAACACTTCAACTAATATAGATGTTGCAGACCTATGTCCTACCACCAAATAGAAGGGAACTCTTATTAAATAAAATATGCTATAACAAGAAAGAAAGGAAGAATGAATTATGACATTATATGAAGAATTAGTTGCCCGCGGTCTTATCGCTCAGGTAACCAACGAAGAAGAAATCAAAAACTTAATCAACAACGGAAAAGCAACTTTCTACATCGGTTTTGACCCAACCGCAGACAGCCTCCACGTAGGACATTTCATGGCTCTTTGCTTAATGAAACGTCTCCAGATGGCTGGCAACAAACCAATCGCACTGATCGGTGGTGGCACAGCCATGATTGGTGACCCATCCGGACGTACCGACATGCGTCAGATGATGACTACAGAGACAATCGCTCACAACGTAGAATGCTTTAAGAAACAGATGAGCCGTTTCATCGACTTCTCAGAAGGCAAAGCCCTTCTCGTTAATAACGCTGACTGGCTCACAGAGCTAAACTACATCGACGTTTTACGTGAAGTTGGACCACACTTCTCCGTTAACCGTATGTTAACAGCTGAATGCTACAAACAGCGTATGGAAAAAGGTCTTAGTTTTTTAGAATTCAATTACATGATTATGCAGTCATACGACTTCTACAAATTATTCCAGGATTACGATTGTAACCTCGAATTTGGTGGAGACGACCAATGGAGCAACATGCTCGGCGGTACAGAGCTTATTCGTCGTAAACTCGGCAAAGATGCTCACGCTATGACCATCACACTTCTTCTGAACTCAGAAGGTAAAAAAATGGGTAAAACACAGTCCGGTGCTGTATGGCTTGACCCAAACAAGACATCTCCATTCGACTTCTTCCAGTACTGGAGAAACGTAGCTGACGCTGACGTATTAAAATGTATCCGTATGCTTACCTTCCTTCCAATGGAAGAAATCGAAGCAATGGATTCTTGGGAAGGCGCACAGCTTAACCAGGCAAAAGAAATCTTAGCATTCGAGCTTACTAAGCTCGTTCATGGTGAAGAAGAAGCAGAAAAAGCAAGAGAAGCATCTCACGCACTTTTCGCGGGCGGCGGTGACTTAGCTAACATGCCAACTGTTGAACTTACAGCAGAAGACTTCGCAGAACGTGACATGGACATCATGGCGGTTCTCGTTCGTACGGGCTTAGACAAATCCCGTTCTGATGCACGTCGTGCAGTAGAACAGGGCGGTGTCATGGTTGGTGACGAAAAAGTGACTGATCTTAAAGCTACTTACAATGCTGACTTTTTCAAAGGCGACGGCGTTGTTGTAAAACGTGGTAAGAAGAAATTCGTGAAAGTTGTTATGAAATAAGTAGCCCCGATAGAAAAATCCCTTGCATCTTTATTAAAACTTTGCAAGGGATTTTTATCCTGCATTTTACTCCTTAAAAGAAACTGCATCTTTATTCTTTATTTTCTTAATTAATACATATACCTATTTTTTTCCATCTTCTCAACCTTATAAAAAGTATTATCATCCAACTATATGCTATTTCATCAGAATACCACACTAATTGTACTATGGGTATTATTCATCTTAAATACAATTCGTCTTAAATTTTTAAAGGTAGAAATAACATTAAATATCAATAAAAGATGTCTTTTAACACCCTAATCAATGCTAATGCAATGAATTCTTTTCTAAAGTAGGATAAAAAACACAGGTAAAGCCGGGGTTTGAATCCATTACCTGTGCGTTTTACTATTCTTATATCGTGTTTCCACTCTCACTTACACGTATTGTTACTGATAAATCCTGAGTCAGACCAACAAGGTTCGTAGCTGTACACGAAAATGTAACATATGCATATTTATTAAATACAAACCCATATCTTCCCGTACCAGATGTTGTCAATTTATTAGATAGTGTAATTCCATTTACATTGTTAGCACCGCCAGTCACATTTGATACGGAAACTTCTCCATCTCCCCATGTAAAATATCCTTGTGCATAATATGTTGTAACAGCTCCCGCTTTCCACTCATGCGTTTTCTCATTGCGATACCAACCTTCTCCACTTTTTCCTCGTAACTTCGAAGATGTATCAGAATAAAAATATATTCGTTCTGTTACAACACATCCTTCTTCATCTTCATATGTTGTCACACTAATAGGTAATCCAAAATCAGTCGGTGCAACCGGTATACTTTCTTCTGCTTGTACATTTACTTTTGGAAGTAACGTTATCGCTATTGCAAATGCTATTATGCAGCTAAATATTCTCCTTAGTTTCATGATATTTCTCCTTTAACCAATAATATTCAATTTGTCATTTATACAACTCTTAAAAAATACTTGTTTATACCCCGAATAATCAAGCATTTTTTTCTTTGATTTAACATCTAATTTTACCCATTTTAGTATATATCAGCAACAACATTACTAATCTACACCTATTTTTCTAGCAATCTCTTTTACGTGTCTCCAATTATTTATAGATATTATCAAATGACTCTCTCCTATTTTTGTCAATTTGTATTTTTTTTCTTGATGGCTGTTAAAATATATCTCAATAAATCCTTTTGTATGTAATTTTCGTAAAACGGAATAAAACATACCTCCATTTATATCCGGAAAAAGAGTTCGCATCTTTATCAGAATATCATATCCCGAATAATCATTTGTTAAAAATTGATAAAGAACACAAAATTCTACTATTTCCCATACTATTTTATGTTCCATATTACTTTTCCTCCCTCTTTCTTATATATAGAAAAAAACATAAAGAAAAAACACCGCCTAATATATATGGAAGCAGACATAAATATATATCTCCTCCTATTTTATCAAGTCTTGCACAATATGAAGTATAACTCAACGATGAAAAAAATCCTCCCATAACAAAAAACAGCATACTCACAGCTAGCAAATTACCTTGATATAGTATATATGTTGTATATAAAGTAATACCTATCAAGATTAGTAAAAATGCATTTGACATATAAAACATTCCCCCAAGCAGCTCTATCTTACTATTTACATCCATTATTTCATTTGAAACATTTATTAGTATTAAAACTGCTTGCTGCATAACCACAAAAATACTCATAGCTATAACCATTATCTTTATCTTCCAGTCAAATACTATCGGATTTTGTTGTAGTTTAAAAAGAATTCTTCCTCCACACAAATTCCATACATAAACCGGAACTACAATTACTAACACGCACCCCAAAAAGATGTTGAATGTATTATAAATATGAAAATTTAATCTCAATATAGCAATTCCTATTAAGATATAAAAGATGGATAAAATTACTTTTAATTTATTATTGTGACTGTCTTGCTTTAGCATCCTTGCCAGTTCCGTTGGAGTTCCTAATTCATGACATATTTCTTGTTCAGACTTTCCATCTTTGCTTCCATCTTTAAAAATTTGATCTATATCTTCTAACACCATACAAATATCTTGATGCGAAAACTGTAACAACATATCATTTTTTAACTTTATAAGATAATCTTTTTGACATATGTATTTCATAATTCTCTCTTTTCACGTTTTTTCATAAATAATATATCTGCAAATCTCATACTTAAATTCTAAACCACAAAATCAGGATAAAACAAGGGACAGAGTTGTCAAAAAATAAGAAGTTTTTTGACAACTCTGTCCCTTGTTTTCTTTTTATTCTACATTTATAATTCATACATATTAATTTATATCCACGGAGGAAAACAACTTATGAAAAAAGCGTTAATCAAATTATTCATCTTATTTTCTTTACTTCTTACAGTAACTACTAACGTAACACCTTTCACATTAGATAGCACAAATACTACTAATGACATAGAAGCATATAGTAACATCCCACTTGATGACGAAAAATTAGAATAACTTATATTTTTCATGTTCTTCTAAATTCTTTTCAAAAAATGTAATTAACTTCTCATTTTTATTATATTTGCTCAGCCAAACACAATTTTTTATTATACTTTCATCCCCTTCATCTTCGCTCTTGTCTATTTCCGACATTGCGGTTTGCTTATTCCAAAGATTATTATACAATGTCTCTGCAAGCACATAAGACCTCCGGTATGTGAGGCTTAGTCTTGCAAGCATTGTACTAAGCCTGTCTGATTCTTCGTACTCGCCAATATTTCCAAGATAACTAATAACACTTGTTATCAAAAACTCATACTTCCCGATATGACCACTCGCTACTTCCTTCTCTGTACAAAGTCCACGAATAATTCCCATGCATTTTGCTGCCATTTCTTTTTCTGCGCGCATACCTATACCACGTATGTAAGTATACTCTTCATGGGATAAAAATCTTTCACCCTCCTTCATTATACTATCCATTGGTATCGTATATTCTATTATCTCAATCAGCTTATTTATGAATTCCTCTTTAGAAACACTCTTTTTCTGCAACTTTAACAAGTAACGGTGATACATTACAAACTGCTTATTCTGCGGAATATCCAAGCACAATCGTTCTTCCAGTTCCTTCAAGCACCTCTCCCATTCCAAAATTTTATGATTATTCACATACCATACCAGTTCTCCCGCTAATTTTAGTAAACTATAATTACTAGTAATTACCCTTGCGCGAATATATTCAGGACACAATCCCAAACGTTCAAACAGTTCTCGAACAATCGGCATCTGGGTTTTTACTTTTTTATGCTCAATACGGGTCAATGTTTTTACCGAGCAAATCCCTTCACATAATTCTTCTTTCGTCATACCGAACATTTGTCGCCTAATCCGAATGACATCACCGATGCAGTAAGTCTCCATCTCCCAATACAGATGGCAGAAATGCTCCATATACGGGCATACCTCGTGTTCGGTATATAACTCCATAAATACATCCCGCCATTCTTTTTTCTCTTGAAGGTCATCCTGTATTTTTTCTATTTCGTCTCGCCTATTCACCTTTCTCAAATAAAACTCGTACTCTTGCACGAGTCTTTCTAAAAATTCTACTAATTCAATTAAATAGTACAACTTCCTACTGTCGCGTAATAATTCAATAGCATCATTACAGATTCTTATCCCAGTTTTAAGCTTTTCTTCTGTCTTTGCTTTATGTAATATAAGCTCACTTAGATAATATGCTACCTTCGGATAGACTTTTGCACGACAGAACTCATCTAAACGGGAATGTTCGATGTAATGCAATATCTCCTGATACTGCTTGTACCGCCATTCAAATTCAGCCTCCGGATTGCCGCTATACTCACACAACCATACATATTCCGTCAGCAGATTTAATTCCTGTTCTGACAAGAGCATTTTTTCCGATAGACCATCCTCGATTTTAGGCATAGTAAGTCCTACAGCATGGGCGATGACTGCCTGCTGCTTTTCTAGTGGTGCATTTTGCATCTGTAAAATCATAAGTTCCATTGCATCACAATACTGTGCTTCAACAGAATTCTGCTTTTCATAAATGCGGTATGCTTCTAAATATTGTTCCGCTTCTATGACCTGTCTATTTTCAATACTCCGAAGAAGCTTCTGGCGCAGCTTCCACTGTTCGTGTTCTTCAGTGGACAGATAATCTTCATATCCTTCTATCGACACACCCATTCTCGCCATAAGGCGATCGCGCATCTGCTTTTCCGGCAGGCGGTCTCCGTACTCTATGCGCTTCATCATACTAGCAGAGCACAGACCATCACACACCTGTTCTAAGGTTACCTCTTTAAGCTGCCGCATTGCATCTAGGAATTTATGAAAGTTTATTTCGTCTTTTACGTATCTTGGCATTTATACAACACTCCCCTTTCTACGTTTGTCGTTCTCATTGTAACATAAATTTTAGCTTTCTAAAAACCATTTTAATGCATTAAGCTTCTGTACCCCGTCGTAATTCATATCTTCAAACAACTCATCTAACGTCAGCAAATACTTCGGATAATTATCCTTGATATTATTTAACGGAGCAAGTTCCCGTTTCAATACCTCTTCATCCAGCGTAGATGCAGCGACCTGATAGTAAGCCAGTTTTCCATCCCTCATCGTCACAAAATCAATCTCTCCATCCGTTCCGAGTTGACCCACATATACCTCAAAGCCTCTCCTCTTCAATTCCAGGTATACAAGGTTTTCCAGTATGTGTCCCACGTCAGAAGAGCTTCCTTGCACGAGCATATTACGCATTCCCATATCTGCTGCATAATATTTATTCATTGTACTTAAAAATTCTTTTCCTCGGATATTATATCTTCTTGCTTCATAAAATAGTAAACTGTCTGTAAGTCCACGGATGTATCTATCAACTGTTTTGGGATCGATTTTTTTCTGCTTGGATGTCATGGTATTGGCAATTGTCGTCGGTGATGTGCGGTTGCCAATATTAAATAACATGAACCTTGTCACATCTTCCAGCATGTTTACATCTGATATTTTCAGTCGTTTCACTACATCATTCAATAAAATAGTATGGTAAATGCCTTGCATATACTCTTTTGCTTCCTGCACACCATATCCATATTTTAATACATATGGAAAAGAACCAACGGTTATATATTTCTGGAATTTTACGTTTAGTGGCAGTTGCTTTTCGTCCTCCTCCAGTCCTTCACAGAATTCCTTAAAAGATAATGGCATCATGGCTAATTCCGCATAACGGCCTGTTAGCAATGTAGCCAATTCGCCTGACATAAAATATGCATTAGAACCGGTGATATACACGTCACAATTTTCACGTAAAAACAGACTGTCTACTGTTTTTTGATACTGCTCCACATGCTGAATCTCATCAAAGAAAATATAGTTCATCTTATCCGGCACAAGTCGCTCTTTTACATATTCATACAGACGTTTGTAATCCCGCAAATCTTCATACTCGATATCCTCAAAATTCAAAGATATAATTTGCGTAGGCTCTACTCCGTTCTCTAAAAGATAATCATGGTAAATTTCAAACAACGTAGATTTGCCGCATCTTCGCACACCTGTGACTACCTTAATGATTTGCTTTTCTCTCTGGCGAATCAGCCAATCCAAATATTCTTTACGCTCAATTCTTTTCATGATAATACCTCACTTTGCTATAATCTTATTATATACAAGTTTTCTTGCATTATCAATATAAAAACGGAATGCAATCCTTTTTTTATTAAAGATTTAATAAAAAAGGATTGCATTCCGTTTTTTAACCATTAGAACTTACTATGGCAATATCATTTTTTACATATTCCACATACCCTTTGTTATTTATTCGCAAACAATGATATCATAATCATCCGCATCCATTGGATCTAAGGAAGTTCTATATGTAAGAATCAAATTGCCTTCCATACCGAATGAAAGATCATAATAAACATCCTGATTATCATATGCAACTTTAAATAAAATGTTGTAATCGGTATATCCATATACATCCAAATCAGAAATAAGATCTCCACCTGTTACCCAGACGGTCCAGTTGCTTCCCTCTACACCATAAGCACAGGCTTCTGTTCTCTCAACGCCGACACATGCTCCGCGTCTTTCATCAAACATCCACTGTCCTTCAAATTGTGCAAAAACATCATCCAAATTCGGTTCTGCTGCGTCCAAACTTTCCTGAATCTTTGGTGAAATCATAAAGGATTCGCCCCTGACCTCCGCCAAATATCCGGCTAACACATATACTCTTGCACGTGTCATTTCCCTGTACTTCCTTATCCGCACGTTCTGCAGGTGTCTTTAATGTAATTGCATATACTGTACCAACTTTTAGCGGCTCTGTTTCCATCACATTTCCATCATGATACACGACAATTTCATCTCCCGCCACAAGGTCTGTATAACTGTCCTTGTTCTCTACATCCAAAGAGATTGACCATCTCGACCCATTCGGATATCCCTCAGCCGAATCAGAATACATAATAATGTAATCATCATGCATTTCTTCTACAATTCCGGTTACGATCGATTCATTTTCGATAATATAGTCCATACTTTTTTGTTACAGCCTGTCATAGACAGCACACATACCCATGTCAAAACCAATATCATCCACTTTTTCATATCATTTCACTCCTTTACCTCTAAATGATTTTCATTTTATCAAAATGAACCACATTTTAGAATAAGGCTCATAAAATCTTAAATATTATATTTATTTGACTTACTTTTTTTCATGTCATTATAAAATTAGACAACAATCTATGGAAGAAGAAAATCAAAAAATCCTTCTGTGACAAAATCACAAAAGGATTTTTTGATAGTCTTTTTATCTAAAAGCTACTACCCTTATTCATTTAATGCACCATAATAAACATTTGCTTTCCCTTCTTTGTATAAGCCATATCCTTCTCGTGAACCGCCCATACCTGAATACAATGGTTTAAATACAGTTACATCTGCCTTTGGTGCTGTAAGAAGAAGCATTCCATCATATAACTGTGCAGAAGCACTGTCATTATTATAACGAACCTCAATTTGTAATGCCTCCTTTTTCTCATCGGCAAAGGTTTTGCTCATAGAAATCTTTCCTGTAATTTGTAATAAAGAATTGCCATTCTCATCCTGTTTTGCAGAAAGACCGGACTCTGCATCCTGTAATACCACATTCGCAATCTTCATAAATCCATCGCCTATGCTTTCTGTTCCTGCTTCCAGCCATGCAGATGCCAAATCAGCACTTCCTTTTACTTCCACATCTTTTGCATGAATAACCGATGCTTTTGCAATGATATTCTTAACAGAAATAGCACCTTCCACAGATTCTAATTGTACAAATGGATGTACAATTAATTTTTCTGCTCCTGTGATTCCTTCCGGAACATTTACATATGTATAAACATCTGTTTCTGCATCATCCATGTCAACAGTATAATCACTATCCCAGAACTCAACGGTACCAACTCCGTTAATCATAGTCGCAGCCATATCATTTCCGGCACCTTCGTCATCCCAATGAAATACAAAGTGACCTTTCTTAGCACCTGAAATCGTACCTGGAATATTCTCCAACGTAATCCATCCATAATCTGCAACGAAAATATCTGTTATGCCTGTAATATTATTCATTTCTACGTAACAGTTGCCAACATTTACATCATAAGAAACTGATTCGTAGCCATCTCTGTTTTCTTCTACTGCCATCAAACCTACATTCGTAAAGATAGTCTTCACTTTTGGTGAAATAGTACTTTCTTCTAAGAAAATAATATTACCGGTTACGATAACCTCTTTTGCTTTTGCTGGCAATGTCAATTCTGCAATCGGTTCTAATGTTCCATCTGCGTTCTGACCTACGTTTCTCTGGATATTCATTTCATAGCTCAATTTCTTGTTATTCAGACTATCAATTTCTTTTACTGCCTGATTCCAATTAATGAAATTAGAATTATATGTCAGCTTATCTCCATTGATACCATATACCTGAACCAGTACCGGTATATCTGTCATGTATACGTTACCATCCTGTGCATAAGTTGAAATTTCTGCTAACTCTATCCAGCATTTTTCTTTCTCATCAAATGCAGCTACACCGATATTGCCGGATGATAACTTCTTACCGATTATCAACGCCTGTTCTTTAACCGGTATTTCTTTTTCATCTGTTATAAGAATTTCTGCAATATCCTCTGCAGTCATTTCACGATACTCACCATCATCGTAAATGTTCATTGCCACATCTACTTCTGTGCCAAGAACCAGACCACTAATGGTTAACTGTGAAGCGTCTTTATCCTGTGTACGGTTTGTTACGATTAATAAACCATCACCGGACTCTTCACCACTCACGTTTGTAATTGTAATTACACTATCTGCATCTACCACTGCATAACGCTGTTCATTTTCTGCCATATTTAAAACATATACATCTTTGGCTGTAAATTTGCCAGCAGTCTCTAATGCAGCATTATCTGCAATATGTAGTGTAGTTACTTTCACATCATTTTCTACTTCAACACTAGCATTATTTACAGTAAGAATATTTGCAGCTAATGCACCTTCTACTTTTGCAGTTCTGTCACTAATTAAAAGATTACCTTTACCACTTACAGAAGTAAATACAAGGTCTGCTGCATCTTCGTTATTTGTCTCTTTTAATGTTAATGCACCTTCTGCGAAGCGAATCTCTGCCTGTGCATTAGACATAACAGGTGTTACCGCATAACTTGGAACAAATCTTCCGGAGACTTTGTCTACCTTACCCTCTGTTAAAATAATATTTGAAAAGATAAGGTCTACTGTTGTCTTCATTGTTCCGGTATACTTAAGTGTGGTAGACGGATTACCATCGCTATCAGGCATACCCATAATATGTACACTTGCTGCTTTCTTCGGAAGCGTTAATGCACCATATGCACTTGCTATTTTCGTAGTAACTTCTTCCTCCTCACTTAAGAAAGTAATCTCATATTCGCCTTCTTTATTACCGATATTATCGATTAATTTAATCGCTTCTTCAAATGACTTTGTATATGTCTCAGTATCGTTGTATGCAAGCAATACCTTCATTTCTTCTGCATCACCATTTCTAACCGCATTCTTAATATCCTTATATGCACGGATGCCTTCTGCTTTTACAAATGACTCTGCCAGGAATCTGTCTGCACCTGCCGCTTTGGCAATTACAAGACTCTCATCCTTATAATCTGTAATATAACGATTTTTATTGTCTGTTGTATCCTTTGCATCAGCTTTTATTACTTTCCATACACTTACACCCTTCACATTTCCTGTTATCGTAAATGTAGAATCACCTTTAGCGTTCTGTTTTGATGCAAGATAACTACCCTCTGAATTATCTCCTGTTATAAACTCAGCTCCTGTTACATCCAGATTTGCAATCGTTGTTGCTCCAAACGCATCCCATGTACTTTTTCCTTCTACTACCACATCTCCGACTTTCACATCACCAGCGGTAATAAGCTTGGTATCTTCTAATATCAGCTCTTTCACACTGCTAATCTTATCCACCTTTAATTCGCAGTTTACAAGACCTAAAATACCTGCATACGTAATATTGCCCGTAAATTCCATTCCACCATCATTGCTGTTAGAAATAATCTTAACTTCAGCCGCTACATTTGCTTTTGGCATTATAATAGCACTTACTGGCTTTTTATCTGTTATATTTGTATCTTCAATACTATCAAAACAGATATGATAACTTGCTGTCTTATCCGCTATTGCATTTATTTCATTAATAGCCTGTGCATAGTCAAGACATACTGATGTACCAACATATGTTTCATCATCATATATTTCCAAAGTTATTCCACTCTCACCATAGTAGTATATACCCTTATTTGCTTTCACTACCTGTCTGACATCTAAACTATCACTGTTAATTGCTATTATAAAATTAGAAAGAGCAGCTTTTTCAATAGAAGCAATCTTTTGCTTATTATCTAATTTTACCTGTCCATTTTCTTTACTAAGCTTATACTTCTTATAATTCATGTTACTTGACATAAGCTTCAATAAAATCGGATTTTCACTTTCACCGCTTACCATCCCTTTAATAGTTAAATTCGGTGCTCCGGCTTTATCTTTACCATAAATAATCTGATTTTCGCTTCCGTTATTTTCAACTGCACCAATAGTTACTTTATTTTTCTGTGCATCTAATACACTTTCTCCGTTAAAGACTACATTATTAGCAGCAAAACTGCCATTTACCATAACGGTTACGTCTCTTCCAATATTAAGTATTCCCTTTCCGGATACATTTCCTGTTATTACCGTATCCGCCAATAAGGTCAACACCGGTGAAGCATTTAATTTCAAATTTCCTGTTAAATAAAGCTCCTCCTCACTTTGGAGTACAATCTCTTTTGCATTCTTAGGCATCGTCATTGCAACCGGTGATTCTTCATCTCCCACTTCATTTAGGAATCTCAATACATAAACGGCTTCTTTCTCTTTCCAAGCATCGATTGCTTTTACAGCATCTTTTACAGTGTTGTAATATCCAAGTACTTCACCTTCTCTGCTCACTTCTACAGCTAAAGTATTACCGTAATATACATAAATGCCTGTACCGGATTTTGCCAATATATATCCGTTCTTATTTTCCGGATAAGCATTCTTACCGGCATTTTTTTCTGATGGTACGAACATCTCTGTCGTAGCACTCTTAGCAGTCAGTAGCAAACCACTTGCTTTTGGTGCATCTGTTAACTTCACTAAGTTATCCGTATCATATCCTTCTACTTCAACATTAATCTTATAAGATGGATCACTTAATAAGACCTTTCCTTTAATATTAAGTCCCGGTTTCAGATTCTTTGCTGATTTCTGTTTTGATCGCAATACAGCATTTGGCGTATTACATATCAATGTACCACTAATCGTAACATCTGCATCACCTCTAATGGCTGATGTATCATTTAATGTTACATTTGTTAATGTCATCTTACCAAATGCATCCACTGCTGATTCACCATACATCTTGGTATTCTTAGCAGTAACGGTACCATCTACAGACACATTACCGTTTGATACTGTCAAATCAGTAACTGTTAATTTTGCTTTATTAGTACTTGAAACTACTCCTAAATAAGCATTGTCATATACATTTAATGCTGCCGCACTAAATGTAGGTGCTGTTTTACCAAACTGTGCAAGGAAAATACCCCTTACTTCCTCTTCTTCTACTACTGCATTTACTACATTCACTTCTGCAAAATTTGTAATAGAACCAAATACACTATCTGTTGCATTATAAGTCTCTGTAAGAAGAATACCTGCATCTGTACCTACAATATTCAAATTGCCTTTCTTCTTACCATCTAACTTAATCGGTGTATTAAAAATAACTTCTCCTATAAAGGTTACATCATTTCCTGCTGTAGAAATAGTTACGGCTGCAGGCATATCTTTCTTTCCATATGCCTTACCATTTTTATCTGCCTGTCTGAATGCCACGCTTTCTACACGCAAGTCACTAGTCAGAGTAATATTACCTTTATAATATAAATCAATTACTTCCTCACTCTCTGCTTTAATAACCAAAGATTCCATCACGTTTGCCTTTGGCATTTTAAACGTGATCGGTGCTTCTTGTGACATTCCGGATATTCCAGGCTGTAATAAAATTTCATATTCCTGTTTCACTGCCAATGCATTAATCTGGGTAATTGCTTCCTCAAATGTACGATAACCGGAATAAACCTTTACTGTCTCTTTTCCATAAGACTTCTCATATCCTAAAATAACCCCTATATTATCTTCATGCTGGCAGACAATATAACCATTTGCCTTCGCAGATACATATGCCTCGTCATCCATATTTTGCTCAGATACCACAATCATCATGGAATCTGCTTTTGGTGCATTTACGAGCTGTACACCGGCATCCCACATATCTTCATCTACTTTAGAAAAATCAATATATTCGTATTTGCCAGCAGATTTTTCTTCTCGTAAAGCGATGGTAACTGTATCTCTGTTACAACATACTTCACCTCTAATTGTAATCTGCGTTTTAATATCTGTAATCTTTTTACCGGGTTTTGATACTTCAGCAGTACCTACTAATGTCGGTACTTTCTGCGTATCCGTCAAAGTAGTATCAACCCAACCCATGAGATTACCTGTATCAACCGCACCTTCTACGATTAATTCGGCACTCTGAATCCAGATTTCACCCACTTCTACAATATCACCTGAAATGGTAAATACGGTATTATGGACATTAAATACAGAATTACTATCTACACCATTACCTGTAACAGAAGTAATCTCGCATCCTTCTGCCAACGTAGTTCCACAAAGAAGATCAAGACCATATTCACCCAAATCAATACTACCCTCTTCTGAATCCGGATTTAAGATAATATTACCTAATAATAAATGAGAATTTAACACCATCTCTTCATCATAAGTAATCGTAAGATCTTCTTTTCCTGCCCAAATCTGAATCTGTACAGCACTTTCCGGTGTTTCAAAAGCATCTAACACAACATCTTCTGCTAATGTGATATAGTAGATTGCTTCATTATCATCCTTGTCTTCAATCGCATCAAAAGCATCTTCCAAAGTTGCATAGCTATTGAATAAAACCCAATCAGCCGCATCCCAGTCTAATACTCTTACGCTGACAGCTTTCTTTTCTACAGTCTGTCTGCCATAATAAATACTATTTGCATTTCCCTTTTTATGTGTCAGACTTTCAATAGCAATTCTATCTCCGGTCTCATCGTCATACTTACTTCCCACAACAAACCACGCAGATGCTGCGTTTTCCGCCTCGAGAAGTTTTGTTTCTGTCGTATAGACTCCATTATTAGACTCTACTACGATATCAATCGCATATGCACGAATACTGTCGATAATTTCTTTTCCTTTTGCAGCCTCACCAATGCTATAATCTGCTGCTACATTTACTTCGCCTGCCCCAACTCCGCTAATGGTACCTTTAATCTTTAAAACATTTTCTTTTGTAATAATCTGGTTTTTGTCATCGTAAGAAACAATATCATTCATTGCAATCTTACCATTTGCTTTTAAGGTACTTCCCTGCATATGCAGTTCTTCTACCTCAGCAAATTCTTTTTCTACAATCAAAACAGATGTATCCAACGCAAGTTCTGCTAAATCGGTAATCTTTTCTACAGTTATACTAGAACCTCTTGTAACTGCAAGAATATTCTCTCCATTACCTTCAACCTTACCAAAATCTGCTGTTACCCCTGCAAGTAATAATTGACCATCCTCTACTTCTATGTCAATAATACCTACTAATTTGACATTTTCAAAACAGGTATCTGCTGTTATGGTAATATCACTTTCCTCACAAGTTAATGTTACCTGTTCTTCTATTCCACTACATACGATAAGTTCCAACACATTTTCCGGAAGTTCTAATTTATCATCTGCATTAATATCCTCTGTCAATTCAATCACATAACCGATATTTGGATTTGCCAAATCATTGATATATTTGATTGCTTCTGACCATGTATTAAACGAAGCCAATTCCTGTTGTTTCGATTCATCTCCGATTGTAATCAAAGACGATACTAAAATCCAATTACCACCTACTAATACTTCATACACACCATCTTCATTTTCTACCTGATATGCTGACTCATATTTTGCATTCTCCTCATCCTGTACAAAACAGAGCCATTCTGTTGGAAACTCTTCGATATCAGTCGTAAACAGAACTTCGTTTCTCTCTAACGTGATAAATGTCCAGCTTTCTTCTGTTTCTTCGTAAATACCAAAACATAGATTCGCAAATTCGTTCTGACGCTCTACTTTTCCGTTTATCTGTATTTTAGCTTCGTTTGCACGATAGAGGTATGCACAATCTGTTATATACAGATTATTTATTACCGCTTCTTTCTTTACAACCAATACAGAAGTTCCTTCTAAATAAGTAAGTCCTTTTTCTGTCTGTGTAAATGTATCACATACCAAAAGTGTATTTGCACGATTATAGAATTTGCCACCTGCGATGGAAAGATTTTCTACACTCCACTTACCGGAAACATCTACCGTATTGGCAATAATATCACCTACTACTATACCTTCTGTTCCATCTGCCCAAAGCTGTACGACACCATTCTGTGCTACTACATCAACATTTTCTAAAACAGTCTGTGCTATAACAACTGCCCCGTAAACATCTGTACTTTCACTGGTTACTGCATTAGAAATAATTTGTCCCTTTTCTTCTGCTGTACTTATAATTTCAAGACTTTCTCTCAATTCATATGTTCCATTAGATGAAATAGTATAACCATTTAAGTCTATTTTATTGGAAATGGCCGCCTCTAAAACAAGCTCAGTTATAAAAGATGGTACTACCATATCTTCTGATATCTTAATATCTTTTATAAGGGTAATGGTATATAATCCCTCCCTACCACCAAAATCATTTTCCATTTGTACAAATGCATCTTTCAAGGTTTCATAACGAAACGTAATGATTTTGTCCTCGCTTTCATCATAAAAAGCTGCCTGTAACGCTACTGTGCTCACTTTTAATCTCTCTCCGGAGATACTAAGGAATGTATCCGGAATATTCAAAGCAAACTTGTCAGATGTAATGGAACTATTTTTTATCACAGCAAGTTCTTCCCCACTCGTATAAGACACTTCCTGTGCATACACTTCTTCACCACGTATATTGCTTACATAAATCTCATTTTTACTGATACTGATTATATCCGAAGCAGATTCTTCTGCGGTGATGGTGCCTGTAAATATCACTTCACCGGTATATAAATGCTCATTATTCTTATCTGCATCATATACTTTTCCAATTTCTAACCTCAGATTTGCAGCCGGATTTTTGCTATTTGCCTTTACAAATACATCCCCTAATTGTAACTTACCACGCACTTCAATACCGTTGCCTCCGGTTATGATAGTAGTTCCGGTTACGGTAAGATTTCCGCCCTCTTTAATGTAAGTATTATTTTCACTTTCCACAAGGGTAAAGTCTGTAACTTTCCATGCTCCGCTCTCTACACTAACCCACTGTGCCGTAACTTCGGCATCCAATATATGTGTCGTTGTATCGACTTCGTATATACTTAAATCTACAAAACCTTTTGGTGCATTAATATTTACACCTTTATTGAATGTATATTCTGATACCGGCCATTCAATTTCTCCTGATTTTAAACAAAGTGTCTCTACGAAAAAGCCATCCTCAGAACAAATATTAACTTCTGCATTTGTCTCGGCACTGTTTGTCATAGTAATCGCCTCTGACCAAATAATCGTACCATTTGCTAAAATCGAATGTCCATTAAAGTCCATATTTACAAAATTAATTTCATCAAATGTTCCAACTTCTTCCCAGTCCGGCTCTATACAAATAGATCTCATATATTCCGGTAATTCTACATTATTTGTAAGTTTAATATCCTCATAAATTGTAATAATATACTGCCCCGCAAATTTATTAAATTCTGCTTTCATACCTTCTACTGCTAAATCCCAGGAAGCATATGCCAAACTTTTTTCGTACTGCTCGTATTCATCATTCCAGAAAGCCACTTCTACCGCTAATTTCTCTGCAATAAGTTTTCCTTCCGAATCCCTTGATACAAACAGTTTATCTTCACGTTCCTCATTATCAACATACATAAGGCTTCTATCTGCAAGTGGGGCTGTAGCAATTACTTCGCCTTGCTCGTAATAAACATATCCCTCACTTACTATCTGAGAATCTTCCCCATTACTTTCTGTTTCCCAAATCGCATACTCCTTGCAAAACATAATTGGAGATTCCATACCTTCTTCATAAGTAATGTTTCCATTTATTATAATAACAGCCTTTGATTCCAATTCACCATCTGCTTTATGTAAATAACGGTTAGCAATTGTAAAACTATCACGTTTGTCCTCTCCTCTGGTCACCTGGATATCATTTACCGTAAGCTGTTCATTCACATACAAATTACTTCCAGCAAGACCAACAAGTGAATCCGCAACCACCACTTTATCTACTATACCATTTCCATTCCATTCGAGAATCTCACAGTTTACCGGAACCGATATTGTAAAGAACTGTTCTATCTCACTTTCTTCATTGGCATTTGAAAAAGTAATATTCTCTGCATTAAGGGCATATGTGTTCGGTGCTGTACTTTGAATCGCAGTCTGCCCTTCCAGAACAACGTCTTTTGCATTGGAAATCAAAACATTGCTCAAAAGCATCGCATCATCCAACAATTCTCCTTCTTCAGACATTCGTCCTATTTTCACGTAACCTGTGCGTTCTTCACCCTCAAATAAAATTTCAACATTTTCAACAACTGTACAGGATGCTGTGTTTCCTGTTCCTGATGGGCGTATACTGATGCTGCTATCTGCTACCGCCAAAATCTGACCTTTCGTATCTCCGCCATAAATATCAGCTTGAACATCCAAGTAATCTTCTACCATCAGCATATGTCCATTCAAATTCAAAACCAATCCGGCAATTGAAGATTCAATCACCAAATCGGCTTCTGAAACACTCACATCTGCTAACATGTCTAAGTACATTGTTCCGATACTCTCCGGATTTAATGTAAGATAATCATTGATTGCCTTTAATGCATCACCAAAATTTGTAAACAAGCCAAATTCTGCCACTGTTGCATTATTTTCCTGATAATATGCAGTCACAACCTCTGTAGCTGATTCCGGTTCATTTCCCGACTCCGTTCCCGCTTCTTCCGTCGTGTCCGTATCTTCTTCCATTGTGCTCATATCTTCCACAGTTTCAGACTCAGTCAGAGATTCATCCTCCTCCGTACTCGTCACACCTGTATCCGATAACTCTGTAACGTCTATGCTTTCACCGGATGTGGTTGATGCAAATGTACTTATTGCATCGCTAAAAAGCATTACAAAACAAAGTACAATTGCAAGCAATCTTCGTGTTTTCATACCTCTTCCTCCTAATTTATGGATGCTTTCTATCGTTATTTATCTCTTAATTATTAAGCTGTACTTTAGAAATACATCTCTATAATGACTCATAGTAATTATAGCAATCCAAGCATTCATTTTTATATTTTGGAGCGAAATGCACTTTTGAGAGAGTCAACTGCAATATGCAAAAAACGACCGCCTTAACGATTTTGATCGTTAAAGCGGTCACCTTTTATTTTACCTTCAAGCACTCAATTTTCTATCTTTTCAGAATTACTAAACTGAATTAAGCACCTTCATTTACATATTCAGCTGTCATCTTGAAAGTTGTCTCACCTAATCTCCAAGTATCAGCACCGGATCCATTTGCACCCCATTCAATTGTAAATCCACCATCTGTTTCAAGATTAGCTAAATTTAACCAGAATGTGTACTCATGCTTATGCCATGAATCCTTGTCAGAAGTCTCCATGTCCGTTTTCGAAGTATGCTTGGTTCCAAGATTGTCTGAGTAAATCCATAAATCCTGATATCCGTCATTTACCTCTCTTACATAGAAAGTAAGTACAAGTTTAATTCTGTTATATCCTTCTTCCAGTAATGCATCTCTGTTAAAATCAGGTGAAATCTCTTCATAAACTTTATCATCCTCAGTAACTCTTATCTCACCCGAATGTCCCGATCTAAACCGTACGGTAGATGCTGTTCTAAGCCACTGTGCATCAATTGTATGGTCTTCCGGTATCTGTACATAATCATTTACACTTAACCACTGACCGTTTAAAGTCCAACCTTTAAACCTAAACTGATCTCTTGTCGGAGCTGCAAATTCACCATACATATCGTCAAACGTTACCTGCTTACTTGCTGCTTCTGCTGTACCACCATTGAAATTATAAATAAGATTATAAACATTTGGTGTCCATTTTGCATAAACATTGACTACTCCATTATCCTCTGCTGTATAGTTTGGTTTTGTAAGTGTCTGATTTGCATCACCTACTTTCTCTGTACATTCTACGTCTAAATACCATCCGCTAAATGTATATCCGGTAAGTGTCGGCACTTTTTCAGTTAAAGTTACATCCGCATCATATTCACACATGGTAGATGCCGGTATATTTTCTACAACAGTACTTGCTCCTGCAGGTGTATTCGCATTGTATGTAATACTATAGTGATGTGGCTCCCACTTCGCATATAATGTAAGAACTTCTCGAGCTTCTGCAATATCTAATACTGCCTGACCATCCTGATAGATGTACGCCGGTTCACCGGTTTCATCCATATGCAACCATCCGGCAAAACTATAGCCTGTTTTGCTAAATGCATTTGACAACAAAGTCTGCTCTCCACCAACTGCATGAACACTTCTGTCCATTTCACCGTCGCCACTGTTTGCATCATATTCCACATAATAACAATTTTCTATCATATCAAAAATCTTATCCATCGGAACATTATATGGTAATGTCTCGCATGTTGGCTTATTCAATGATTCAGCATCCGGATAATACAATAACATCTCATGCATATTATCCAAAAGACTGTAAGTATTCAAATGATAGTTTCCGGTCTCTGTATTGTATGTTACAAGACCAAATACTCTGATATTTCCGGCATGTACATAACTATAGTAGCCTTCCGGCATATCTTTCTCCACCGTAACACTTCCTGTAATCGTAGATGTAATAGACTCCAAATAAGAAACGGTAGTAGCTACTTCATTTTCAACACCACTATCTTCTGAATATGAACCACCCTCTGTCTTTGACTCAGATGTACTTGTACTTCCACCGCCTCCAGCAGTCAGAGTAGCTTCAAACTTACCCTTAACACCTGCGCCCCACTCGCAGCCCATTGTTACACTGCCTTCTACATTCCAAGATTTTTCTTTTGCTTGCTCTTTTGTCTTTTCCCATTCTGTAGAACTTGACACTGACTTTGATATCGTCTCAGCAATAGAATCTGCAACACTTTCTTCAATCGTTAATGACTGCTCTAATCCGAATTCCAAGTCACCTGCACCGGTATGGTATTTTGCATTCGGCATATTTGCATTAAGTTCATCAATAACCACATGTTCAATAGTACCCATTTCGTATGCAAAACAATACAAGTTTGTATCCGGATCAAACTGTGCAAATGCTATTTCTTGCTCTTTTGATGGAATCGCAATATTTCTTTGTAATTTCCAAATTGCAGTAAGTTCTAAGTCTCCTGTTGTTCCCTTAGGAATCTCAGTATACACATTACCTTCTGCATCCTGCCACTCAACAAACTTCAAACCACTCCACTTAGGGTTTCCTAAAATAACTCTATCTTCTACCGTATATGTAGTTACATTCGAATGTTCCGGAGCTTCCCAATAAATAATACTATACTCTTCTACTTCCCAACGTGCATATAAGATATAGTCCTTTGTTCTTCCCGCCGGAATATAATCCACCACATTTCCACCTACTGATGCATCATACCAGCCTCTAAATTCATAACCTGCACGTACCGGTACCGGCATTTCCAGTAAACCTTCTGTCTCTTTGTAGCTTGTTGGTTCCGGGTTAGCTGCTCCCTGAAGATTTCTATAACTGATAGAATGTGTAGCTGCTTCAAGCATTGGTACTTCCTGCTGTGCTACGATTACTTCATTACATACCGAACAATGTGAACCTTCTGTCCATCCACTTGATGTATAAGTAGGAGCAACGGCTTCATCAATTACTTCCGTATGTCCTAATGCTTCCATAACAATCTGATCTTCTGTTAATTCCGTTGCCGCATCTTCATCTGCAAAATAACGTTCGCAAAGTGCACAGTAGTAATATGCTGTATTACCTGCTTCCGTACAGTTCGGAGCCTTGTATGCAGTATGTTCCATTTCATGATCGCACATCTTGGTAGATGGCATTAATACTACCCCATATCCGCCTACTATGTGCTGACGAATCTGTACAACGTCCTTCATATTCGGTGTTCCATCATCGTTGACATCTGCCGCAGGTTTATTGATTACTACTGTGTCTCCCACAATGTATCTTCTTAATGCTACAACGTCTTTCATATTAACCGCATCATCTGTATTTAAGTCGCCCGGCACATAATCAACTACTATCACACGACCGCTCTCAAATGCAACTGATATGTTATTCGAATTTACATCGAAGATGTCACCGACTTTAGCAGAAACCGCTATATTTAATTTCTCATTTTTAGCAACAGTTTCTGACACTCTAAAAGTCAATGTCATAATTACGCCATCTGCATCCGTTGCTTCCATACCGTCCCAGCCAAATGAACATCCAGTATATGAAAAACTACCCGGCTTTGTCATCTCTAATTCAGCAAAAGCCTCTCCCTCTGTTACACTTTCCAACGTCAGAGCCTTATCATATGTTAACTTCAATACGGCACCCAGAATTCCCGGATTATTCTCAATTGTTACATCCACGTCTACTAAATCACCTGGTTTTGCACCAACTGATTCTACGGTAATTGTAGTGACATCACTATTCTCTGCCGCTTCTATCGGAAGCACAGGAGAATTTGTAATCATGAGAACCATTGCTAATAAAACAGATATTATTCGTTTAGCTTTACTCATAATGTTTCCTTTCTAAATTTTTGTATATTTTTTGTTCTGTTACTAACCATCCTATAACGTATTATTGAATGATAATTGAACCTTTCTGTAATTCAAACGTAAGGTCGTTATAATCTCCATCAAAGATATCTCCTTGGGTATAGGCAATCTGGATATCATATGTACCTGCCGCTGCTGTGTCGTTAATGTCAAATGTCAGAATTAGTATTTCACCATCACTAGCTACTGCATCCGTACCATCCCAACCGAACTTACAGCCGCTTCCCAAATTGCCGGGTGCCGTCATGGCTAATCCACTAAGGGCAGCCCCCGCTGTACCACTCTTTAATGTCATTACACTTTCATCGTAAGAAATTTTTAAAACCATACCAATAATACCCGGATTGTCGGTAATAGAAATCGGAACCTGTATACTTGTCTGTCCTGCTGATGCAGTCACAGTTGCACCATAAATCGACTGACTTGAAATCTTTGTACGAATCGTTATAGTACCTTTCTTCATCTCAAATGAAAGGTCATTATAATCTCCATCAAAAATATCACCCGTACCGCATGATATCTGAATGTCATGGATACCTGCTGCCGCAGAATCTTTGATATCAAACGTAAGGATTAACATTTCACCATTGCCGGTTACTTCCTGCATACCGTCCCAACCGAACTTACAGCCACTTCCTAATTTACCGGGTGCCGTCATTTCAAGTCCGCTAAGAGCAGATCCTGCCGTACCGCCTTTTAATGTCATCACACTTTCATCGTAAGTTACCGTTAAAACCATGCCCATAATACCCGGGTTATTTGCAATCGATACCGGAACCTGAATACTCTTATCACCATTTTCAGCACTTACTTTTGCCACATAAATTACCGGTGTCGTTGACTCTTCATACTGTGCAATAACTGTTAAATCGCTGCTTATTTTATCAAATGCCACATCCCAACCAATAAATACATATCCATCTCTGGTTGGTGACGTTGGAGCTGTAGCAGACTTACCTCTCTCTACTGTCTCAGTCTTTAATACTGTACCATCATAATCCTTGAAGGTTACGGTAAACATAGCCGCAGCCACACCGCCGGAACCGGTATTACCGGCATTAATAAGCTGTCCGTTGCTCATTTCAAGAATCATTTCCATATTTTCGTTGATATAGGCATTCACTACATTCATCCCATCCACACCATTGATATATGCTTTGATGATACTATCTGTATCTTCTCCGGATTTTGTACCATCCTCAGTTAGCACAACATTTTCTCTAAAACTTGGTGCTTTACCGTCAATACCTACTCTATACTTAATACTTCCAAGTATACGCTTTGTATCATTACCGAGGGTAACTGTCAAAATACCTTCTTTCGATACAGCTACTGTTTTCATTTCTGTTTTTGCTTCTCCGACTACATCACTTACATTAATCACACTATCATCTGATAACGTAATAAGAACATTTTCATTTTCATCAATCGAAGCTCCGCTTACCCCTACTTCTTCTGCACCAGCTTCCTTAATACATCCTAAATCCATTGTATTCTGATTGGTTAATGCAATCTTTAAATTACCCTCAGAACTCATATCAATCGTCTGCATAGAAAGTCCGTTATCTACATTCTGTGCTTCTCCATAAGCATTGCCAAGCTTTACTGCTTTACCATCCGCATAACTAACTTCTAACTGTCCATCCTCACTGATACTTGCATTGGTAACACCATCAGTAGCACTAAATTCTGCTGCAACACCAAGATTTAAAACAGAATCGTTGGAGAGTGTCACTAACATCTCTCCTCTTTTGCTAAATTCGGCCGCTTTTACACTTACTGGATTTTCTGCAGCATCTTCTACTTCATTGTTCCATTCCTCTTCGCTTCCAGAATATCCATTTTCTACAGCAATTTCATACGCAGATTTATCTGCAAGTAATGCCAGCCATTCCCGAACTGTTCCATCATAACCAGATTGTGTCGTGAGTCCATATGCATACAATCCATTTTCGATTTCGGAAGACGAAGCTGATGTTCCGTTCAGAAACATTACACCCCACATCATTACGGCAATCATTAATACCACTACCGCTACGACAAGTGTAACTTTTTTATCCTTGACCATACTTTAACCTCCATTCCAAACTATTTTATATAGTTAAAATAATCGTAAAAATTCAGCACTACCATAATTATGATTTAGAAACTGAATCATTACAAATAATCTATATATAGTCATCGTAATTATAACAACTAACCTGTTAAATTTTGGATTTTGGAGCGAAATGTACTTTTAAAAGACCGAATGGTATCCTGAATAATTGCTTTAAAAAAATTAATTTGCTATACTTTTTAAAGATACAAATATAATTGGGGAGGTATTGTTTTGTTAAGAATTGCGATTTGTGATGACATGCCAGAATTTCTCCTGCAAATAAGATACACCATCGAACAGTGGAAAGACAAACCTGACAATTTATATATAGAAACCTTTGTGGACGCAGACTCCCTTATCACCAGCCATCACAGTAAACCATTTGATATTATTCTATTGGACATTATAATGCCATTATTAAATGGTTTGGATGCTGCTAAAGAAATCCGTCAATCTGATAAATCTGTAAAAATTGTTTTTTTGACCCATTCTTCTGAATATGCTGTGGATTCCTATACTGTTAAAGCCTACAACTATTTACTCAAACCGTTAAATACAACGCTCTTATTCCAATGCCTTACAGAACTTTCAGAAGAGATTTCCTCTCAGGCAAAATACCTTACGATACGCAGTATTACTGCTGTACATCGTATTATGCTACGGGATATTGAAGTAATCGAAGCACATCAAAAACATACGCTTCTCTCTTTGTCTAACGGCGGCTCCATAGAGGCTATAGAACCCTTATATTTTTTTGAAGAAAAACTATTGTCTGACATAGAATTTTATAAATGTCACCGTAGCTACATTGTCAATCTGTACCGTATTAAGACCTATACACAAAATGAATTACTCATGCGTTGCGGCTATCGAATTCCTATTTCCCGAAGTGCTCACAAGAATTTTGAAAACACTTATTTTTCGCTATTGTTTGGAGGAAATACGTGATGCTAGAAACCATTTTATTTTTAGTACATGCTACCTTACTTTTACTTTTTGGTACCTACCTGTCTATTGCTTTTGCAGGTATTTCGTTTACCAGAAAAAATCTGCTAAATGTTTTTATTCTTTGCATTTTTTGTGGTGTCTTACAAATTGTTGCATATATATTACTCCCCATGGATTCCTTATGGGAAATATACCCACTAATTACACATCTTCCTTTGGTTTTATTTTTATATATTATATACCATAAAAAGCTTATCACGGCATTAGTTTCTGTCTTTACAGCATACTTATGGTGTCAACCTGCAAAATGGTTCGGTGTTTTGGTTTATTATTTTTCAGAAAATATAGTTGCTGAATATTTTGCAAAATTTATCATAATGGGTATTGTTGCCTTTATTACTTTAAAATATATGACAGGATATTTTTCTGTAATCTATAATAAAGATGCTCGAAGCGTATGTATTTTTGGTATCATGCCAATAACATATTATATATTTGATTATGTCACTATAATTTATACTGATCTATGGATTGATAATAATCGTGTTGTTGCTGAATTTCTTCCTTTTTTCTTAGGAATTACTTACACTATCTTCTGTTTTATGTATTATAAGGAATATGAACAGAAACTAGATATTGAACGAAAAGAACAGCTTATCCGTATTACAGCAGATGCTCAGGCAAAAGAATTTGAAGCTATAAAACGCAGTGAACAGGAACTGCGACTTCTACGCCATGATATGCGACTTCTACTCAGTAACATTGCTCTCTGCATTGAAAATGATAATCCAGATAAAGCAAAGGAAATGATTACTACCTATTCCTCTCTTATAGAAGGAACGAAACTAGAACATTTCTGTCAAAATGATACTCTTAATTATATACTTTCACATTTTGTTGCTAAATGTAGTTCTCAAAATGTTCGTTTTGTATACACCATAGAATTGGAAGAACTTACTGTTGATGAAGTTTTATTTTCTTCAATTCTCTCCAATGCCTTAGACAATGCACTTAACGCACAAAAAGAGTTAGCAGTTTCCATGCGTACCATTCACTTAGTACTAAAATATGCCCATAATAAACTTCTATTGTCAGTAGAAAATCCTATAGCTAAACAACCGATCTTCTCAGATGGGCTTCCCGTTACAAATGAAAAGGGGCATGGATATGGTACTCAAAGTATTCGCTATATGACAGAACACTTAGGCGGTAACTATCAATTTTTTACACAGGATAATACTTTTATTTTAAGAGTCATCATATAAACCTGAATTATTATGAATAATTCAGGTTAAACTTTTCGTTCCAGTAGGTTTATTGTTACTATTTGTTCTGTTTCAAACGTTTCTGCTCCAAACAATACAAAACTATAGATATCATCATATGAAATACCATTCCAAATCCAAATAGCAAAATAATAAACATCATATTTGTTTTAAACAGTCCTTGTTTAAACAATATATATGCCTTTCCATAATACACAATATTCACCAAAAACGAATTAATTGCATTATAAATTGTCTTTCCACGAGCAATAAACCATGCATCAATAAACGCTGATACAATATATGTTATATAAAACGGCACTAACGGATATAAAATTTGAAGCATTATATCTGCTTCACACGCCATCGGTCCACTAATAAACCAACGCCACAACGGAACTGAACTCATCCAGATAACAACAATAATTATCGCTACCCTCCATGTATTTTTAAATGTTAATCGCTGCCAATGATTCTTCTTAATAATTTCTACTGCACAAGTAACTGGGACAAGTAACCATCCCCATATAAAATTGTTAGCAGCCCAATAATTTCCAGACTCAGAAACTGCATTTACCATCTTACAAATCATAATTGCATAAATAAAATTGTCTAAAAAGATTTGTATACCTGCAAATGCTCCTATCCGAAAATAATCTTTTAACCATGCAATCTCAATCACACTACATGGAACGGAAATCAAAATATATTCTTGTTGTAATAATATTATAATAGCTATTATTGCAACAATTGTATTTACTGTTATCTCTGAATACGAAGCACCTAATTCTGCAAACAATTTTATAAAGATGCTGTCACACATTGCTAGAATGATTAATTTCGTAACAGTTAACACTGCTACTGTTTTATAATCTCCTCGCAGCGTAAATAACATGATTGCAAATGTGCAAATAAATGAAATCAACATTGAAACAGTTTGAAGCTTCAAATATGTAGTTGCAAATGTAGCATTCATAAACTCTGTAATCGATGATATATATACTGCAACAATACCCGTAAACAATGCATAAACTCCGAATGAGATCAAAAATGCTAATCCTGTTCTATTTTTGGCTGTCTCATTTGATTTTAGTAACGAATACAATGGAACAATAAGCGTTGTGTCAAATACTTCATCTATCAAGTCGAACCATTCTAATTGCCCCATTATATTGATATCTACATTATTGATTTGAAGCACATTCATTCGAAACAACATGTAAATAGAGGGAAATAAACTCCAAATTATTAATGACGCGAATAATTTTGTGTCACTACAAAAAGTGAATTTTATTTTATTCATGAATCAAATTCTCCTTTGATATTTTTCAACCAATGCTTGCAAAGTCTGCTTTAAGACAATTTACGTACTTTACTCCCATACGCATTTATCATATTTCTACTACTCGTCACTTAATCTTCTTCACCAAAAATCTCTGTTGCATTTTCCTGCACTTCCTTATCGACACGTTCTGCAGGTGTTTTTAATGTGATTGCATATACTGTTCCTACTTGTAATGGATCTGATTCCATCACCTTTCCATCATGATAGACAACCACTTCGTCACCCACCACAAGGCCTGTATAACTATCTTTATTCTCTACATCCAAAGATATCGACCATCTGGAACCATTCGGATATCCTTCTGCCGAGTCGGAATACATGATAATATAATCATCACGTACTTCTTCTACTATTCCAGTTACACTTGGTTTGTTTGAAATAATATAATTCATACTTTTATTATTGCAACCTGCCATAGCTAGCCAACAAACCATTACTAAAATAAATCCTATCACCTTTTTCATATAATCATGCTCCTATCTTTATGTGATTTTTATTTTACCATTATGGAATCTCTTTTAGAATATCGTTCATAAAATCTTAAGTGGTAAAACCAGTTGATAAGTTTCTCCAAGTTCGGTATAATTTTTATGGTATATTAAGTTACTCGCCATATCTTATTATACCATGAATGGCAGGTTCTTCAGAGTCTGCTTTTCTATTTTTAGGCAGAAAAAGAGAACTGTTGCTCTAGTAGATTATGTATCTACTAGAGCAACAGCCCCTTTCAATTTTTTACAGTCTCGTCCAGAGACTACTTAATACTGTAATTCATATATATCTGGAATGTCTGATACCTTATAATACTTATACACATTTATGTTTTTAAACCACCAATCACTCCACGTCGCTGCCAGTGTTACTGTAGCAATATCTTCATCATCTACGGTTATTGTTCCGGTTATCTCCTTATCTTCTCCCCATTCCGTAGTAGAAAATACTATTTTGTCTTCTGCTAAGATTCCCGTGCATTCTCGTAAAAATGTCAGTCTAAAAATACCAATTTGTATTAAATATGTTCCGTCTTCGTTTTTTTGTATTTGGAGATCTGGTTCATTTACATCATAAGAATTGTATGCACCTTCATATCTATCTGGTTCACTCTTTGCGTTTAAATAATTTGCAATTCCCCAAAGTATACCTAGCGATAAAATTGCGATCCCAATAATTGTAAAATATTTGCACTTCATTAAATGTCTTACACTCCTATTTCATTAAAACGTCATATATTTTTTCGGCATTCTCTGCTCTAAGCGTTGCTTGTGTTTCCAGCTCGCCAGGAATCTCATAATAGCGACACACCCATTCTCGCCATAATGCGGTCACGCATCTGTTTTTCCGGCAGACGGTCCCCACACTCTATACGCTTCATCATGATGGAAGTGCACAGACCATCACATACCTGCTCTAAGGTTACCTCTTTAAGCTGCAGCATGGCATCTAAGAATTTATGAAAGTTTATTTCGTCTTTTACGTATCTTGGCATTTGTATGAATTATCCTTCTCTTGAACTGCTTTTATTTCGTAACTCTGCTGCAATCTGAACCTGCTCCACTTTCTTTACTATATCAAATACTTCTCCTGTTTTTCTTGGAACTGCAATTCCTCTTTTGATATCTCCTAAATTCTGTCCCTGCTGAAAACGTTCCAATAAATCTACTTTCTTTTCATATACATCTGCAATTTGTTTGATTCTTAGTTCGTCCATTTGTGAATCAATCATATACATATCTATAATAAATTGTTTATCCGGCAGTTTTGAAATATCAACCAAATGTTTATCAGTTACATAGTTTAACAATTTCAACTCGTTTTTTGCAAAACTATTTGTCTCAATACTTAATAAATCATAACTGTTTGTACTTGCAACCGTTCCCACACACAAACTTTTTCCTGTATCAAAAATTGGAGCCATACGCAAAAACTGCAACGTATCTGCATCTCGCAAAATACCAATATTACTAAGATGTCTATCCCGATTTGATAATACAAAATCCGTAAGAATCTGATACTCTAAATCTGCCCGAAGTTGTTCTTTATCCATTCCATGCATTCCACAAATATTGATAAATTGTTCATAGGTTGACATATCATTCCGCTGTTTCCTAGAAGATAAAACCCCATATGCCGATACAAATTCATGTTGTTGATCCGTAAATGCAACCGATCCGCATCCATAATCATATTCCTTATCTTTAATTTTTATCAATGCGTATGCCGTGTAATTATTATACCCCTGCATCTTATGAACCTGCGATGCTATTACTTCATTTATACTCTCCGCAGATAAATTATCGTGATTACCTTTTAGCAATACTCTCTTTCCATCAATAATTATCCAGCTTTTTTCAAGCTGTCCCTGCAAAGAACTATTTGGTGAAAATTGTGCATACTCATTATCATCTGTAATATCATCCTGCTGCAACATCAGTTCGTTTCTGAAATTATTTTGAAACAAATTAACCTGTTCCCATGTAAAAGATTTTTCTAATGGTTTTATCCAATAATAATCTGTAAGGCTTAATCCCAAATTCCTGATCAAATATTCCCCCGTACCAATTAAACCACTTTCTTTTAACATTGACTGCACACGTCCTTGACTAATCGGAACACTTCTTTCTCTCCACCATTTTTCAATCCAATTTGTTGCATTTTGCTCCTGTAAAGGTCCTATTTCTTTATCAATATTTTCGTTATACACTTTATGAATCGTTCCATCATTATTAAAATCAATGAGCGTTATCGGCGTGTTTTTTCGCATCAATATATATTTCATAAGCTTCTCGCATCTCCTTTTCCGCAAAATATTCTTCCATCTCCCAAAGTGCTGCTATATGTGCAAACACGTCATTAATAGCATTTACAGGACATACCTCTATATTCATACGTTTATCACCGTCATCAAATACAATATGATACGATTTATGAACAACTTTTAACTCTCCTGCTATTTCATATTTCTTAGAGTATACCATTTTTTTGTTCCGGCACAATTTATACATTTCATCTAAAGTAAGTTCTAATACATCCGAAATTTTTTTAATCATGCCAAATTTGCAATTTTCAATATCGACTTTACCATTTACAAAATCATTCAGTGTACTATACGAAACACCGGTGTTTTTTGCCAGATAATATATAGAAATTCCTCTTTGTTTCAGATATTCTTTAAACATAATCCCCCCTTATTTGTATCATTATACCGCCACAGCGTTAGTGTGTCAAATTGATGGTTACCAACCGGAATAAAATCCGTTTTCGATTTTATTCTGTATATTAAATAATATCAAAAAAAGAAAAGGACAAAAATCGCCCTTTTCTTCCTCTATGTCTTTTGTGATTGAAAAATACTCTATTGCTTATCACATCCACTTCCTTTGCACTACTTCGCTCTTAAGAAAAAGCGTACTCTTTGCTTCTCTCTTAATCGGATGCAGTTTTTCCCTCTGTACCAAATCCCCGATATTCTGCCTTGAGCATTCTTGAATTTCTGCTGCTTCCGCTGCGTTTACTACCCTATGAGACACAAAATCCCGAAAATCATCCATTGATAATCCTATCTCGACTCCGTATTTATAAAGTTCTTTGTCGGAAATCGTAATCATCTCACCCCAACAGATACCATATCCGCCCGGTGCAACTGCTACTTTGCAGAAGTATTCCTGATTATTTAATAGCGGCAAGAATTTTGATTCTTTTTCAAAAAATGGTCTCATATCACATTTTCTTACCATTCCATCCCGAAAGAAAACTAATAACTGTCTATCTTTTAATGGCACCACATCCTCAACTCTATTCTGAAATCTCTTCGCCACTTCTTTTGGCAATTCATTTTCAGGTAAGGCTTCCAGATAATAATCGTCTTGTGCACAACGCCCTTGACCCAACATCAGAAGTTCGTATTCATCGTATTCATTCAGACCGTTCTCTTTTAAAATTTTCCCGATGTTCTGACGGTCCGATGGCACGATTCTTTGCTGTACCCATAGTTTACTCCAGTATGCATTTACTGTCTGTTCACCTCTTTTTGCAAACGACGATAAAAGCAACGGTATTCTCCACGGATCAGCATTTTCCGGAAGTTCAATATAAAAATTTTTATCCTTTTCATAATAAACCAAATATCCTAAAATCGGTTTATCTTTTTCTGATTCATCTCTGATTGCAAAAAGCTTCATAATAGTTCCACCTCTTCCATATCATTTCCCATATTTTATCTGCTAATTCCACTGAGATTATACCCCCTAAATCTGCGAAAAGTATCGCTCTATCACTTTCCTTCAATGCATGCATTTTGGGCTCTTTTCCTTTCGGTATCAGCGACAAGTTTTCCTTGGCTGATTTTGAACCTACAAAACATTGTATCGGTTTATCTTCCATTACATGTACTTTTTCAAAACTACCACTTTCCTGACATTGAAACAGCAGTGCTAATCCATGATCAAATAACGGTGCTAATCGCAATGTCTTATTCTTGGAATTACGTAACACTTCTATATTGGCACCATGCCGGTCTCTGTTCAAAATAAGAAAGTCTACTACCAACATCTCATAAATATATCTCTCCCATCCCATACGGATGCAAAAATCTAACGGTTTTTCTCCTCCCAACCGCTCTGCCTGGTAGAACGCATCAAGCGCAATTTTGCTTTCACCTTTTGCTTTAAAGTCCTTCGATTCACATAAATACGTATCTATTATAATATCATCCACTTGAACATCTGCATGTATCAATCGGTACTCCAAATGTTCAATTCCTAAGATTGACAATAATCGATCTACAATTATCTCGTTCACACATTCATGCCCGATAATGCCTCTATAAGCATCATAATTGGAGAGTTTATAATATGTTTTTATATCTTCAAAGTCAGAAAAAGACTTCAAAAAAGAGCCTGCTGTTCCTGATGAATTTCTGATTTTCGCCCATGACAGATAAGTCATATTCTGTTTTTCTCTGATTACCTTTTTATCCATACTTATTCCCTCCTTTTTTCTTATTATATTTTCACTACTTGTCGTATGTCAAGTAGTGTTTCTGTATTAATAAAAATATAAAAACGGAATAGAATCCATATTTATTGATAATTTCATCAAAAAAGGATTCTATTCCGTTTTTTATTCTTTAATCACAAACAATAATATCATAGTCATTCATATCAGATGGAGCTAAGGAAGTTCTATATATAAGAACCAGGTTACCCTCCATCCCAAACGAAAGATCATAATAAGCCTCAAAATCAGCATGGGTAACTTTAAATAAAATATTTTGTTCGGTATATCCATATACATCCAAATCCGAGAAAAGATCTCCACCCGTTACCCAAACAGTCCAATTACTTCCTTCGACACCGTATGCGCACTCTACGGTTCTCTCAACTCCTACACACGCACCGCGATTTTCATCGAAAATCCATTGTCCTTCAAACTGTGCAAACACGTCATTCAAGTTTGGCTCAGCCACATCCAGACTTTCCTGAATCTCCGGTGAAATTGTGAAGGTTTCATTTCTAACCTCTGCTAAGTAACCTGCTAATACATATACTCTTGCACGTGTCATTTCTGCTGCAGTTCCACTTTCTAACAACGGCTGAAGACTTCCACCCAAAGCCTGCACTCCGGCAGCGGTCGCATTTCCTTCTTTTCTTTTAATCCATGTACGCTGTTCCTCAAGCACCTTTGCTTTCGTCTCTGCATCCAATTCATCACTTAATCTGCTCCACAGGGAATTGAGTTCATCGTCCCAAAGCTTATACCATTGTGCACTGTGATAGTTCATTTGCTGCTGTCCCATATCGCTTGAATCTATATCACAATGTTCGCGAGACTGCTCCTCTACTCTTGCGATCTCATCCTGAACGCTTTCGACATAATCTTCTTCTCCAAAATTCTCTGTCTCATTCTCCTGCACTTCTTTATCCACACGTTCCGCAGGTGTCTTCAAGGTGATTGCATATACCGTTCCTACTTTTAATGGCTCTGTCTCCATCACATTTCCATCATGATACACAATGATTTCATCACCCACTACGAGGTCTGTATAACTGTCTTTGTTCTCTACATCCAAAGAAATCGACCATCTGGAACCATTCGGATATCCTTCTGCTGAGTCGGAATACATGATAATATAATCATCACGTACTTCTTCTACTATTCCTGTTACACTTGGTTTATTTTCAATAATATAATCCATACTTTTATTGTTGCAGCCCGCCATAGCCAGCACACAAACCAACGATAAAATGAATCCAATCAACTTTTTCATATCATCATGCTCCTTTATCTTTATGTGACTTTTATTTTACCACTATAAAATCTCTTTTAGAATATCCTTCATAAAATCTTAAGTATTATATTTATTTGACTTGTTCATTTTTTCATGCCATTATTAAATTAGGTAACACAAAAAGCTAATTTATTTGGCTAAGAAAAAGAAGAACTATAAATTACGAAAGTTGTGATATAAATGGATTTTGCAAATTACTTCCCAATCTACAAAAATTTAACATCCGAAGAACAGGCATTGCTTACAAAAAATGCCCGCCTGCACACTTTTGAAAAAGACACACTGCTACATAACGGCTCTAACGATTGCCTCGGTCTCGTCTTAATTAAAAGTGGACAGCTCCGTGTCTTCATTACCTCTGAGGAAGGTCGTGAGATTACGATTTACCGTCTTTTTGACCGCGATATGTGCCTTTTTTCGGCATCCTGTATGATGAACAGTATCCAGTTTGATATCTCCGTTATGCCTGAAACAGACACCGAAGCATGGATTATCCCGGCTGACCTCTACAAAAAAATGATGGAGCAGTCCGTGGCACTCGCCAACTATACCAATCAACTTATGGCGACAAAATTTACCGATGTGATGTGGTTGATAGAACAGGTTCTGTGGAAAAGTATGGACTCCCGTCTAGCCGCATTTCTTATAGAAGAAAGCAACCTTGCGGGCAGTTTGATACTTCATATCACTCATGATAAAATTGCAAACCATATGGGCACCGCTAGAGAAGTCATCACACGGTTATTAAAATACCTTCAGTCAGAAGGAATTGTCTCCCTTAGCAGAGGCACTATAGAAATCATAGATTTCGAAAAATTAGCAAATACTTAATACTAGGAGGATTTCTATGAAAAAACTATTTTCTCTCTTTCTTGTGCTTTGTGTTTTCCTATCCGGCTGCACAAAAACACAAAACGACTCTTTATCAAATACGCAAACCGAGCAATCGGGTACTTCTTCCGATAACTTATTAGAAGAATACCTTGCTAATCCCAACATTTTAGAGACACCTATTCGAGAATATGGTGAAAGTACTGCCTTTATTCAGTTAGATGAGGATTTAGGTGTTCGAATTGCCTATCCGGAAACAGAACTTGATGCCTTGAATCAAGCAATCGAAACTTGGATAACAGATACAGTTTCATACTTTGAATACGAATCTGCTGATGCCATTGACATGGAAGATTCTGCCGAATTAACAGTCGATTACGACAGTTTCCTAACCGGAAATATTGTCAGTGTCAAATTTTCTGGTTTATACGACAAACCATATTTGGCACATCCAATCGACATTATCGCTACTTTCCATGCAGATTTATCTACGGGAAAATTACTTTCTTTAGACAATATTCTTACTTCCGGTGGACGAGAAGTTTTACAGAACATGGTAATAAAAGACGCCCAACTTGAAGTCGAAGTAGTGAATGAATATTTATTAGACCTTTGGACATTAACATCTGATGGTTTAGAAATCATCCTAGAACGCGGTGACTACTTGCCTATGTCAGCAGGAACCGTAACGCTCAGCTATTCTTATGATGAGTTAAAAGACATTCTTCTCTTACCGGTCGAAAATGAATCTGAAGTATCTGAAACGGAAGAATTAACAGAAACAGAACTGACAGAAAATACAGAAAATAACCTGACCGTTACCACCATCGACCCGGATAAACCAATGATTGCACTTACCTTTGATGATGGTCCAAGTAAGCACACTGCACATTTATTGGATATTTTTGCAACCTATGGCGGAAAAGGCACCTTTTTTGTCGTTGGAAATTTGATTGACAATCGTGTGGACACCGTAAAACGTATGGCAGATGAAGGTCACGAAGTTGCGGGGCACAGCTGGAGCCACCGTCAGCTTACTAAACTAACACCATCCGAATTGACAGACCAGATTATGACTACCCGTGCCAAAATCTACGAAGTAACAGGCGTAGACTCTACCGTTATCCGTCCTCCATACGGAGCTTTTAACAGTGATGTAAAAGAGGTTTGTGCTAACCTTGGAATTGTCATGGTGAATTGGTCCCTAGACACCTTAGACTGGAAAAACAAAAATGCAGACATGGTTTATAACGCAATCATGGAAGACGTAAAAGATGGTGCCATCATTCTCTGTCACGATTTACACAGCACAACCGTAGACGCAATGGAACGAGTTATTCCTGATTTAATCGAACAGGGTTACCAGCTCGTTACCGTATCTGAACTTCTTTCTTATAGTGATGAAGAGGTCTGTGCCGGAAACGTATACAATAAACGTTAGATTAAAGCCACGCATCAGATGACCAAACGCTTTTCATCCAACAATACAGAAAACAGCTCAACTACAAAACCCCTCAATCACGTTCAGTCGATGGTTGAGGGGTTTTACTACTTACCTTTATCTTTTTAATTATACTTATCTACTGCAAGAACCTGTGCTACAAGTTCCGGCTTTTGCTTTACAGATTAACTGTGTCATCGTTCCCATCGGACAATACACACACCAGCTTCTTGGTTTAAATAAAATCATTGTCACAAATCCTAAGATGGTCGATGTCAACATCACGCTATAAAAACCAAACGCGAACTGTGCTACACCATCACTAAACAATGTCCCATGATAAGCCCAATGCCAAGGCACTTTAAACGTCCAAAGCAATGTCACAACCTGTTTCAAATCCTGTGCACCGGCAAATACCAGATATGTATTCCAAAGCATCTGGAAAAACATAATGAAGAAGAAAATTAAGAATCCATAACGGAACCATTTTGACTTCATCCACTTTGGCATATCCTTTTTTCTGGAAAGCCCAAATCTGCCACCGAGCAATGCAAACAACTGACCTCTTCCGCAATAATTATTACAGTAGCCTTTCGTACTTTTCACCACTGAAATTATTAACGGAATGAAAAAACATGCCAATCCAAGCCACGCAAATAATATATTAAAAAATCCCATCACTAAATAAATCGTTGTCCAAATCCAAAGATAATCGTACCATTGTTTTTTCTGTTTCATAATATTTCTCTCTTTCACTTTATTCTCGTTATTTTACTATAATTCGTTTCTTTGAAATAGTTTCTGCTGACTGAAACAACCTAACATATCCTACTTCGAGATAAGATTAATTATACTTGCCGGACATTCTACTGCACACTTACCACAGCCGACACACTTATCTTCATCTACTTGTGCATAAACACCTTTATAAATGCTAATTGCGCCAAGTGGACACACCTTTACACAACAGCCACATGCCACACATTCATTCTGTAAAATACTTGCTTTTTTTCTGATTTTCTTTGTTTCTTGCATGATATACCTCCATACGAATTTTCTATTTTTCTTTCTGGGCTGTGCCCCTATCGTTTCTATACTCATATAATAACACAAATAAAAAATCCTTCTGTGACAAAATCACAAAAGGATTTTCTTATTTTTTATTGATGATGCTGCTCCCGGTGATGTCCGGAATTATTGTTATCGGGATAATCGTACTCTGTATCAAATGTATTCTCATTGCCATTTGTTATACTGTTATCACTACTATTTGTTGAGCTGCTGCCGGAGGTTCCATGATGACTCTTGCACTCATTAATTCGATTATGAATTTCATGCACACTCATATCCCTACACTCTTCAATCGTAACTGTATCATCATACTGCACCAGTTCTTCATATGCCGAGTATTTTCCGACAGAACAATGATTATCATGTGCTCTTTGGCGTGTCTGTGTATCAGAACAATTAATCGTGCCGTGATGTTCCATTCCCTGTGCACAGGACTCGATTCCTGCTCGGAGCACTTCTTCCTTATCGGACACAATCGTAAATGTCACATCTGACTCTGCTCCCATGTAACTACAAAATACCTCATTGTGCAAAATCTCTTCCAAGGCATCTGTATAGCATTTATTTTTCACATCCAGACAATCGACCACCCGCTGTCCTTCCTCATTATATGCAATCACATTTACAACTCTGTCATACTTATTCAGACACAATTCAATCGAAGGATTCACATCTATACTGATATAGGAAGTCTCCATCGCATATACGTCCATCACCTGCTGCCCCCAAAATACACTCGATAACACCAGACATATGCCTGCTGCCATTGCACACCATCTTATCCAAGCCCGATTTTTCCTATTTTTTATCAACGGATTTGCTTCTAAAATATACTCATCATTTACCTGACCTAATAAATGCAACAATCTCTCTTCGCTCATACCCGAACACCTTCTTTCTCCAAAATCTTTTTTAATTCGCCTCTTGCCCGATACAGAGTCATTTTCACATCGCTTTCGCTGAGTTTATAATCAGCCGCTATTTCCTTAATAGAACTCATATACCAGTAACGGCGCATAAAAATTTTTCGGGTTTTCGGTGTCTGTGTAGTAAGAAACCGATTTAAAATATCAACAAAAATTTCATCTTCTATTATTTGCTCCGTGTCATTTTTTGTAGGAATACATTCTTGCAGTTCCTCGAGAGCAAATGCCACCTGACCAGCTCCTCTTTTTTCTCTGACATAATACTTATAGCGGTTTAACGCCAGGTTTCTCGTTATCTTTCCTAAAAAAGCAGATAGCATCCTCGGTCTCTGTGGCGGTATCACATCCCAAGCCTTCATGTATGTATCATTGACACATTCTTCACTGTCTTCCTTATTATGAAGAATCTGAAACGCAATACAACTACAATATTTCCCATATTTTTGGGACGTTTCAGTGATTGCGTTTTCCTGTCTCGACCAGTATAAATCTATTATTTGTTCGTCGTTCATAGCACTCTCCTTTTCTTTGTATTAAGGCCTCTTACTACTATAGACAACAAAATCTTCGAGATGGTCACATTTTTTATTTATCCAACTCCTGCCACTCCGGTTCATCGCCTGCAAACGTCTCCATACTGGCTTCATCACCTTCGGTAAATGTTCGAATCAACGATGGTTGTCCGTCCTCCCCATAATGATAGATGCCTCTTACAAAATGGTCATAACTCTCATCTTTCCATGCCAAACCAAAATCATACACACTAAACGCGATACTGTTTGTATGGGTTTCCATTACATCAAAGCAAATAAGTTCTCCCTCAACCACACCTAATATCATCATCAATTCACTTGGAGATGCAGTTATTTTAAAAATAAGTTCCTCCTGCTCATCGCTGTTCATATCTACAAAAGCATATCTTTTCTCTGCACCATCAAATTCGCCATTATAATCTTCATCAGTCATTACAGATAAAATATCTCCGTCTACATAGGGATTCTCTACACTGATTTCATTACTTAAAAAAGCTTCATATAATTCCTCTACTGAACTGCCCTCATCTACAATTTCCGTGTCCATAACTGGGTCGTACACTTCATAGGTTCCAAAAAATTTCTCATACTCATTTCCATATATAGAAGAAGAAACTTCCTGTCCATTCAAATAGTAAGTTACACAATCCTCTTCCTCATACCGTTCCAAAGATATCGTTTCTGCCAAATCATCGGCTCCATAATATTTTTCTAAGAAATAGCAGGCTCTGCCGACATGCATGTCGTCATAATAAACAATCCATACTTCTCCATCAAAATATATATACGAAAGATTTCTTGCGGTTCCTTCGCCACAGGCAAGTACCTTCACCTTACCATCCGAAGCATCCAAATAGATACCACCATAAGGTCCATTCAATATCTGCTCATTGTCAGCATCATTGTCTAAATCCAATCTTTCACCGACGCTATACGATGCCCAATCTTCGACATCCATTTGAAGGTCAGAAATATTGAACGTATCTTCACCATACCAAGCATCGATTTCACCCTCTAGGAATTGGTCAAGCAACGCATCGGCTTCTATTTTACCACTCTGTTCTATTTCTTGACTCTCTACCGTAACCTGCGTATCCTGTATACTGCCGCTTTCCACCTGCGGTTCTTTTCCTCCACAGCCTGCCAATAATGTGCCAACCACTACCACCATCATCATACTAATTATCGTTTTCTTCATTGTTTCTTCCTACCTTTATCTTTTCTATTTCCACTAAATCTCTCTCGTAGTAAAACAAAAGTGTGCTTCGCACACTCTCGTGTCATAAAAACATCGTATTAGCGACAACTCACATCTGTTTTCACGGTTCATTTACATATCTGCCTCCACTCTGTCACTAATTTCTCCACATTCCAAGCTGCATTAGCAGGACTTGTAGACGGCAGACAAATTGCTTTTCGTCCAATTTCTTTTTCAATATATTTTTTATAATATTGTTCCGCCGTTTTTCCGTTCACAAAAATCTGCCTGATGTCAGCACTATTTAAAATCTCCCGTAAATCATTCGACACAACATTTTTAATACTGCTGTCTGAAGAGCCCACAATGTCGCAAGACTTAATCACATCCCATACTGCTACACCATGCTCCAACAAAAATGCTCTTTTCTCATCCACAGTCTCCGGCACTTCTGCGCCAAATACTGCTGCTAATACTTTCCAAAAGCGGTTCTGTGGATGTCCATAGAAAAAATTAGCCTCTCTTGACTTCACCGATGGAAAACTTCCCAATATCAATATTTTTGAATTCTCATCATATACCGGTCTGATTGGATGTTCTACCATAAATTCCTATTTCCTCATATATATCACTTTTTCATAAAATAATTTACTGTTATTATCTTCTTTCTAAAATACAATTTCAATATAATCTACCAAAATTAATAATTTCTTAAAAAAAGGACCTTACCCAACATGGTGTAATGTCCTTATATGCCATATCCTACTTTATTCATTTGTCTGCGTACCAAAGTTCCAATCCACATTGCCGCAACGATTTTTATCACGTCACCTACCAAAAATGGAACCACCCCTACTATCAATGCCGATACAAAATTCATATTCATCTGAAATGCCAGCCACGCTGTTCCTGTCAAATAGCAAGACGCTGTTCCTAAAATGAATCCTAATAAACACATCACACGTTTTTTCGGAAACTTATCCACAAACCAACCTGCTATCATGGTTAATAATAAATACCCGAAAAAATAGCCGCCAGTTGGTCCAAGCAGTTTCATCGGTCCACCAGAAAAACCCGAAAAAACAGGCAGACCCACAAATCCTATTAACAAATACATCAAACACACAATGAACGCTTTTCTTCCACCTAATAGTATCACCGCAATATACAAGCAAAAAGTTGCCAACGATATCGGAACTGGACCAATTGGTATAGAAAATGGCGCCAGCACACATATAACTGCCGCCATCAATGCAACCATTGTCATTGTTGATATAGAAACATTTTTATTCTTCTGTGTATTTCTCAATTAAATTTCTCCATCTTTATTTTACAAAATATTCACAATAATTCTGTATCCCATAATTACTCTAATCTCTAATGATCTTCATCTATACTGAATGATATACCATCCGATAATACCCTATATTATACCAATAATACCACAGAGCAACACTATCACACCTAATACAATACGATACCATCCAAATACCTTAAAATCGTGCTTCTTTATGTATCCCATGAGGAACTTAATTACAAAAAGTGATACCGCAAATGCCACAACCATTCCCACAAGTAAAATCATACCTTCGCCCTGTACTAAAGACGATTCCATAAGAAACTTCACACCTTTCAAAAGGCTCGCACCAAACATTACCGGAATTGCAAGGAAAAATGTATATTCTGCTGCAACAGTTCTTGATACTCCGAGCAATAATGCACCTACGATTGTAGCACCGGAACGCGATGTTCCTGGGAAAATCGCTGCTATTAACTGAAACATACCAATCCAAAATGCCAGATTATAATCGATTCCTTCTAATGTATTCACTGCTGCACTTTTGCCTTTATGCTGATTTTCAATAATAATAAATGCGATACCAAAAAGAATCAACATAATCGCAACCGTCTGATAATTATAAAACCATGCTTCTAAAATATCATCAAACAGAATACCTATAATCGCAGCCGGTACACAAGATACTAAAATATGGAACCACAATTTGAAAATATCCCATTTTGCCCAGGAAAGCACACCTTTGTCTGCTAACGGTTCTTTGTTATCTTTTTTACCAAACGGCCATATCTGACTCCAAAACAAGAGAACTACTGCAAAAATCGCACCTAACTGAATTACTACTTCAAACATGCTCATAAATTCTTCCGAAACTTGCAAATGAATGAATTCATCCAGTAAAATCATATGTCCCGTACTACTGATTGGAAGCCATTCTGTAATACCTTCAACAATACCAAATAAAATAGCCTTTAAAATTTCAATAAAATCCATAATTCTCTCCTATAAAAAATCTCAATGAATAAAAAACCCTCAAAGCTTTTGCTCTGAGGGTGTAGAGGCGACAATCGGATTTGAACCGATGATGAGGGTGTTGCAGACCCGTGCCTTACCACTTGGCTATGTCGCCGTATTATATCTTATGTGGAATTTTTTTAAATATCCTTTATTCCACATCAAAAATTTTAGCAAAACACTTATAGTTAGTCAAGTAAATTTATAAATCTTTGTTGTAAAATTATTTTTTAATATTTTTATATTTTATCATTTTATAATAACACATAAAATATATTGCATTAAATTGCATATTGTTTTACAATATACAATATAAAATTGTCACACAATTCTGACAATAAGTGAAGTGAATTCTGTATCACAAAATGAACAGGTGTTTTTCTTCAAAAACAAGGAGGACAATATATGCAAAATATGATTAAAATTTTCTTAGATTCTAATCCAAATGTTGTACTGAAAGCCATTCCCGGACATTTCATTACTCCAAATTCTCATGTTAATTATTATCTAGATATGACAACTATTAAGAGTCGTTTAAGTGAAGCTTCTGCCGCTGCACAAGAATTAAGTAAACGTATTTCACCATCAACAGTTGTAGATACTATCCTGTGCATGGATGGTTGTGAAATCATAGGTGCATATCTTGCTGAAGAACTCACCAAAGCAGGTTTTATTTCTATCAATTCTCATAAAACAATTTACATAACTACGCCAGAAGTAACTCATGCTGGCCAGTTACTTTTTAGAGATAATATTCAACCAATGATTAAAGGAAAAAATGTTTTGTTATTATTAGCTTCTGCAACAACCGGTCAATCTGTTATTAAAGCAATAGAAGCACTGAAATATTATGGTGCAAACATCAGCGGAATCAGTGCTATATTCAGTACTGCCAATAGCTCTATGGGTATTCCTATAAATTCATTATTTACCACAAAAAATCTTCCTGACTACAAAGCATATGCACCGGAAGGATGTTCTATGTGTAAAGAAAAAAAACAAATTGATGCTTTTGCAAACGCATTTGGATATTCTCATTTATAATATCAAATTAAATTATAGTAAATAAGATTTCTTAATAGATTTTCTTACATGTAAAAAACCTCGAAAATTGAATTTTCGAGGTTTTTTAGAGGCGACAATCGGATTTGAACCGATGATAAGGGTGTTGCAGACCCGTGCCTTACCACTTGGCTATGTTGCCCTATTAGATTCTATGTTATTGCAAAACAAGTATGTTATCTGCTACAAAAGAATTTTTAACAAAACTACTCATTACTGTCAAGCTATTTCCTAAATTTTTCAAAAAACGGAGTGCCTATCGTGACACTCCGCCTTATTCTTATTTTATTTTTAGCAATCTCCCTAATGTATTCTCTGCCCAAGAATACTGCGACATATATTCATCGTGAAACATACGTCTCGCATGCTCGTCCCCTTCTAAGAAGTCGTAATAGTCACATGATATTCTAGATATATCAATCCGGTAACCATTCTGCTCATTTATAAGAACACTTTCCACACCAATATTTGCAAACGCCTTACGAATATCATTCGCAAGCACTCTTACATATCCCTGTTTTTCTTCCGTATCCACATCCTCTTCCCAAAGAATTGTTCGAATCTGTTCCGTAGTAATAACTGCTCCTCTACGGTCAATAAGATAAGCCATCATTTCCTTGCTCTTTTTTCGCGTAAAATGAATCGGTCGATTTTTATAAAATAATTCAAAATTTCCAAAACACATTGCTTTTAGGTCTTTTGTTTTTTTCTCTTCAAAGATTCTCATCTCTGCTTTTGATTCTAAAGTTACCGGAGTCCACCCTTTTCTTCTACTCATAACCTTGTCTAGCGCGTCTCTTATTTCATCTTCACCAACCGGTTTTAAAACAAATGCCTGTGCCATGGTATTCCATGCATCTAAACTGTAATGTGCATACCCTGTAGCAAAAATTACATCTATATCCTCTGTAATCTTCTGGATTCGCTGTACAAGTTCCAATCCATCCATACCTGGCATATTCACATCACAAAACATAATATCTATCTTTTGCTGCTTAATTATCTCTAGCGCATCAAATGGATCATTTGCTGTATATATGATTGCATCTGCTCCTACTATCGACCGTAAAGATCTTGCCATCCCCTCAGAAATGATTCTTTCGTCATCTACAATTAAATATTTCATAACCTTATCTCGCCAAACAAACAATCAAGTAACACAATAATCCAAGAACCATAATTGTACCTACAATATTTACCACCGCAATTCCAAACATTGTAGTGGTTCTCTGATGTAACGCAAAAATTGTTTTCTTATCCACTTTATCTGCTAAACTTGCACGAATCTTCTCTAATGTATCGTTTACTCCGTCCACCTTTTCAGTTGTTGACAAAACATCCCCCTTAACAGCTTCGATGTGCTTTAACACGGCTTTTTCTAACTGCTCCTGCGCATTCTGCAACTTTTTACTGTTAAGTTCGATTTCATTATGTAATGTCTCTTCCTTTTCCGTAAGTGCTTCTAATATAGACATCTCTACTTCTTCTATCTCTTCAGATAGTTTATTCAGGGTATCCGTCAGCTTAAATATTGCCGTATTTGTATTTTTCTCCAGAATATTCATCTGATTCTGACGCTCATCAAGAATTTTTCTAATCTCTTCTGTTTCTTTTTTTAGTCTAGCAATCTCACTAAGCAGATATGCGTCATCTAACTTTCTTCTATCAACCTCTGGTTTTTCGTACATCATATTATTTACCTCACATTCTTTTTTTCTATATATAAACCATCTTCTATTTGTAAGATTATGGTCTTAAAATAATGTCCATGTCCACATAACCATCAATACCTGCAATCTGTCCTTTCGACGTATACTGCCAATAATCAGCTTTTCCTTCATAGGTGCATTCTACGTTATACTGTGCCACCCAAATACTATATGATTCTAATTCTTTTGCATTCAACTGATTCCTATACCAGCTTGTACTCGCATATACACCTGCCTGATGGCCTGCTTCCGTAATACGTTCACAAAACGCCTTTATCACACGTGTGCGTGTCTCTTTATCTAATCCATTCGCTCTTCCGTTTGGACCCTTCTCGGTATCTATGAACATTGGATAATCCAACTTATATTCTTTACATAGTGCAAGCACCATATTAGCTTCTTCTATTGCTTCTTTTTCATTTATTGCCTGTGTAAAAAAATACACACCAACATCTATACCTTCAGCCATCGCACCTTCGATATTGCGCCTAAAAAAGCTATCTTCTACCATACACCCCGATGCACTTCCTCTGAAACCACATCGAATAATCGCAAAATCTATACCACTGGTAGCAACCTTTTTCCAGTCAATTTCTTTTTGATAAAGAGAGACATCGATACCCTTTACTTCTTCACCGGCAATCAATACTCCTTCTTCATCAAATTCATATTTCGTACCACCGATGATTTGTTCTCCACGAACTGCCCAACTATTTTCATTAAAATAATATGTCTTTCCGTCGATTACCTGCCAACCATTTACCTTCATTGCTCCATAAAAAACATCTCTATTTGCATAATCCGATAAATGTGCTATCTCTGTCCCATCTTTATCTAAGTAAAGCTGATTTCCGTTCTTATCGTATAGTTGTGTATTTTTATCCGTCATATCCAAAACATGAACATACACTTCTAATTGCTCTGTCGCTGTTATACCGTTTCCTCTGTCATAAGACACCACTAAACTGATAATCACCGTACCGGTATAATCGGATGCTCGCGAAACAATGGTCTCTCCACCGCTCGTTTTTGACAATTTCACTTTTGATGAGTCTGGTGTACTCCATCCAAGTGACTTTATATAAGCATTGGCTCCTTCTATTTCTGCCTTCAATTCATAAGAATTTGAGTTCTCATATTCTACGTTATACAAATAAATCTCGGAAGGCACACTGATTTTGTCTTCCTGTCCATCGCCCATTCCAAAACGGATACACGATTGCTCCAATCCACAGTAGCTCTCCATAAAATTCGAAGTATCTACCTGCTTCTTATCTACCGGCTGGTGCATATAAAACACACTTGGAAGCAATTCTAACGTATTAGAATAACTACTTTCATATTCTACATCGTGCAAAGAATTATCTTCCTTCGACAAATCTATCTTATCCGATGTATAAATGACTCCTAAATCGAATATTTCCTGCTCTGTGGAAACTTCCTCCTCTGTATCATCTAATTGTAATACCAAATCTTTTTTCTCTGTTTCTACTACTTCTGATGAGACATCTAAATGATTTTGTATAAAAATAATCATTATCGTAAAGAAAAGAAACATTACACAAACAATCACCGTAGTAGTCACGATTGCAGTACTATTTTTCTTCATATAGTTCCATCAAATATCCATTCTAAAAAATATCAACTCCCATTGCAGGTAAAATCTGCAAAATCATTACCAAAATAGACACCACAAACGATATGATGGAAAAAATCAATACATGATTCATTCTAAACTTCAACTTATCAGACTTACCATCCACACCGAACAAAACATGATTCTGTTTTGCTTGTTCTTCCACAATAACCGCCTGTATATTTCGATAAATTTTAATTGCCTCAATATTCATCTGATCCATAAGATTGCGATACATCGCATCAAAGTCCTTATCTAACTTATGGTTCATGAAATTCTTGATATAATTGACATCTTCGTCTACTTCATCGAGCAACTCTAGTTTAACAGTAATTTCTTCTAACTGCCTTAGCCTATGCTTTATATCTTCCATTTGCTCAGAAAGTTCTTTTATAGAAGCATGCAGTTTTACATCTGTTTCCACTGGCTGTCTCTCAACAGTTCTTCTGACAGTTTTTCTTTCTACTCTGTCCGATGGAACTACAGGCATTTCTAATTTTAACACCTTCTCACAGTCTTCAAGCTGACTCTGTATCTCATTTAATTCTTCGATCATAGACGTTAATTTTTCATCATTTTCCATCTTATTCATCCTTTATAATCTCATATACAACAGATGTTCCCACACCTATTGCACTCTGTACATGTAAAGTTGATCCATTTAACTGAGACATACGCATACGAACATCAGGAATCCCTATATGATGTTCCTTTGATCGTTCCTGTTTGTCAAAACCTACTCCATCATCACTTACTGTAATACGATAACATTCATCTAATTCTCGTACATTAATGGTAATCAAACCGCCTCCGGTCTTTTTGGTAATACCATGTTTTACAGCGTTTTCAACAATAGGTTGCAACGAAAGTGCCGGAACATAAAAATTATCACAATCAATACTATACTCAACTTTTAAATTTTTACCAAAGCGTAACTGTTCCAGCCATAGATAATTTTTCGTATGCTCTAATTCATCTTTAAATCTCACCAAATTTTCATTGGAAATTGTATCTAAATTTCTACGAAGATATTTGGCAAATCTTGTAACCGCTTCAATCGCCAAATGAGGATTCGTACTACACAGATATTTAATAGTAGTCAATGTATTAAATACAAAATGCGGCTGTATCTGAGAAAGAACGAGTTCTGTCTGTGCTTTTACAGCTTCAACAGATTCGTTCATCATATTATAGTTCTGATGCGTATTTATAGATATATAATACACCAGAAACGCTACCGTAGTTGCTGCATAAAACAGTGACAGACTTCCTCCTAACAATTCTTGTATTACCAACATAATCATCGGTATTGCAACAAAAATATAGATATCTACTGCCGTTATTGCAGATATCTTTTTCATAATCTGACTCTTAACAACACGCGCAACATCAAAAATTACGATAAAACATCCTAATAACTCTACTATCCAAAAATAATTATCATATTTCACATTTGCATTCGCATCAATTTGAAATAATAATCCTGTTTCAAGCGAAGTTACGCACAAAACAATTAATATGAATACAATTACAAAAGGAACGATGCGATACATCGGTCTGGCACCTTTTTTTTCGCTCAAAACAACATCTATATAAAAACTGAACACTGCCACTCCCAAAAAAGTAAATGAAAGTTGCATAATTAAACTCACTTGTAATAAAACAAGTGCTGCCGTATCTCCCATAAATGTCAGAGTACCTATATCAGCTAATAACGTCAGTGCATTCAACAATAACATTAACAGGAAATATTTATTCAGACTATTCTTTTTCCCAAGGATTACACCAATGGAAATCACAAATGTTATCATGACTGCCATTAGATCTACCCCTATTCCAAACATCCTCATCTATATTCTCCTATATTCTCTATTCCTGTATAAAGCATCTGTATGCTATTCTCTTGTCTCCCGCATAATTACAAGTAAATACGGTAAAATCCCAATTACCTGTTAACATCTCATCAACCTGATCCGGGTTTAAACTTTCTACCATAAAACTTTCATATGTATAAACCGTTCCATCTTTACAAGTAAGAATTACCTCTAAATTCTCGTCAAAATCATTCAACGCTGCCAACTGGCTCTCGTAATTATGCCCTACTATCACAAGATTATTGGTTTCGATACTTCCATAATATACACATGGCGTCATCTTCATACCAGCTTCGGAATATTCCGATAATACCGGCAGCTTAATTCCCAACTGTGGCAATTCAAGAACTGCAAAATATTCTCTTCCGTCATTCGGAAGTCCAATTTCCTGCTCTTCCTCCACTTCACTTTCATATGCTTCCGTAGCAAATGCTGCCTCTGAAGAAACATCTGCCGTGGTTTTCTTACTTTCCTGCAATTCCGTCATTTGTTGTATAATCTGTATGTTCTCCTGATATAAATCCTGTTCACGCTTAATATGTAAAAATCCTATTACGATTCCACAAATCATACAAACCGTCGCCATTGTAGTTACAATCTTTGCTAATAACTTTTTATCCTTTAACTGAGGCAGATTACTTACGATAAAACCAAATAATCCGACAAAAAGAAGTATCATTTCTAATTTAATATAACCAGCCTCTGGAAGGTATCTCGTCTCTTTATCCCAATAAAGAATATTCTTATTTAGGTCATAATTTAAAAAATATGATGGATAGTCATCTGATGTAAATACTTCAAGAATATCACTTACATCCATATTCTCTGCACCACCGGATAATTCTTCTCTTTTGCTGATAAATGTCGCATCCATATCACCCATCATTGTAAGTCCGGCAATGATTCCATCCTGATGTGTAATTCCAATACTAGAACTAGCATCTTCGCCTCTTAAGGTATCATTTACTGTGATAGTAGCCCCATCTTGCATATATACATTTCTAACTACTGTCGTTACGGTTTCTTCTGACAATGGAACAACACATACATTATTTTTGACAGATACAATTCCCTCTACTTCCAAAACAGCGTTATCCGCTAAATGTACACCTGCGCCTGTATCTCCGGTCTGTTCATTTAACATACCGACATTATTTACCAACGTCGAATCCTTCAAAGACAAATGAGATTTTCCAGACACTCGAATTAAAGATGCAGATGCTTCCGCTTCTCCATCTATATAACATCCATCCAGTATCAGTTCTCCGTTATTCACAGAAAACATACTGTCTACAAACCCCTCTGCACGTTTCATATTCATGTTAGACAATTCTACTATAGGTATCGGTTGCTCTTCCACGATATCTAATTCATAGCTCTGACTTATCTGTACTCCAACAATCTCTTCATCACAGATACGAACTTTTGCAGGAACACCTCCATTTTCACAACTAAGTGTAATCGCCTGTTCCCATGCACTGGCAAAATCGGCATGATAAGTACAAACTTCCTTTATCTCATCATTTTCCGTCACCTTCACTTCTACTATATAACTTGGTTCACCAAGCACCAATCCAATCCAAACCACATCCCCCATCGTAATCTGTGTCTTAATCAGCGCCTGTTCAGCTGGCAGAATCACTTCACCTGTCTGCCTTATCCCCTTTTCTACATCGTAAATAAAAAATCCGCCGTTAATCGTAATCGTTCCTATATCGCCGGCTATCCTACCTGCTTTTGCCAGATAATAACCGTCATTTATTACTACATTAGTAGACTGATTCACGATACATCCTGTTACAATATCATTTTCTAACTGATATCGTCCCGTATTAAAACACATATTTCCTGAACCGGTAAATAAATAAGTACCTATACCAGATACACTTCCCAATATAGGAAGTGCACCTTCTAAAGACTGCTCTTTTGCTTCCAAATAAGCACCGTCTGTTAATACAATATTTCCAGCAGCAAAATCAATCCCTGCTGTTTCTCCAATCTGTACAGCATGACCATTTAAATCTAAAATAAAGGATGCATTCTCTTCATTAACAACAGTATCACCTATTGTTATATCCGACAGTAATACAATCGTCGGTACATAATCTGCCATACCTTTTTCTATCAACAATTCTGTTACAGATGCTGCCCCTACAAAAGCCTCAAAAAGGGTATAGTACTCCCTTGTTTCTATAATTGTTTCTGTCACAATCTCAGATATTACTTCTTCCTGTGTATCTATTTCAGAAACTTCGCTACTTCCCTCATCTGATAGAGCTACCGTTTCTACTGCTTTATGTATCGTATAGGAATATGTAATAGAAGCCACTATCTGTGGAATTTCTTCTTTTTCTGTATCTTCCGGATCTTCTGTCGATTCTGTATTCTCGGCCGACTCTGTGCTTTCTGTCGATTCCGTACTCTCTGTCGACTCTGTACTTTCTGTCAATTCCGTATTTTCCGTTGACTCTGTGCTTTCTGTCGATTCCGTATTTTCCGTTGACTCTGTGCTTTCTGTCGATTCTGTACTCTCTGTCGACTCTGTACTTTCTGTCGATTCTGTACTCTCTGTCGACTCTGTACTTTCTGTTGATTCTGTGCTCTCTGTCGTCTCCGTTCCCTGCTCTATGCCTAGGTTGGAATTGCTGTTATCTTCTACATAATCAGGAATCGTTTCTTCACTATTCGTTATCTCCGTTCCGCTATTCTCTACTGTGCCTTCTATACTATCCGGCAACTCTGTTTCAGTCACGACAACTTCTGTATTTAGATCTGCATCCGCATAAACTCTTTTCATACTTCTTTCAGCATAGCCAAAATATAGTATCATACAAATTGAGAGAGTAATCGCTATCATGTTTTTACTAATACGTATTGCCTTTTTTTGTTCCATCATAGCATCCTCCCTCCTATCGCCTATTCTCGTCTGCTCTTCTTTACAATTTCATGTCCTTTTTGTATTTCTTCTTTAAAATACGGTTCCAAATCTACAGGTTTTTCTTCTGCAGTTCCCTGCTCTACTACTTTATCAACGTCTGTATACTGTAACGCTCTCTTATGTGCCGCACGGTCTATTGGTTTCCAATCCTGCTCTACCTTTTCTAGAATCTCATCATCCCATTCGCGATAACGTTTCTTCTCTACTTCGGATAATTCTTCTTCATCCTCATATTGATATTCGTGCCATGGACGTTGTGTATCTTCTTCGGAAAGCTCTTCCTTATGATTTAATGTTTCGTCCCAACGTCTTAACCTAGACAATCGATCAGCTTCTTTGGTCACATCTTCTGTTGCCCAATTTGCACGCGTTGCAAATTCAGATACCTGAATCGCCGCTGCTATAACCTTTTCAATATTATCATCCCATGGACGCAATGGCACTTTTCTCATGATAATCGGCGGGAACAAAATGGATGGACCCAATGCACCTAATAAGATGCTAACCATGACAACCGCGATAATATTGACAACTTCTTCTCTTGTAAAATCAAATAATTTTGACTCTTCCATCTCCGAGATTACTTCTTCCACTTTTTCATCCGGTATTCGGACACCTCTAACCATCAGACGATGTGTGTTCACTCCATAAGGTGTACATGTAATCAATGTACATAAATCCTTCTCCGGATCGATTTCCAACGGAGAAAGATCATCCGGTAAAACAGTAAGAATCTGATCTATCTGATAAATATGTTCTTCACCGACTACTACAATTGAAAAATAATCTCCCACTTCCATACGGTCTAAATTCGTAAAAAGCACAGCGGTCGGCAGACCTCTGTGTGCTGAAAGTGCACTATGTGTTCCTATACCACCAATTGGCAAACTACTTCCTTCAACATGTCCTACATATTTTTGTAAAACATCTTCTGTCGTACCATGAAACACCGGTAGATTAAGTCCCAATTTTTCAATCTTTAATGAACACATCATACCATTTCCATCTACATTCAACTGTGACATGTATTCCTGATACTGTGAAATGGTCATCTCTGCAAAACGACCGATTGGATCCTTTTGCAGTGTTTTGTTATATTCTGTTACCTGCCCTTTTATCTCTACTTTTTTCTCTTCATTCATCAACGCAACTGTCTCGTCATAAACGGTATTTGCTTTTGAACTGTTGCGTTCATTGAAATAATTACTGATATTTGGGTACAACAGAATCCCCAGTCCCACCAAAAAGACTAGGATCAGAAGAAAATTCGTCTTGTTGAACTCCCGTCTTACCCGCATATTCTCACCTTTTATGTCTTCCGGCAAAAGAAAACACCCTTAGTCTATCATATATTAGCATGATAGCCCTAAGGGTGTTACAAAGGAGTTACAGATTAGTACTCAATATATTTTTGTCCATTTCTTTTTGCAATGATAACAACTAATGCTGCTGTCATAACAAATAAACCGATTAGTGTGAAGAATAAAGTACCCATACCACCAGTACTTGGAAGAGTAAGTCCTTTGAAGTTCTCTACTTCGATTGGATAAATACCGTCTTCGTATACTTTGTAATAAACTGCCTTATCACCTTCTCCAACCTGTGCATATTTCAATGATGTGTCACTCTCAATCTGAGTTTTTTCGTATGTCTCGTCTGAAGCAAAGCCTTTCAAACTTACTTTACCATCTTCTGTATGATGACCTAATGCAGATGCCTGGTCCACTGTAAGTTCCTGAATCTCAAATCTTAAAGCTTCCTGTAATTTATTGTAGCCTGTAGGTGCGCTTGTTTCGATTAATACATAACTAGCTGGTGCTAAACCTTTCACTGTAACACCGCTTGCATTTGCAACAGAAACGATTTCTGATGTTGCATCACCATTTACTCCAATAAATTTATATACAAGTACATGTGAATGAGCTGCATCCTTCATTGCACAAGTTTCTACTCCACACTTGTCTGCTTCATAAGCTACATATCTGTAATAATAATCTCCGTTGATTACACTATTTAATTCTGCTAATGTATCAAGAGTTTCTGCTACAGCATTTTGCTCTGCTGAAATAATACCTGTTGGTACATCTGTAGTTTCATCAACATTCATTAAAAATTCGTAATTAGCATAAGTAGCTTCTGTTTTATCTGCATTTGCATCGCTTGGTACATAAATATGTGCCTCTTTGTAAAGTTTGAATTTCGCATTTGCTAGATATGTAGATGTATCATCACCATCTTTCTTTACGATGTTCAAACCATAAGTCCATGCATACGCTGTGTCAGAAGAACTTCCGCCAGCACCACTTAAATCTTTCTGATAGTGGAATGTTACGGTATTGGTATTATCATCTGCTCCTACTACAACTTCTGGTGTAACAACTGCATTATATGTCACACGAACATATTTTGCACCTAACTCATGAAGTTTTTCATAGTCAAATACAATATTATTAATATCTGTCCATTCGACTGTATTATCAAAAGAAAGTGTAGTTGCAGTAGTTCTTTTTGTAGTATTCTTATAATCAGTCAATGCTCCTGAAATACTAGCATTTAAACTAGAACTAGATAATTTATAAAACCATGTATAGGTTCCATATTCCTCTGAATAAATATAAAAATTATATGTATATTTTGATGACTCTGGTCCGGAAACGATACAATAAATATCGTTATTTCCTATATTATCTTTGCATCTACGAACACCTACTGTACTTGTATCTTTTGAAGCTAAAGCAAATAATGATTCATATTTATCTGTTTCAAGCTCTACCCAAGTTTCAGTCTCTATATCACTATCGGTAGTATACTCAATAACAACGCCTTGTTCTCTATCAAATTCAAAGGAATCTGACATGGTATCATTCATTGTGAAGAAATAATTTGAAAAATCCTTTGCTGGATTACCTTCATTATCCACAGTATCAACGCCCGGATAATCAGGTACTTCCCCTATAATTTCGAATTCTACCTCATCTCCCATTGATACGGTAATACCATCTTCATTATTGATAGTCTTTACTACTTTAATATCTGCGAATTTCAAATTTGCAGATATATTATCTTTGATATACCAAGCACCAAGAGGACCTTCCTGTGTAGGAATCGCATTTACCGTAAGAAGCTGATAATTCTTTCCAGAAATTGTATTCACAGCTTTAACCAGATAAATACCATAATCAACATTTGAAACTGTAATCTGTTCACCACCAACTGATTCTGTTATATTACCTGCTGGTACTTTTTGATTCTGCTCAAGGTTATTCGTGTCTTTATTTGTATACAACCATTCTAAAAATGCTACCTGATCATCAATACTTGCTTCACCTAATAATGCTGGTGTAGTATATGCGGCATAGTCAGACCCTTCTAATTTTTGCTGTACACCAGTAACCCATGATGGACCATTATAGGTATCATTCTCATATTTCATTTCGGCAATCTTGTATACCTCTAATGTATCTCCGGCATTTTTAATATTTACAGTAAAGTTCACTTTATTATCGCCAGTTACTGCTGAACCATATTCGTTATTGAGTTTTACCTCAGTAACCGCATATACATTCTGTGGTGTAAGCTGGAATAACATACCTACAACCAAAAGGATTGCCATAAATTCTGCGGCATATCTCATGTTCTTTTTATTTTTCATCATAATTACCACGATAGCTGCTACCATTAGTAAAATACCAATCATAGTAAATAACATAGTACCCATACCACCGGTACTTGGAAGTGTAAGACCAGCATAGTTTAATACGTTCATTGTATATAAACCATCATCATCTAACTCATCTCCAGTCTGATTACCGGAAAAGAGTTTATAGCTGCCAGCCTGCTCTTCTGCTTTATTATCACTAATCTTATAGATAGAGAACATCATATCTTCTGCTAAAAGATTGTATCCTGTTGGAGCAAGGTACTCGCTTACAATATAATTACCCTCATCTAAACCTTTTACAGTAACACCTTCTGCTTCATCATCTGAGGTAAGTGTACCGTTAAAATAAGTTCCATATGTCTTATCTTCTAATACCACTAATTTGAATACTCTGGTTACAGTATCCCCGGATGTAACAGCTACTCCATTATCTAATGTCGTATCTTCTGTTGCCTGATAGGTATAATAGTAATATTGACCATCCCCTGTATGATCTGCTTTGTATTCAGTTAATTTAGTATTTTCATCCAAATCTTTTGCATCTGGACTTCCTGGCATAGAACCTTTATAGTCCTCTCCAATGAAAGTATCGGTTTCTTTAAATACATAGAACTTTGCACCTTCCAAATAAGTAGGATCTTCATATATTGGTGTAATGCCATCTGCTTCGAATCGAGGATTTCTCTGTGCATCTGTTGCCTGAGTAGTCTGGTATGTATCACCATCCATCTTTACAAGGTTAAGACCGTATGTATATGCCTTTACAGTATCACTAATTGTTGCGAATTTATCACCTGCAGCATTAATTTCATACTTCATAGTTGCAGTATTGGTATTATTTTCACTATTTACTTCGATATTTTTATTTACCTGAGCCTTATATGTAATCTGAATATCTACATTCTGATTATATAAATCGTTCTCAATCAATTTGTTATAATCAAAGGTAATATTAAAAATATTATGGAATAGACTTGCTACATATTCGTATCCGTTCTTACCCTCAAATAATTCCTGTACTTCCGTTGGAGATGTAGATCCTCCACTACCATTAACAGTTCCATCTGCATTAAATTGAACCAAACTATGGCCTGTACTATCACCTGTTAGGCGTGCGTATTCCGCTCTTAATCCCTCTACGTCAACGCTATCATACTGTTTTTCGCTATCATAAATTACATGGTATGCACCTTCTTTATAATAATAATATGCATACTTATCTCTTTCAGTTTCTGGGTCTTTATATTTATTTCGATAAATAACATATTCTATTATTTTCGTTTTTGAAGAATCTGTATAATATTTTAAATGATGGTATCCACAGCCCCAAACAGTAATACCATATCCATCCGGATTGTTTGCTGGTGCTGGAGCTGCGATAAGTGCTGTATAATAATCCTTACTTAATTCAGCAGCTTGTTCCCAGGATGTACCTGCATCTGTACGATATTTGATTACAACAGAATCTGTATCCAATGTAAATGCATCTGATAACACGTCATCAAAAGTTAAGGTGTATATTGCCTGCTCACCTCTATCTTCATACTCAGGCAATGGAAACTCAATTGTAAAGTCTACTTCCTCACCAATCGTAACGATGTCTGTCTTTTGACCATTGATAAATTTGTGCATATAAGCATCTGCTGCTTTCATCGTAGCTTCAATGTTATTATCCACATACCATTTACCTGTTGGATCTCGATCAGGAATTAAATTAACAACAGCTGGTGCATAAGTCTTTGCACCTGATGAACCTACAACTACATAAATACCTAATGGAACATTTTCGATAGAATAAGCATCTGTTTTTTCATCAACATTATCATCTTTTTCAACTACTATAGATGGATCAATGATATATCCATCTTCTCCATCCCCTGCAAACGAAGACCATTTTTGCAATCCATCCGCTTTAATAATTCCATTTTCTTCATCCACCAAGGCTTTAAAAAAGTCACCTTGCACCGATTCAGACTGAGCGGCAAGTAACGCAGGTGTAGTTAAGCTTACATAGCTTCCACTCAACCAGCTTGTTACTGCAGCAACCCACTGTGGTTCATCAAAACTTTCTGTATCAGCATTCCATTGCATGGTTGCTACTTGATAAACTTTTATTTCATCTTCTGTACCGGCACAATTTACTGTAAATGAACCTGTACTATTTTCTGCGTTCACTAGTTGTACTGAAACAGAAGTATCGCTTTTATTATTTAGCTCTTCTGTGGTAACCGCTAAAATCGGTTGTGTACTTCCTAAAAGCATGGTAAACACCAATGCGAACACTGTTAAACTTTTTATAAAACGTTTCATTCCATTCACCATCCTTTCCTAGTATAAGCCAATGCTTTGTTCCTTACGGTTCTTAGTTATAATTACTACAAGTGCGCTTAACATTAACATAATACCGATGATTGTAAAGAGTAATGTTCCTGTACCACCGGTACTTGGTAATACGAGACCTTCAAAGTTTTCTACGGTAATTTGGTAGATTCCATCTACGATATCTGTATCATTATCATCTACGAAACCTTTATATCCACCGGCTGCATCTGCTCGATCTTCATTATACTCGTTTATTACGAACTGTAAACCATTGTCTAACTGATGATATCCTTCTGGAGCTACTGTTTCGACTAAGATATAAGTATTTGTATCTAAACCTGTTACACTAATACCTTCTGCATCTGCAACAGATTCAATATCCTGCCAGAATAAGGTATACGCCTGTACATGATAATGTACTTTTCCTGGATGTACCTCGCACTCATTAACTTCAACAGGAAGATACTGATATTTCATAGCATTTACCTGTGTCAATATGTATTCATTAAATATTTCCTGATTCTCTGCAGTCAAAGCACCGAACTTAGCTGCAAACTGATCTAATTTTTTATAATCTGCTGTTGCATCAATCATTGCACTCTTCTTAGTAGAAACGGTTGCCTCTAAATCTAAAACTGAATCATCTGATGCGTAATAATTGTATACCGCTTTTCCGATTAAAGCTTCCCAATTCGCTCTGGACGCATCATACGCATTACCGTCCGCATCCCTATAAAAACTATAATTCATATAATCTCCAGTAGACGGTACAGCTGTCGCTGCTTCGCCACCACAATAAGTTGCATCTAAACGATACAAATCAAATTTTGCACCTGCTAAGTACTCAGAAGTATCATTACCATTTACTTTTACAATATTAAGTGCATAAGTCCAAGCTTTTACTGTATCCTGAGAAATATGTCTATTTCCTGCTGAATCACCTGTGTAATATAAGAACGCATCATTCGTATTCTCATCGTTACCTACGAACGAATTATCATTAATCTTAGCATCGTAACTGATTGTAATACTGTCCGGAACAAATGGGGCATCTGAAACAGTTAATGTATCCATAAGTTTCGTATAGTCAAATCTTACTGCTAAAATAGACTGCACATGCTCTCTCTTAGCAATATCTGCATTCACATAACCTAATCTATCTTCCTCATTCACTACTTTATTATTATAGTTCGTAATAAGTGTTCCATATAAATTGCTTACAGTTTCTCTATAAGTACCTAAAGAAACCATTTCACCATTTATATTTGCCCAAAATTCTAATTCACCACTTGTACCTGTCTCGATACCATAGAATACATCTTTTCCGTCTGTCGTAGCATAATATACATATGCATTTTCAACCATAAACGCTGTATATGTAGTATCTGCATCCGTAGCTGTTACTTTATTATTTGTATGTGTAAAAGCTTCTGTTGCATCAAAATCATTTCCATCTGCATCTTTATATGTAATATTGATAGATGTTGGAATCAAAGTATAACCTTGAGCCATATCATCATATACGTTTAACAATGTATAAATATAATTACTATCCTCACCTTTATGATATAAAGGTACGTCTACCGTAATATTGAAGTTTACAATTTCACCTTCACGTACGATATCATAATCTGCATCATTAATCTTCTTTTCGATTCTTGCATCTTCATACTTCAAGCTATATTCTTGTGTATTCTTTACATACCAATTACCGGTCGGTCCTACCTGTACAGGCATCAAATCTACTAAAACCGGCTGATATACTCTAGGACCACTTGTAACATCGATAAAGCAAAGACCAATTGGCATGTCACTAATAGTATATGCTAATAAAAATTCCTGTTCGTGCATGCTAGGAGTTACCTTTGCCTGACCGATTTCACCTGGCATAGAACCTTCTTCCTCATAGGAAGAATTTTCCGCTGAAGGTAATACGGAAGTATTTCCATCATAAGGGTTTCCATGATATCCGATTACATAGTTTGCCTTTAAGGCATTCATAGTCGTCTCATCTTTACGAATCGCTTTTAATAACTCAATTACATAAGTCTCATTTACTTTAGAACCTGCCTCATAGACACCTGTATCTGTAGTATCTTCCGCCTCTCCTAAGTTAAGAGGGGTCTCGTAAATTTTCTTTATTGTAGTATCTGCTGATAAGAAGGTTGCCGAATTAAATGGTTCATTACTGTTGATAAAACTCTGTACTTCCGGCACCCATGAGATTCTCACATAGTCTACTCCGTCACTAGTCTTCTCCCATACTAGATTTGTGAGCTTATACATATTAAACTCATCATCTTCTCTTTTCACACGAAGATTATAAGTCGCAGTCACTTTTGTATTATTACCATCTGTTGTAATCTGCGTATAACCTTCTACTGTCTCTTGTTTCTGGATTAATACTGTATTATTTGCATTGCTTGCAAATACGGATACATTTCCTACCAATAAAAGCACCAATGCCAATGTCAATGCCAGAAACTTCTTTCCTAATCCTTTCATGATATTTCTCCTTTCTATCTGTAACTCATCAAAAATATTTTTATATTCACCTTATATTCTATTAATACACCATAGTGCATTACAAACCTGTTACAAATTTCACAACTTTTTATTTTTTATTGAATGACGCTTGTATTCCAAATGGATATTTTCGTCGTACCAGTGTTCCTAAAGCCATCACACATATCATCATTCCGTTGAAAATATATGGTGCGGTTCCCGTTTTTCCCGTTACCGGAAGGTATCTGGTCTTATATTCTAACCAAAGAATCATAATATCTTCATCCCCTTCCATAACTGATTCGTCTGTCCAAGCATCTTTTTTTATCAGTAAAGATGCATCTGACAAGGTGAATCCCGTAGGGTAAACCGTCTGTTCCACCAAATACTCTGCTGCTTCAAGACCACTTAATGAAGCAACCCCCTGATTATTTGTCATAATCGTATTCACATATTCGTATTCCTCATCACCTTTGACTCGGTATACCGTAAATACGACTCCACTAAATCGTGGTGCCTTATCCAGCTTCTCCTCTGTTGTCCAGTCTATGTATTCCCCAGATCCTTCTGCTGCTACAACTGTAATGCTATAAGCAGTCGCAAGCCCCTCTGAAATACTTGAATATATTAAATTCGAATCTAATGGACTAACAGAATAACTTAAAGCGATTAAATTATTATATTCACCGGTTCCGCTGGCAGCTGTATTTTTCTCTGCTGCATAGGTAACTACTACCTCTTCCGGCACATCCGCCGTATCCAATGCAATCACAAATATCGTCTGTCCATCATACGCTGTTACTATTTTACTTGCATCTTCTGCAATCAAATGTTCCACTTCCATTTCCGGAGGTGCGTGTAAGTTTTGTTCCTCTATTACTTCACTTTCCTGACTTGAAGCAATTTCCGTATCACTTTGCCTGTGATCTTCCGTTGCCGTCTTTTGCACTGCTAACAAGTAATCTGTCTCATACGTCGTATTATATTTTTCCATCGCCTCTTCCGGTTCTCCCGATGATAGCAGTAAACTGCCATTCAATTCATAGAAGTATCCCTGCGGCGTACCGAAAAATAGTACATCTCCGTTTCTATTCCTATATACCGTTGCTTTTTCATATGTCCCGACGGAATATGCTGACGCATCTTCTATCGATAATGTCAACGAATCTTCCTTATAAGTCAGGCCCTTCGGCACTACGATAGAAATGTTTAAAATGCGCTTACCTATCGCATACATTTCCGAGAATTTCGGCATCGCTATATGCGAAGTGACTTCCAATTCATCATCTAACAGAAGAAGTGTTCCATCTCGCACTTTTCCTCTATCTTTTGTCTTATTAATCAAAACAGTCTCTATCGAAGGAATTTGATAATCACCTGCTTCCATGTCATAATGGATGACTGCTTCTTCCCCAGGTGCTATCATCTGCCATTTTAATTCATAGATTCTATCCGTTCCTTTCGGAAGAATCACATAATATCCCGGCTTTATATTCTCAACCTTATATTGTTCTTTCTCTTCTCCGAGGAAGAACGTATAACCGTCTAAATTGGCAATTCCCTTTGATTCATTTTTTAATCCTATGATTAGGGTCTGGAAAAATTCCAATGCACGGCTTGCAGTCATTCGATCTAGCTGGTTCGGATTTAAGCTAAGGTATGATTTGCCTTCTTCTTTATTCTGAATCCAGTCTGCGACCGTTCCTTCCCATACATAGGTTTGCTCACTTTCTTTGTAGGAGGCAATTCGATAGATTTCTACATAATCGCCTACTTTTAATCCGGATATGGAAATGGACGCATTCTCCACTGCCTGTACATTGGTATCTTCCCATATAAGTGACAATAGGATAGAAACCAGGAGTATCAAACTCTTTATGATAATATCTTTTCTATTTCCTCTCATCACTTATAACCTCCTCTCCATACCACAATCGAGCTATCAATATCAGCTCCATTTGGTAGAGTAAGATTAAAAGTCATTTTTATTTCTTTTGACGTATCATTTATCGTCAAATTTTTATCGACATCATTTGTTTTAAAGGTCTGAATGCCATAGGCATTACCATTTGTATCCAAATATAAAATGATACCGTTACACTCCGAAACCTTCTCTGTTACGGTCTTATTAATCTCTATGGACGGTGTCCGTGTCAATGAAAGTTCTGCAAAGCTTTCTACTTTTCCATTCTTTCCCGTAAAATTATCAATCTCAACAACATAATACGCATAATCCATACATGGTTTGGAACGATATCCAATCCAACTATTTCCCGGTTGTATGTATTGCCCGTTCCAATATGCCTGTTCTATTAAATTACCATCACCATCATAATAATAAAATTTCAACGACGCATATATAACTTCTTCCTGCGATATATTCTCAATTAAATAATACGCCTGCGGATAGGTCTGTTGTATATTGGCGTAATCTGCCATCCTATATTCGGTTACTTTAATTTTCTCACTGTATGCAGCATTTTTATAAGTTATAATATTATCCTCAGATGTCGGTTTTACCATAACTGTGCAATACGCTTGCACCGCATTCGCGATATAATATTCCGTACTACTTTCTAATACTGCTGTAAAAGTATACTTACCGGCTGTTACGTCTACGGAATAATGATCCGTATTCTGCCACTCCTTTACCGCTATCGTATATACCGTTCCATTACTATCTCTGCCGTATACTTCCGTTGGAAATACCATTTCCTCTAGCGGAATTAGATTCCCTTGCGTTCCTGCCGAAATATGTACCTGATCAACAAACTCTATAATTACCGGTCTGTTTACTATTTCTTCTATTACATCTTCGACTGCATCCTCTACCGCATCAGCAATCTCTTCTTCTTTATCTGCTTCTGCATCCTTTAATGCATCCGACACGGCTTCATCAATCATCTCATCTACTTTATCTTTTGATATCGTTCCTGATAATGCCTGATTAATTTTTTCTTGTGTCTGCTTGTCTGCATTTGCCAGAGCATTTTGAACTGCCTGATTAATCATGGCATCTACCTGACTCTTCGAATAGCCACCTGAGACAACTGTACTGCTACTACCACTATTGCTACTACTATTGCCCGTACTAGAGCTATCCGATGACGCAAGCGTCTGTTTCTTTTTAAAGGTATAAGATTTACCGCTGGAAACTGTCTCTTGCTTCTCATCCGGTTTTGTAACAACTACAACCTCTTTTGTATTATTTGTGAGTAGCATTTCCACGGCTTCATTCGATACAAAAAACTGACTGCCTTCCGCTCCTTCTAAAAACTCTACCGATACTTGAGCATAAGAAGTCACGTTTACCGGAACCTTACTTGAAAGTATCGTATTAGCCGCATTACTGCCTATTTCAACCGGTGTAACATCCATTGAACTACCGCTCAATTTCAAACTGGTAGTATTTTTTACACTTATCTGCGATAATTCACCATCAATCTGAACAGATACAATCGAAGAATCCGCTTTTATCGCCAATACTGGCAATGTTCCCTGCAATTCCAATGCAAGTGTTGATTTCGGTTGCACACATTCCATACTATTTGCTGTAATACCACTCGGAATAATCATGTGACATGCTGGTGCATCTATTGTAAACGTATTACCCATTGCACTTTCCGTCCAGGTATTTGTCGAAATCTGCTTAATTAAAATCGATTCAAACACACCATAATTTGTAATCTCTGTATATGGAGCATCTATTACAAGTGCAATTTTACTATAATCACCTGCCGGAATTACAATTGTCTGACTTTCTTTCGACTCAATCATAATAGCTGTCGTCAACTCATTTTTTAACGCTCCATTCAGTTCGTCCTGATTTCTTACATAGACATTACCATCATATGTATCTGTCATCTCCGTCTCGATTGTGACACTAGATTCTATCTCAACATCTACCAGATTCTCTTTCTGGTATTTTTTTATTCCAACAAAAGCAAGTATCAGTGCAAAAATCAGCACGACACTCACTATCAAAGCTATCAATATGGACTTTTTCTCATCTTTTTCGAATGTAATTTTATTTTTTTCCATAAAAAACACCTTTAGAATTGTCCTATCATCTCAAGTGTATAATAGTTCTAAAGGTGTTACAAACTCGTTACAGTTATTCTCTATTCGCAAATATATTTATTTTTTAGGTATTGTAATCGTTACTTGCGTGTCTACTCCCGGATTTGATTCTATCAGCAAATCTCCGTTGCACATGCTGCGAATACGTGTCTTTACATTTTCTATTCCGTTATGACTTCTACCATCATTCCATTTCTTATGCGTATCAAATCCAACGCCATCATCCCATACTGTTAGAATATATTGGTTCGGATCTTCACTTGTGCTGATAATAACGGTTCCTCCATCTTTTTTCGTAGCAATACCATGTTTTATTGCATTTTCTACTAATGGTTGTAGCGATAACGCAGGAATTGTAAAATCTGTACTTTTGATATCATATATAATACTTAAATTCTCTTTAAAACGCATTTTTTCTAGTTTTAAATAATTCTCCACATGCTTTAACTCTTCTTCTAACGGTATCGGAGTATTGATTTTTAACGAATCCAGATTCTGACGAAGATAATTCGAAAAATCTTTTATTGCTCTTTTTGCAATCTGAGGATCACTATCACATAAGTAATATATTGTTGTAAGCGAATTATATAAAAAATGCGGCTGAATCTGTGATATCACAATATTCGTTTTCATGTCGTTTAATGCCTGCTCCTGCCTTACCAGCTTGTTACTCTTTTCTATTTGGAATAAGAAAATTTGAAACATAATTGACACAGTAACTGCCAAATTATAAAGTGCCAGTCCGTATGCAAATATCTGTACTACAATGGCAACCGCCGGTATCATCAGACTGATTATAAATAATGTAATCTGTATTTTAGAAAACTTTTCTTTATTTTGAAAAAGTAATACAAAAAAAGAAATCGCACCAATCACAGCTAATACCTGAGAACCTACAAACCAGGTTCCTCTATGGTATATATTCTGTTCATCAAAGTAATAAAACATATGGTTAAAACTATTTATTACTAATAAAACAATCTCCGTAATAAATACTCCCCACATTAACTTACTCCAGGTTTTCTGGAAATTTTCCTCCTTACCTGTATAACAGAATATATACTCCGAAACAGTAATAATCATGGCATAACTTAATGCAAACACCATAAAATTACTAATTCGCACCATATAATAACCGACTGTACTTGTATCTCCGTGATAAAAATTTGCCAGCACATCGAATACAAGCAATAGTACATTATTAACTTCTAAATACACTAATTTCTGCGTGAATTTTTCAATCTTTCCATAGGAAAGCGCACTGATAGAAGCCATTAAACAAAATGCCGCACCCCACAACTCTGCTGTTATATTTATTAATTGACTCTCCATCATATTTTGTATTCTCCTTTGTAAGTATACATAGTAGATAGTGCATACTTACTTCTTTATTTATATTTATATTAATTTTACCTGCCTCTGCTGTTTTTTTTGCTTTTTATCCTCGTACATGGCACTATCTGCTCTGCGGAACACATCCATATATTCCTTGTCTGTTTCAGGATTATATGTTGCCATGCCTATCGCCATTTGCAAATACGACTCTTTTCCATTATTTTGACGATTATAGTCTTCTATCGATTTTTCAAATAATACAATCTTTTTCTCGGCATTTCCTTTATCCATACCTAAACATATAATTACGAACTCGTCACCACCTACCCGGTACATGAAATCACTTCCCCATACCTTTTTCAAAATAGTCGCCCCATTTTGTATTAATTTATCTCCATATTCATGTCCGTAGGTATCATTCACTTTTTTCAAATCATTAATATCAATAACCACAACTACAAAGTTGAATTTTTCTTTATTTATTATTCGCTTATATATTGCATCAATACACTCAGTATATGCCGTTTTATTTCCTAGTCGCGTCATTACATCTGTATATATTAGTCCTACAATTGCTTTTGTAATATAAACCGTCACTACAAAAAATACCGACATTATAAGCACAATTACCAAAATGGAATCTGTCAACATTTTCTGTTGAGGACTTTTAAGTTCCTGCTCTGTAACACATACGGTAAAAATCATTCCATTACGCAATTTTTGAGCGGTCATTTTTTTATCCGTATTATTCCAACGATAAGATTCTACGCTCTGCTTTTCTGCTGAGAGCAAACTTTTATCATAAAGATATGTATGCTGACTATTAAAATCTGCAGTAATCACAGTTTCTTTCATCTCCGGATGATATACAAAATTCCCTTCATTATCCATCAAAAATGCATATCCTGTATTATACACAGTAACATTCTTCGTATTCTCATATAAAAGACTTGTGGCAATATCCATACCAACCACACCAATCACTCGGTCATCTAAAATAATAGGAATCACATATGAAATGATTTCTTCACTCATATTTTGGTTGTAATACGGATTTATCCATGTTTCTTTTCCATTCGCTATCGGAATGTAATACCATCCAACATGCTCTATATCATCTTTGTCATATAAAGAAACATCCGTCATTTCATGCTCTGCAAAATCTCCATTTTCATTCTGCACCAGCCATACCCCTTGCTTAGCTCCCTTTATATCAGAATCTATGCGATAATAAACAGATACAGCACCGTCTGTATATCTGGCAGTCGTCTCTATTAGTGCCTTCATCCTACTAATATGTTCTTCATACTGTTCTTCATCCTGCCATAAGTTATCTGCCTCATTAATCTGATTTGCTGCAAAATGGTATAGTGTATAAACACCTTGCTCTATATTTAGTAATTTTTCATCAATTACCTGTCTTTTCTCAGAACACATAAGTTGTATAATCTGCCCAGAATTACTTTCCACAATACGATTAAAGTTGGAAAATGCAATCACTATAACTACTAATGCTGAAATCAATACACTACTAATAACAAGTATCAATATTTTTTTCTGTAGCACTTTCATCGCATGCACTCCAATCAACAAAAAATAATAATCTCTATATATTATAATTTCTTACGTGGGACAAAATGTAGGACATACCAAACAAAAAGAGTCTGTTTTTGAAATTCTTTTCAAAAACAGACTCTTTTATATTTTTAGCTTTTATGGTGTATATCTACGATACATCTCTATTATCATTCCATCTTCAATTACAATACTAGTATTATTTGGAACAAAATAATATATAATACCTGCTTTATCCGTCAGGAAATCACCTGGATAGTAAATTACCTCTCCTTTATCTAAATCAGAACTATCATAAAAGTTCATATCTGCTGATACACGAATGGTTGCTTTGCCAACTTCATAATAAGATTTTATATCACTATATCCTATTTCATACCAAACGGTTGATTCGTCTGTACGTAATTCATAACCATTTTCGTCAAGACCTCCATTGATAAGTAATCCCATATCCGTTCTCTCTAAAGAAGTTACTTTAACATCCTGCCCTCTTATTATGATAGTGTCACCTTCTTTTAAATTGGCTATATCTATCATATCATACAAATCATATGTATAGACCGTTACATCCATCTGCATGGCACCTGTATCATCTACATAAGCATCTCCCTGTTCTAACGATACCGCAACTGTACCATTCTCCAAGTGATTAATATCGATATCATTTGGAAGAGGTGAAATAATAGCTGCTGTTTCTATCTCAATATTAGTATCTGCTTCCACTGTTTCGTCCTCTGCAAGTTCTGCTTCTGTTACTTTACCTGCACCATTATTTTGTTCCTCATTTGCTATATTACACCCAATCAATAACGTACATACTATAGTAGCAGAAATGAAATATAATGTTCTTTTTCTCATATCCTCTTCACTCCTTTTTAATATTTTTTACTGTAATCTCTTTTCCTATAAAATTATCATACCATCTTAAACATGACAAAACGTAGTACAAACGCAATAATAAAAGTTCATTTTCTAAAATATGCTTCTTTCAACTTTTACCCTCTTTTTCCCAAAATAATCTTGCAAGTGTCACCTCTGCCCAACTGTATTGCTTCATGTATTCACCCTGAAACCGATTCAATTCGTCAGGTGTAACATTATCCTTTTCGTAATCATACAAATCACAGAAAAATGCATCTACATCTACGGAATAACTGTTCAATCCTCGTTTTAGCATCTTTTCCGCTCCCACTCTTTCTAACGCTGTAATCAACTCTTTTACTATTTTTGATAAATAATTCTGTGTAGCTCTAGAATAATCTTCTCTCTCAAACAATACTTCTGCTAGTTCTTTTCTGGTAGCAGCATTTCCTTGCTTATCTACCAAATAGGCAAGCATTTCCTTGGATTTTTCTCTGCCAAAAGAAACTTCTTCTCCATTTACAATGAGTGTAAAATTGCCAAAGGTATTTACATAAATCCCTGTTTCCTTCCATTTTACCGGATTACGCAGATTCTCCATTTCGATTATAATTTTATCCGCTGTTACCGGCTTATATACATAACCACTTGCATGCAAGGCAAATGCTTCGTTTGCATATTGTGAGTAGCCTGTTACAAATATAATATTGACTTTTGGGTATATTTCTTTTAATTTCCTGGCTAATACAATACCACTCATTTCACGCATCTGTATATCTAAAAACGCAATCTCACATTTTATCTTTTTCATAAATTCAAGTGCTTCGAGAGGATTCCGAAATCCATGCACCGTTGCTAGTGGCACTGCTTCTTTAATCGCTCCCGTCAATACATTTAATGCACTTTGTTCGTCATCTGTTGCAATAATATGCATACTTAATTACTCCTTTTTGGAATCAGGATACATGCAGTTGTACCTTCTCCTTTTCTGCTTTCAATTTCTAACCGAGCACCCATCATCATGTCCAGTCGTCTCTTTGTATTTTCTATTCCGACATGCGTACCGTTTTCATCCACGTATTCACCCTCTACAAAACCAACACCATCATCCACTATGCTAATAATATAATTCTCTTCTGTCTCATAGGTATGTATAGCGACTGTTCCACCGCCTATCTTTTGACCTACACCATGTTTTACCGCATTCTCTATCAATGGCTGTACGGACAATGACGGAAGCATAAAGTCTAGCGTTTGAATATCATATACCACTTCAAGTTCATCCTGAAATCGCAATTTTTCTAATCGCAAATACTTTTCAATATGTTCTAACTCCGTTCGAAAAGATATCAGATTTTCTGTCTTTAAAGAATACAAATTACCTCTCAAATAATCTGCAAAATCTGCAATAGCTACTTTTGCCTGCTTTGGATCTCTATCACATAAATCCATTACACTAGTTAATGAATTATATAAAAAGTGGGGCTGAATCTGACTAAGCATTACCGAAATACGACTCTGTTCCAATTCTGCTTTTAATTTTTTATTCTTTACAGAGGCCTGATGATTCAAAATCACCTGTTTTATTCCATAAAAAAGGAATATAATCATCATCAACACATACATAGATTTAAAAAAGATACCAGAATAATACATACTATAATTTACACCAGCTATATCAATTAGCAAGGCAATGTTTATCCCAACATAAATTATAAATTCTTTTCTAAAATCCTGTTCTCCTTTTAGTTCCAACATACACAACATAATCATTCCAATACTAACAATATATTGTGTCAATTCCCAGAAAAATAGTGTATCAAATATTAACACTTTTCCTATAGTAGCAAGAGCTATAATATTTAGATTGATGATACAGGAACCACACATTAGAATTTCCGCTATTTTTTTATATGTTCCCTTTAAAGCATCGCAAATCATTAGTCCCATAAAATAAACTGCAAGCATCAGACACAGCTGTCTGCCGTAGGTTTTTACCACTAACAATTCACCCGTAAAAAAAGTCATCATCACATCAAATACCATATATCCAGCTACAAACAATGTAGTAATACCCATTTTAAACAAAGAATTTGTCATATTACTTTTAAACACAATAGAAGAAAGAGCTGCTCCTAAAAGCATCAATGCTACAATAAAAAGTGCATAGCCTAACATCTCAAATGGTTTGGTATATGTTTCTAAATATGTTTCTAGAATCGAACTATCTAGAGGTGTTATAAGTAAAGAATCCAAGGCTTCTTTGTATGCAGTTTTATTTCCATGACTATGATAATTAATAAAATGAATCTCGATTTCATCTTCTGTCGTGATAAGCGGACACCTAAACTGTTCCCAGCGTTTTCCACACATAGATGCCATTAAATCTATTCCATAATTCTTAATTTCTGATGGTGTATCTATATATAACAGTTCTCCATTAACATATATACTTATCCCGATATGATTACAGTAAAAATTTAACATTCCACTTTCCGGAATTTCAGTATCTAAATGTCCCTTTATGATAATATCTCCTTCAAGGGCTGATATATCACTATTTTCGTTATAAGGATACCAGTTTTCTCTGTCATAGCTATATTCACCTATAAAAGTAACATCTATTGGAATAGGCATATGGGATTGATTATTATTTATTACCATTTGTGTAAGACAAATTGTTGCTAATAGAATTGGTAATAGGATTGTTACTAGTCTAATATATTTATTATTCAATTGATTTCTCTCCTTTATAATCTAGATAATCTTTATTATATTTATATATGCTGCGTCCATACTTGTCAAACATATACTGAAAAAGATTATTTAGCAAATCATAGTAGAGTGGCAGTCTCCTTTTGTATCTAAAAACAAAAAACCCTCGAAAACCTAAGTTTTCGAGGGTAATCTTAGAGGCGACAATCGGATTTGAACCGATGATAAGGGTGTTGCAGACCCGTGCCTTACCACTTGGCTATGTCGCCATAATGACTCCTACGGGAATCGAACCCGTGTTACCGCCGTGAAAGGGCGATGTCTTGACCGCTTGACCAAGGAGCCATATTCTTTTGTTAAAAAAATCTTACTTAGTATTAATTGCTAAGTAAGATTTAACTCCCCGAGTAGGACTTGAACCTACGACAGCGCGGTTAACAGCCGCGTGCTCTACCGACTGAGCTATCGAGGAAAACATCTTTACTTCGTAAAGCTGTTAAAGAAACTTCGTTTCTTTTTCCTGAAAATACTCTGTTCTTTCGAACTTTGTACCTTCAAAACTTCATACAGACTGAATTTCAAACCTTTTTCTTGGTCAAGCCTTCGACCTATTAGTAACAGTCAGCTACATGCATTACTGCACTTCCACCTCTGCCCTATCTACCTTGTAGTCTTCAAGGGGTCTTATCTCCTTTTAGGAGGGGA
>JAFYVJ010000073.1 GCA_017549185.1 Roseburia sp. | reverse complement strand
GTCTGTCTGCTTTAGCTTCCTGCCGTTTTTGTCATAAACAAAGCTTGTCTCATTCCCGCATCTGTCCACAATCCGGCTTACATTCCCCATACAATCATAAATATAGCTTGTACGGTTCCCTGCCTCATCTATCTCCGCTGTTCTGCGGTTCAGCGCATCATATTCATAACGCTTCACGGTTCCGTCAGGATAATGTATCTCTGTGCGGTTTCCGTTGGCGTCATAAGCAAATTTAACGCTATTACCGCCGGGCTTTGTTACTTTCTCAAGATGATTCTGTCTGTCATAAATATACTCCGTCACGCCGCCTTCCGGGTCGGTTATTTTGGAAAGATTCCACATCGGGTCATACTCCATCCGGGTTTCTCTCTCCCTCGAAAGAGCCTGCGTTGCACCAGTGTGCTATTTTAGTTCAATGTCGAGGTTAGCTATAATGGAATTTCTAATTCTAGTTTCTGGGATATGTTATAACATAACTTTTTATACTGCGCTTGATATTTGTTACACTTTTACATACATTATCATTTTCTCAATATTGAAAGAATGAGAGATATTTCATAGTCTGCAATAACTACGAAGTATCTCCCACTATATTGAGCTCAAAAATCTGCTTACTCAGCTGTTGTTTTTCGAGTGGGTATGTAGTTCTGTTTTTCTCTACTACTCCAACTGGCTGATTTATAGGGACAGACAAAAAAACCAGCGGTATTTCATGACCTTTTAGTGTCTTAGGAATACCGCTGATACTGTGTCAAATCAGGATCTTATCCTAGATACCTTTACACATCTTCACCATATACACCATCATTCTGATAATGCAAAATTGTATTATACATTTCATCATCAATATATTGACACAACTTCGTCTGAAGAAATCTCAATTCTTTTTTTCTTTACCATATGCGAACCTGCATCGTATTCTAAATAAAATTTATTTTCAATTATTAATAACTTTATACCTTCATCCTCTTTAACTAATTGCATACCCATCTCTCCTATTCAAACAAAAATTTATATGTATATTCTTCTGGTACCGGGTCAATAACCGCTTCCTTTATTCCATAGTCATACTTATGTCTACTCTGCTTTATTTGTTCTGCTGATTTTCATTGGATATTTTGCAATTATCTAACAGAACGACATCACAACAATATCTATCAAAATATTCAGCAAGATGTCGCCTATCTGAAAGCCACATTGAAAGAAAATGAACTCAACGAGCAATACAAGAAACTTGGATTTATCAGATGAACAGCGAAAAGTCATAATGCAGTGAACATATGACATCCAAGCACAGGAATTTGCTTACACAGCAGTTGTTTTCCGGCTGGGCATGCAGTTATGTTTTTCTCTGTTAATGCAACTGACTTATAACTGCAAACAGAAAATCAGCAGTATTTCATACCTTTTTAGTGTCTTAGGAATACCGCTGATACTGTGTATTTTTTAATTGTAAAAGTCTTTCTCCCCTTACACCTCTATTGCGTGCAATAGTAACATGAATAATTGGGGAGCGTCAAGGGAAATGGTGCATAACTATTACACAATAAAAGTATGTTTCTTTTCTAGATGCAGTCTATATTTTTTAATCCGCTATCTGCTCTTGCACTAACTGCAAAATGAAGTCTCCAAAATCTTCCGCTAACGTTTCAGCAATTTCGTATTTTTTCCCATTATAAAATGCCATGATAACGCTAGGTTCTTTTTCCTCGTTTAAAGCAGAATAATCTAAATATGCCATATTTCCATCTTCGAAATTGTATATAGGTATCCATTTCTTAGGTAAATTATATTCTTCTCTGTCATTCAGTGCATATGCAACTGAATTTCCTTCTAATATTCCCGAATCGTCCTCTGGGTCAATTCCATATATTTCATTACCAAAAAAAGATAAATAACCATACTTTTCATAAAACTCCTTACATTGCGTTGAAAAAGATATTCCCAATTTTTTTTCTGATATATCAATTTCTTCTTTACTTTTTCCACCTGCAGTTGTATAAAATCTGCATTTTGGTGCCAATTCCATTGCTTTAATAAAATTTGTATAACTCATATATACCTCCACTAATCTAAACTATGGCTTCGCCACTCCCAATATCCTCTTCTCCAGTTGTTAAACTCAATTCTATTGATTTGAGAGGGAACTTGTCCTATATTAGTATGTAATTTGCTGTAATTCTGCTGATGTTCTGTAGCCGTTATTTCCATCACTGGTCCATTATCGGTTTGGTCAATGTGATGTATATTAACTGATTTTCCGTCTGTTCCAATTGGAGCCAGTCCTTGTTCCATTCTCTGAATATTAGTCCGCCCTTGCTTGTCTACAAGATTAGGATCAAATGTACTATTATCCATAGTAACAGTTTTTCCATTTACATCAACAGTTTTTTTACCACTTTTACCAACATCCTCCCCGACTTCCTTCACCTTATCCAGCCTCTTCTTGGAGGAGTCCAGCATCGCTTCGGCTTCTTTTAGCAGTTCATCACTTTGTTTGCGGCCTGCTTTTATCGCCTCTTCGATTCCTTCCACCATCTCATCGGAATACTTGATGCCATCTGCAACATTATCCATGTTCTTAATGGCGCCTTTGCCCAAGGTACCTACATCATCCAGATACTTGGCGAAGCCGATTAAGGGG
>JAFYVJ010000072.1 GCA_017549185.1 Roseburia sp. | reverse complement strand
TTTGAGACAATAGATTTATACAGCGAAGAACATAATTATATTTTTGGAACGCTGGCAAAACTGTGTGAATTGTTACTTGTTCTCTGTATACGCAGGATATGGAAATCCCCCAATAACTTTCACACCTTAAAAAGAAAAGAACGGTATATGTTAATCAGTATACCGCTGTTTTCCATCGCAGGTGTTATTGGAATGTTTCAGTTATTCAATGGAGATGAAAAGACAAGAAATGTATGTCTTTTTCTTACAACAGGGTTAGTAGCAATCAATTTTATTACTATCTATTTGTTGCAGGATATTTTGGATAAGGGCGAGCAGTTAAGGATAAGTACCCTGACAAACCAAAATGCAAAGAACCAGATAGAAGCCTATCACGATATGGATGCCATTTATGAACGTCAGAGAAGAAAGATGCACGATTATAAAAATCAGATTGTGACCATACAAAGTCTGGTACAAGGTGGAAATATGGACAAGGCGGTGAAACTTATGGAGCAACTGACGGAGAGTATATCGGTGGACTTGTCAGCTATCAATACAAATCATCCAGTAGTAAACGCAGTATTAAATCACAAATTTCAAACCGCAAAGGAAAAACAGATTGCTATGATTTTTCAGGTCGGAGATGTGCATGAAATCCGGCTTACGGAAGAAGAGATAGTAATACTTCTTGGCAATCTGCTGGATAATGCTATAGCAGAGTGTGAAAAGGTGGTAAAAGCTGGAAGAGATGCGGTTATTCAGTTTAAACTGGTCTATGAGGATGGAAAAGTGATTCTGAGTATTAAAAACCCGGTGCTTGCAAAAGTGCAGATTGTAGATAACAAAGTACAGGTAAATGCTAAGAGTGGACATGGTATTGGGCTGAAAAATGTGGAAGCAGTGGCAGAAAAATACGATGGCAACATTGCGTTTGACTGTGATGAGAAAGAGTTTCGGGCAGCGGTAATTTTATAGTCAGTTGATGCAATAAATAGTCGATAGGTGCAAATGGGATTTGTAAGAGAATAAATTTGGTCGATATGAGAAATAGAACACATTTTGTTTAGAGGAGTGGTATATGAAAAAAAGAAAGATAGTATTGTTAATTATAATAGCGGTCTGCACTATATATTGTCTGTGCGGATGTTCGCAAAAGGAGCCATCCGTAGTTAAGACTTATGAGAAAACGGATTCGGAACAGTCCTCCCCAAATAATGAGCCGGTTATTATGGTTAAACATTACGAAATGAGTGATGGTACTTGGAAAACAGATGAGTATACCTATCAGTACAGATTAGAGATTACTGGTAGAATGAATAATGCGGTAAAGGATAGTACATTCATTTTTTTAAGCAACATAGAAGATATTACATTTGACCAAGCATGGAAAGCTGCCGGATTTAGCAGTAATATGGATGATTATTTTGAGGTGGAAGTTGCAAAATTTGTTGGAATGAAATAGGCAATGAAAAAAGAAATGGATTTCAAGTTTATAAAACCAAGGAGGATAAGATTATGGCAATGAATATTAATGCAAATTATAGTCAATTTTACAGAGGTACAGAGCAGATTAAGTCCTATGGTGCAAGCACAGGAGGCAAAGATACCATAGTGAGATACGAATTTAATACAACGGATGAGCAGGGAAATAAGGTTATGGATAAAATGTCCAGGGAAGAAACCTTGTATGCGATGAAAACCATTTCGGCACAATATGGAGATAATGTAATTGTAGAGTTCTCTGGCGATGGTATGGCAGCACTTGTTGACAGTGAGAAAAAAGGTAATCTTGATGAAATCGTTAGAACAGACGCAGCAAAGCAGGCTGCTTTCAATGAGGCAGTTGTGCAGATGGAAAATACACATAGGATTGTGATTCCTAATATTCAGACGAATGAAAAATTATATAATAGTCTTGAGGGAGTAGACGAAAATGTTGTAAAAGTTGCAAATGGAGTTATCAAAAATTATTTTCTTCCTCACAATGTAGGAAATATGACGGAGGAAGAACGACAGGAAATGATATCCTTTGGAATGGAGGAAGCAAAATACATTGCTGAAAATTATTTGACAGAGGATAAAGCGTCTGATTTTCTCTCTGCAATGGAAACGATTGCAAAATACGGTATGAATGGTACAGTGGATGAGAACGGTAATGTTACATATGACATAAAGAAAGGTCCTATGGTGGGCGCACCGGATGATCGTTTAGACAGAATGGATATTCTGAAGACTAAAGCACCTGATTTATACGATGAAATCAATGAATTGAATTATAATATTGTTAACCGGAAGAATGGAGAAAAATTTAGCACCAAGTTTTTGGAATTACATATGCGAGCAGAAAAAGTGTTGAATAGTAAATCTGGTGATGATGAAAAAACAAATTTAGAGGTAGCGGTAGAAGAATACACAAATTGGAAAGAAAAAATCGAAGAAACGAAGGTGCCAACTGTATTTAGTAATGTGAAGTATGATAATCTGCAAAGTTTCTTCGAAAGTCTGCAAAACCAGAGTCAGCTATCTGGTTCATGGATGACGGATAATATGAATCGGTTTATGAAATGGCTGGCGGTTTCATAAGAGGTAGATTTACTTTTGAACTAGGAGGTGCTTTATGTCGATGGAAATAGGTATGCAAAATACAGGTTTGAAGTCAGAAAGGATGAGATGATGGGAATTCAGATTATAGATTATAACGGAACAAGTCCGTATGCAAAAACAGGTACGACCAATAAAGTACAGCAGACAGGTGGAGATTTCCAAAATACGGTTATGAAATGTACCGGAACAACCACACAGAAAACTGCTTTATATTCCGATGCTCTTATGTCCTATGCAAGTCCACAGACGGGAGAATCTGTAAACATATATAAGGCAGTGAATTATTCAGAGGATAATCCACAGTATGTCATTAAAGGGCTGGATGCTGACGGTAATGCGTTCGAGGAGATGGTAGACGCAAGTAAAATCAATCCAAATAACTGTAGTTTTAATGAGTTGATGGTACTGAATGTGGAAACAGGTCATACTTCTCCTAGTGATTATCTGCGTGCAGTAGCGGTTCGGGCAAATGCAGATGCCGACAGTTATTTTGAGAAAGCTGATTACATTGCCTACGCACAGGATGTAATGGAAGATTATAAAACGC
>JAFYVJ010000071.1 GCA_017549185.1 Roseburia sp. | reverse complement strand
TGCAAATTCTGCCTTTAACCATTCTGCTGGATTAGACACCGTTGCACTGGCACTAGACCACCATGTTCCATTATTTCCATCGTTTGCCTTGTCTGCTGCCAAAGTTGGACTGTCATCTTCTACTGAAGATGCAGACATTGTTGCAGTACGCACATGGTTCACATTCGCTGTATTTTCTTCTGCCTTTACCTGCACAGTTGGAAACTGAATGGATGTAAAAATCATGGCAAATGCTAAAATCGTTGCAATTATTTTTTTATTTCTCATATTTTTTCCTTTTTCATTTTATAGGAGCCCGGCATTTGCCGAGCTCCTATAACATCATTTACTTCTTACCACATTCTCCCGTTATCGGAATACTAATTAGTACATTGGTGGTAATTCATCAGCACTTGGAGTCCAAACATCACTAGTAGTAATAATGTCCTCTACTTCAAATTCGATAACTTCCATCTCTGGTGTAGTATATTTTTCTTTCATGATCCCATCCTCCTTTCAAAAATTAATTGTTTTTATTTACCTCAAGATAATTCTGTGCTGCCTGATGATACAAGTACATAGCACGCATTAAACTTGTAAGGTTATCAGTATCACTGCCCTTGCTAAGAGCGATATATGCATAACTAAGCGGACTGTATGTTATCTCGATATCTCCTGCTGTTGTTTCTACAGTTACTGTGATATCGTCACCGAGTTCATGTGCTGCAATTCCGGTGTATTCGATATAATACAAGTCGCCTTTCTGCTTAGCGCCTTCTACTTTTTCTGTAAAATAATGTCTTAATACAGTTTCAGATTTTAATAATAAACTTGAACCGTAATAGATATCATTATTATCGCCAGTAATAGTAGCCTGATATTCTTTTAATGTGTCTGATGTTATAGCAAGCATCTCTTCAGAAAGTTCAGGATTTGTTCCTTCTGTAAAATATGTTGTTGCGTATTCACCAAAAGTACTCATTGCTTCTACAAGTTCTATTGTTTCTTCGTAGTACTCGCTAGGATTTTCAAGAATATAATCTACATAGTTCTCAACTTTATATTTGTATGAGCAACTTTCTCTATCTCCTGATAAAACGATTCGAGCTTCAATCTCTGTATCCATGTCTTTTACAGGAACCATACACTTGAATACATAGTAAGTAATACCATTCATTTCTTCCATCTCTGCATCTGCAACAGAAACCTTCGATGTTTCCTTACCACCAATAGTAAAGTTCATGTATGCTTCTGTATCTGCAAGTACTGCTTCACTTAATTTCACATAGAAGTTCACACCGATATTTCCTTCTAAGCTCAAGGTATATCCTGACATTTTAGCTCCACTGGATGCTAACGCATCTTTTGCAGTTCTTAATACACCAATTGCTTCTGCAACTTCTTTTGCTGTACCTGCGAGACATTTTTCTGCTTCTTTTATAGCTTCTGTATAAGCATTCCATGTCGCTTCAATGTACTCAAATGGTTTCTTTGAATCCATACGTTCTGCTTCTGCTCTTATCTCTGCAAGGTTCTCTGCAAACTCAAGTGCTACCTGTGCGTCTTCAATCACATCTACATATTCATTTGGATTCACTCTGTTTTCTTCTGTATCAGTCGCAAGTAATTCTTCCAATGCTGCCTTCGCATCTGTTAAAGCTTTCCAAGCTTTTTCAGAAGCTACAGTTTCTTCTGTGTACTTGCCGATATTGCTTACAAGTAACTGTGCTGTTTCTTTATTTACAGTTGTGTAAACAAGTGCATCTTTAGTAGTTACAATTGCATTGTAAAGAGCTTCACCATCTTCTGCTGATAAATTATCTTTATCATTTAATGCAATCTGTGCATTTGTAATAGCTTCTTCATAAGCAGTATATGTTTTTGCTGTGTAGATTCCATCTGCGTTAGAAAGTGCATTATTCACTGCAGTTTGAAGTTCATTCTTTGTATATCTTACTACACCATTATCAATTGCATTCTGTAATGCAGCTAAAATGTTCTGTGCAGATACCTTAGAAATGTATTCATTATCTACTGCTGCTTGTGCATTTGCTTTTGCAGTTTCGTATGCAGTCTTTGTAACTTTTGTCCATTTGTCAACATCTACATCTGTATCAAGAAGTACTTCCATTTCAGCAAGAACTTCTGTTGCATCAGACTTCGTCTTAAATGTCATAATTTCTGAAATTACAGGAGCCTTTCCGTTCCATGTAACAGTAATAGATTTCAGCCACTTACCATCAGGTACATTAAATTCATTAATGCTCTGATCTAATTTACCAATTTCTACACCTTCGCCAAGAACGAACGCTTTAATTCTTGTAAATAAGCTTGCTTCTCCTGAAATATCTTCAAATTCTGCTGTAACTGTTGCATTTGATGTATCTCTCACCTGAATAATACGAATTGACTGTACATCCTGTGGCTCAGATAAACGATATGTGAAAGAACCACTTGCTGCTGAGTTCTCATAGTAAGTACCAAAGTCTTTATCCAACGCATTGGATGGATTCTGATATGGTGCTTCCATTGTATCACTGATGATATCTTTATTATCTTCAACAGACTGGTATGCTCCGCCATTGATCTGAATTTCACTAAATACCATCCATCTTCCACTATATGTAGTCTGAGGAACCACTCTGATATAACGAGCTTTTACATCAAGTCCTGTAGCTTCTGCGTACATGTTACCCGGATTCATAGAGTCATGTGTCAGGTACGGTGCATCTTTTGCAACTGTACTAGCCTCCATATTCACTGCATCTGCGTTACCGACAATAAGCACTTCTGTCCAATCAGTACCATTAGCAGACGCTTCAAATTTCGCATGTCTCAAATAATCGTTGTTCATTTCTACAATATAGTAACGAATTGAATTTAATGTAATTGTCTGACCCAAGTCAAAAGTAACATGCTTACCTGCAATCTGAGTACTGCAAAGTTTAGCAGACGTATCTAATTTTCCATCAAATACAGCGTCTACATTACCTTTTGTTCTCATATCATCACTTGAACTAAGATTGCTCATATCACTTGTTACAGATTTTGGAGCAATGTAATCATATGAAACATTAAATCCATCCACAGCTACACTTGCTACTGCTGTTCCCTTGTTAACCAGGCGGATATAACGTGCATCCGGATAAGTTCCGTTCGTTACTTCTTCCCAGATGATTCCGTTCATAGAAGTTTCTAACTTCACATCGCCGGTAGCTGCACTTGTTTCAATGCCATTAATTCCTTTGATATTCTTCAAATCAATACCAATATAGTCGCCTGCATTTAAGGTAAGTGCTGCACCTGTTAATGTAACACTTCCACCTTCTGCTTCACTGTAAACATTTGCATTGCTTACGTTTGTATAAACATTTTCAGTAGATGCTTCTACTTCTCCTGTTCCAGGAGTTACTGTGAATTCAGAGAACTTAATCCATTTATGTCCTGAAGCAAGTGTGCGGAGTCGGATATACTGTGCCTCTAATCCTTTCAACTCGATATTTAATACATCAGTTCCAGAACTATTACCTGAGTAATTCTCATAACCAGGTATCACATTCCATGTAGTTCCGTTTAATGAGGTTTCTACCACATAGTTTACAATCTTATCGCCGTCACCACTACCAACGACAATATGTGCACTTGCTAACTGAAGTACCTGACCAAAGTTGTATCCAAGATAATCACCTGCCTGGTAAGTATCTCCATTTCCAGGATTGTACCAAACAAAAGTATTGTCATTTCCGTCATACAGATTTGACTCAGGTCCCTGATATACTGACCATGTACTTGGTTTCAAAAGATTGTTGTAGCTTACTTCTACATCACTCGGATTGTTCTGTTCATCCTGAGTAACGTTTACACCAATTTCACGAACTTCAAGCCATGCATCAGCTGCATTGTCTACTGTTGCAATAAGACGAATACCCATTGCTTTGAAATCACTTGGAAGATTTTCTTCTGTCAATTCTACTCTCTGAACCTGACCTACAACACCTGTATAGTTTCCTTCAAGGGCTGTCCATGTTTTTCCGTCCATGGTGTATTCTACTTTGGCTGCATCAAAGTGGTCTTTTCCTGCACCTAATACGAATTTTACATTTGTGATGTCAATTACTTTACTAAAGAGTAATCCTACATAATCTCCCTGATAAATAGCACTTGGAGATTTGTAAATAACTTTCGTATCTTCGTTTCCATCCACAATATTATCAACACTACCTACTGCCGGTGAATCTGATCGACTTGTAATGTAAGTTGTAATCATTGCATCCGGATTCAGAATAAGTTCTGCACGTTTTGATGCATAATCTTCTGCTGCTCTGATAAATGGTACAATATGCTGAACACCAACTTCTGCATATTCTGTATGATCCACATAGTGGAATCCATAAGTCTTAGACTGTGCAAATGCAGAACTTCCTTCATTGTATTTTGCAAGAAGTGTATTTGCATCTCCGTCGATGTCTGCTTTGATTGCTTCTAAAAGAAGAATTGCTGCATTTGTTGTATCTTCCCAACAATTCAACCAATATACAATCTGCTCCTTAATTCGGCTATTGCCGCTTGTTGCATAAATCTCTGCTGCATTCTGTAAGTTTTCAAAAATTGCAATAATTGCATCGCATTCTTCTTTTGTTACATTTCCTACTGTCAATTTATCTTTGAAAGATTTTAATGTATCTTTAATCGCTACAGATTCCTGTAAAGCAGTTACACGACTATCCATATTCTGGTTCATCATGTGGTATGAAAGTTCTTTCAATGCTTCTGATGCTCTTGTTTCTACCGCTGAAATATGGTCCACATGTGCAAAAGAAGCTTCCCAAGCATTTTCAGCTTCTTCTACTGAATCCCAAATATTCCATGAATATGCGGCATTACCAAAGATCGCAACCTTACTTGGTTCAGACTGCTGCATTGGGTTGAGCACGATACCTTCAATCTTAGAAGGATCTACATTCGGATGAAGGAATGTTGAATATCCACCCATGATTAAGTGCTGTTTTGAGTTATCTGTACATGGCCAGTTTACCCATAAGTATGGTCCACGTCCAACATTATTTGTAAATGTTGTTGTAAAGTTCTCAGAAACTTCACCCCAAATACGACCACCTGTCATAACGATCTGTACGTTTTCTGGGAAGTTTGCATAATAACTTTCACCATTATACATATATTCCTGTGTACAGAATGGAAGGGTCAGTTTCAAATCAGGATATGTTTTCTGCATTTCTCTAATCCATGCAGTCATATCTTCTAATGTCTTGATATAATTAGCACCACCAACATTTGCTGCATCATCTGCAAGAATTGAAATCTGGCGAACACCTGCTTCAATTACCTGAGCAAATTTAGCCTGCATAATCTTAAGGTCTGCCTGATAATTAGCTTCGCTATTATATCTGATTGCATTATTCATATATGGATGTAATGCAAATACAAATCGACATTTTGAAGCGTTTCCAGCTTCTGCTAATGGTTTGATTAATCTGTCAATTTCTTCCTGTGTATAAAGTTCACGCCATTTTGCATTATGTTTCGGGTCATCCTTTGGTGCATAGAAGTAAGAGTTCAGTTTGTAATAACCGCCCCATTTCATCAATTCGATTCTGTCTTCTACTGACCATGGATTACCATAATAACCTTCGATGAAGCCTCGGCTGACTACGTCTGCATAGTCTTCTATCGTAAAGTTGTAAATTGCTTTACCTTCTGTCTGTGCAAAGATATGATACAAGGTTGTTAAGCCATAGAATGCTGCATCTGTATCTTTACCAAGCACAACAATTGTATCTTCTGATGTTGCAAAGAAGTATGCATCTGTCTTTTCAAATAATCCATTAGATACGCTATAATTCTTCTTCACATACTGATCTACAAATCCGTCTGAACCATAGATACCTACGAGAACATTTACTTTACCATCTGACATGCTTGTTGCTTCAGTAGTTTTGATTCCCTTAAGTGCCATCGTTTCTTCAAGACGAGCTTTTGTAGCTTCGTCAATACCGTCTTCATAAATCACATTTGCCTGTGTACCCAAAATCCATGAGCCTTCATAATACTGCATATCATGTGGAATCGGATAGATTTCATATGCATCAGAAGGTGTTGTTACCGGATTACTTGGAACATCCACGCTTGGTACATCCGGCTGTCCAGGTACGTCTGGAGTCTCAGAATCATCAGGATTAATTTCTACCTGTTTCTGATTTACAGTAATTAAGAATTCTGTTGTCTTACCTTCGTAAGTAACAGTTACTTCCTGATCACCGCCCTTCGGCTGTAATACACTGCCTGCTGCAGGTGTAAAGCCAAATTTCGCTGCTGTGTCATTGTTATATGCCACTTCTGTTGTTGATGTATCAGAATAGTATAATGTTAAAACAAGTCCTGCAACTTCTAACTGTTCTCCAGCTTTGTATACCAATTTGTTTGGTGCTGTCTTAACTTCAATACGTTCTAATACTGGTGGTTCATTTACTTCGATTGGAAGCTCTGTTGTATAAGATTTTCCATCTACTGTATATGTAATTGTTACAGAAGTATCCTCTGTAGCTAATGCTTCATTCGGAGCAAATGCAAATGCTGACTCATTTCCTGCATAAGCAACTTCTACTTTTGCTTCGTTATCATACAAAAGCTTCACTTTAAGTCCTGTAGGATTAAATGTATCGCCTTCTGTATAAACTGTTTTTGGTTCTTTTGAAACTTCAATACCTGTTAATGTAGGAACCGGCTGAACTACTACATTTAAGGTTGTTGTTTTTTCCAAATATGTAACTGTTACAGTCTTATTACCTGCTTCTGCAAATGCGTCTGTTACACTGAATGTAATGCCTGCTTCTGCTGAATACTCAAGTACATCACTTGTACCATCGCTATAAACACGAGTTAATACAAGTCCTGTAGGATTAAATGTATCACCTACTGTATATAATGTATCTGGTGCTTCTGTAATAAGAATTGCTGCTAATGTCTTTTCTGCTGGATCTGAAACATTGAGTGGTTTGATTACACGTAATTCAGCAGCACTCATATGTGCATCATTTCCTGAATCTGCATAAGTGTTCACACCAACCACGCGAACTTCCTTCGCCTCTACTGCATCAAATTCTACTCGTTTCCAGCTAGCATCACTTATATCCCAGCTTCCTGTCGCAACCGCTATCCATTCACCATCTGCTGTTGCACGGTATTCTACACGGTACGTTGTTGGTGTACCATTAGAACCACCATTTGTTCTAGGTAAGAAACGAATACCGCCAATTGTTGTTACTTCCGGTAATCTGATTCCAATCCATCTGTTAGCAACATTTGAACCCTCGTTAGTGTTGTAATTTGTATGCCAGTGTGTATTTGCATTATTATCTAATACAAGTGATGCAGGACCTTCATTGCCTCCTCCCGGATATGCACTTCCTGAAATTGCTTCGAGACCTTCACGTGGAATATCTCGTCCATCTTCATCCGGTCCAACTTCCGGTGTCGGTTCTGGTATCTCAACATCCATTACAGCAATCGGTAATGTTACAGTGAATTCACCATATGTAATTACTACTGCTGTATTTTCTACTGTCAACTCGCCTGTTACATCGAATGTAATTTCTGCTTCGTCGCTATAAGCAAGTTCGCGAACCTGTCCATCTTTGTAGATCAGATTCAATACAAGTCCTGTAGGGTCAAATGTACTTCCTACGGAATATAAAGTTTTTGGTGCAGTTTTTACTGAAATTGCACTCATTGGTGCTTCCGGCTCTGGTTTTCTACCAACCAAACGAATCTCTGATGCGGAAGCAAATACATAACCATCATTATTGGATACGGCTTCGTGAGCTCTCAGACGCACATATTTTGTCTGATATCCGTCAAAGTTAGCTACTTTCCAAGCTCTGTCTTCTGCCCAGTTACCTTCTGCTACTGATTCCCAATTTGTTCCGTCATTACTTACTAAAATTTCGTATGTAGTAATGATTCCGTTTGTACCACCTGAACTACGTGGTAAGTAACGTAAACCGCTAACAATATAATCTTCACTCAATACAAAATCAATATAGTGATTTTCATTGCTTGTGCCATACCAATTTGTATGCCAAATTGTTCCTGTGTCTCCATCAAGAACTTTAGAAGCGCCTTCGCTTTCATTATGTTGATCGCCTGCGGTTGCTGACAATACAGATACTGGAATATCTTTGCTACTGTCTTCGGCACCAACAGGTGTCTCCTTATTCAGATAAATCACAAAGTTTTCTCTTGTAAAGTGATCTTCTGATTCAATAATCATTGTAATTGTTTCATTATAGATAGGAAGAACTGTAACTGCCGCATTATCTTTGCCGGCTGCTACTACTTCTGCACTCTTATCTAATGTATAGTAAGCACCATTTGCAAGTGAGGATGCTCCTACTTTTTTATCATTTACAGTTAAAGAAGCAAGTTCTGCAGTTGTGTAAGTTGTATAACTTCCGACTGCTTTCTTCATTTCGATTTCTGTAATACCTGTACAAGTAGCTGCTGTCTTAACAGCTGTGCTGTTTGTCAGACAGAATTTTACGTATACTGCTGTAACAGGTGCAAAAGAATATGTATATGGTTTTACGTTATCAACTTCTTCGCCCATAGACTCTTTCGCTGCAACTTTTACCCAGCTTCCATCTGCTCCGTCCGGAGATACATAAATCTCTGTAGTACCTGCATCCGGATATTCCATTGCATAACTGTCTTTTGCAAAGTGAATAACGATTTCACCAATTCTCTGTTCTGTTGCATAGTTAAATGTAATCTCTGCAGTGTTATCTCCAGCTTCTGTATCCGTTGGCTGTGAATTTGTGTAATTAGTCCACAAGGATTCATTCGAACCACCGTTTGTATTTGCATCAATTACTGTATTGCCATCCCAAATTGCTGTTAATGTATCTGACTGTTTTTCTGTTGGAATATCCTGTACTAAGTCAAGATATCTGTCAATGCTTCCTGAAATTTCAATCTGCTCATCCTGTACTCGAACAGATGCTGTAACTGCAATTGGTTTACCAAGAACATTTGCACTTCCGTTTACTACAAATGTACCCGCCTGTGCATAGCTGGCTTCTGATATAGTCTCCCATTCTACTGGGAAAGATGCGTTTAAGATTGTTCCATCAACCAAAACAGCCTGTCTTGTATCAGGAAGAACCGGTGTTTTTCCTACGGCTGTTGTAGTAGAGTAATTCAATAATCCACCAACTTCGTCGATGACGTTTACAACTACGCTTACACCATAAGATTTTGTATCATCAGAAACCACACCTGTCTGAATGAATGTACCATTCTGTGTAGTATTTCCTACTGTATCCCATTCAACGGAAAGATTCTTTGTTGAACCATCTGTATAGTATGCTTCCATTGTGGTAGGAAGTTTTAATGTGCTTCCCTTCTTTACATAGTAGTTTTTAGACATATAGAAGCTGCGAATCTGTGCTTCTGCACTTTCATTTGCTACTGCTTTTGTCGCTACTGTAACGGTTGTCTGTGTTAATCCTTCTGAAGTGATTTTCACTGTGAAAGATCCATCTTCCATTGTTTTTTCAGACTGTACAATTGCAACTAAAGAGCCACTGAAAGCATCTCTGTTATCGTCCTGGAAAGACTGATGGTCTGGCTGTTTACCATTATCGATACCAACTAAAACACCATTGCCTTCTACTACGAATTTTACGTTATTTTCTGCATTTGGTACAATATTACCTTCTGCATCTGTCACATCTACTTTGATATAAGCAAGGTCTTTTCCATCTGCTTTAATCTCGTTACGGTCAACAGTTGCTACTAATTTAGCTGCCGCACCTGTTGTAGTTACCATAGAACGACCTTCTGTATCACTGATTACGTTGCCTTCTCTATCATAAGCAACTGCTTCAATTGTTCCTTCTTCGAATGCTTTATACCATGTAAGATATAAGTTTTTATGTGTAGTATTGTTCTTTCCTTCACCTTCATAAATCTGATAGGTGTAAATACCTGAGCCTGTAGTATCGCTCGGGTCATTTTTACTTGTTTTAACAGTAAATTCTTTCTTGCCAAGAGATTCTCTGTTACCTTCTGCATCAGTAAAGAAAAGTTCTACTGCTGCTGCATCAGAATATACTACGATTGGCACATCTCCTGATACTACCGCATCTTCATTCCATGCTGGAAGTACATGAAGTGTTGTCACTTCATCGTTCCACTGACTCTGGTAGAAATAGTAGTTATCTTTTGGAAGACCTGCTGTATCGATAATACCAAAGAAAGAGTTCTTTGGAGCTTTTGCAGTTGCTTTCTCCTGCTTAAAGCCGGAATCAGTTCCGTTTGCCGGAGTCGGCTCACCAAGGTAGTCAAAGCCTGTCCATACATATTCACCAGCCACATAGTCTCTTGTGATAATATCGTACCATGCACCGCTGGCAGTTGCACCCCAGCCTACTGCTGAATCATCATAAGCTGTTAATACATTATCTTCATTCAAGCTGTTATTTGCTCTGGTATCGTAAACACCACGGCTGTTTGTATGAGACGCAGTTTCAGAACCATATAATGCAAAGTTCTCTACATTTTTATATCTGTTATAAACATTGTCGTAATTAGAACCACTACAATAGTTTGATCCTGTAATACCGCCTGCTGCTGTAAGCGCTTCAGACATCGCAAAAGAATTCGAATTAGATTCTTTTAATTTGTTATCACCGATTGTACTTGGTCTGCTGCTGTCTAATGCTGTTGCCCAACTGATTAATGTTCTTGCAACTTCCGGGAAGTCTTCTGAACCCCATGCACCTTCCCAAACTTCATTACCTAAAGACCACATAATGATTGATGGTGCATTCTGTCCACGTCTGATCATGCTTGTTAAATCATACTGTGCCCATGAAAGACCTTCTACAGCGCCTAATATATCATCTGTAGAATCTACCGGCATTGGTTCTGCATCAGCACCGATTAAATTATTTCCACTGTCGATTGCAGTTTCAAAATAATTAGAGTAATCTTTAGAGTTACCGTTTTTGTTGTACATCCAGCCGTCGAATGCTTCTTCGACTACCAGCATACCTTTTGCGTTACAGATTTCGATTAATTCATCTGCTGCTGGGTTGTGAGTTACTCGAATCGAGTTACATCCCATTTCCTGAAGGATTTCTACCTGACGCTCGATCGCACGATAATATGCTTCTGCTCCAAGAGCACCCTGGTCATGGTGCATACATACACCTTTTAATTTCATATTCTGACCATTCAAAGAGAAACCTGTCTGTGTATCAAAATCAATATAACGGAATCCGTATTCTGTTTCATAGGTATCAACTACGTATTCACCCACTTTAACTTCTGTTTTCACAGTGTAAAGGTGTGCATTTTCTTCACCAATACCCCAAAGCTTTGGATTTAAAGCCTGAAGTGTTGCATCAATTTTGGCACTGGCATTTGCTTCAACAGTCTGAGCTTCTGTTGTTACTGTACCGATGCTGTTTGTTGTACCTTTTTCGTAAATAGTATGTGTCAATACTACGTTTGCTGCAGTTGTTCCTGCATTGGCTACTGTTGTAGCGACAGACATATTTACTGTTCCACCTTTTTCCGTCTCCAGATTTGGTGTCTCTATTTTAGTTCCGTAAAGGTCTACATGAACCTTATCCATGATAGTCAGATTTACACTTCTGTAAATACCACTACCGGAATACCATCTGCTGGATGGTGTCTGATGGTCTACCTTTACAGTGATTACGTTTTCTTTTCCAAATTCTACGTAATCTGTGATATCATATGAAAATGGTGTGTAACCATATGGATGTGTACCTAATTTAGTACCGTTAATCCATACAGTGGAATTCATATAAACACCACCGAAATCAATTCTGATTTCTTTGTCTTTCAATGCTTCTGTCAAAGTGAAGTACTTTCTGTACCATCCCGTACCACCTAACAGATATGCACTTTCTGCTTCGCCTGCAGCAGTATATTCCTGCTCAATGCTGTAGTCGTGTGGCAGATTCACACTTTCCCATCTAGAGTCATCGTAGGTAGCATTTTCTGCACCACTTGCTTCACCCAGATAGAATTTCCAATTTTCATCAAAATTCTGTTCACGGATTGCTGGATCGCTATATGCATTTACATATACGTATTCCGGATCAGAACTCATCTGAGCGTTCGTCTCTGTACGAACCTGAATCTCCTCTGCCGAAACCGGAGCTATACCTCCGAAGTCTGACAGAACGAGAACCGCTGCCATAAGGGCAGCTACTGCTCTTTTGAAAAATTTGTTTTTCATTCCTTCGTTCCTTTCTTTAAATTTAATTATTCTGTACACTACGCACATAATATCACTATGATTGTACCACAAACCTCCATAGCAAGCAATCGGAAGTTTGAGATTCTATATAACAATATTCACCTAAACGTAGATTCTTACAAATGCAAGTACCGGGAGGAATACACACCTAATTTATAATTAAGAAGTGTGTATCCCACCCGGTACTTGCATTTGTAACAACATTTTCTTTAATTAGTAACAGAAATAATGTCCTCCAATTTTGAGATCTAAGTTACGTGTCAATTTTTTAGTTGCAAAATATACTGTATCCTCTCTTACAATATTTGTTTCTCCATTTAGTACTGCGTAAATGGTTGAATATTCCTTTTCGGTAGGTTCTGCTTTATCCCTTAACTTCCACGATGCAAACTGCACCGGTTTTTTCTGGCTTAATACATCATGTAATGTATCCGGAAATTCTTCTGAAAGCATTCGATTAAAAACAACCTCTACTACTGCCTTCTGTCCAGCCTCGGATTCTCCCCTAGCTTCTACCCATAAAATCTTCGCGAGCAAATCAATTTCTTCTTCGGTTAATTGTATTCCCCAACGATTCTGATATTCCTGCTCTTCCTGTTCTTCCTGTTCTTCCTGTTCTTCTGTCTCTTCAAAGTCTACCTTTACTTCAATAGCTTCTGTCTCACTGTTATATAATTTCACTAAATTGGTATCATTTTTTTCGAATGATACTACATTTTCTTCCTCTGTCGCAAATGATAACTCAGAAATTGGTAAAGCTGTTTTACTTCCACCTAATTCCTGCTGGCCGGACGTAACTGTTAAGCAAAGCACCATCGCTAACGCACCTGCTACGTTCATTGTCATAGTTCATTTTCTCCTTCCACTAATTAAAAAGACCTTTTAAAAGGCGGCAAATAAACTTTTCATTTATCTGCCGCCTAACTACAATGCTACATCTTACTTATTTTTTCTTAAAAGTCAAATTTTACGTTTTGGAAGAAAATGTAAATTTTTACTGCCATTTTACCATAATTAGCACCTAAAACGAATAAATTCTCTACAAAAAAGCTAGTTCTAATTTTATCACACTAAAGTTTCACAGTGTAAAGAAGCTAATTTTTGCACAATTTAACTATCTCGTTTTTGTATAGTTTGCACAAATTTATTACAACTTTGTTACAAACTGATAAAATTTCATAGCATTTTCCCATGTAATTTCTTCTACTTCTTCTATCGATACCTGCTTCAATTCCGCAATTTTCTCTATGATATATGGAATATAACGGGAATCATTCCGTTTTCCACGATATGGCTCCGGTGCCATATAAGGACAATCCGTTTCCAATAAAATCCGCTCCAATGGGATATGTTCTACGGTTTCCTTTAATTTTTTAGCCTTTTTAAAGGTTACAACGCCTCCTACACCGATATAATAGCCCATTTTTATGAATTCCTGTGCCATTTCCGGCGAATACGAATAACAATGAATAACCCCCGGAATCTCCTCTGCATGAGCTTCTTTCATAATCTGCAAAGTATCTGCTGCTGCATCTCTAGAATGTACTACAATCGGCAATTTTGCCTCTCTAGCCAACTGCATTTGGCGTTTAAACCAGTAACGCTGACGTTCCTGCACCTCCGGCTCTTTATCCCAATAATAATCTAAACCAATTTCCCCAACTGCCACAACTTTTTCCAGTTTCGTCAACTCTCTAAGCCATGCAAAACGCTCCTCATTTAACTCATCTATCTCGCTCGGATGTACCCCTACTGTTGCATAAATGAAATCATATTTCCCTGCTAATTCTACAGACTTTCTGGTAGAAGCAATCGATGCTCCCACATTTACAACACTCTTAATACCACAATCAGACAGAGAAGCTAATAACGCTTCTCTGTCTGAATCAAATTGTTCATCATCATAATGTGCATGTGTTTCAAATATCATAATTATTTATTATCATCCTTCGCTTTTTTCTTGCGTTTATTATGAACGATAATAATAGAAATTACAAGTATCAAAACGATAACAGCTACCACAATTATCCGATACAATGCAGCATTATCTGTTTCCATTTCTACTACTGCAAAATCTGCTTCATATGGAAGTTCTGCCACTACATAACTACCATCTATCGTTGTAGCAACCGGTATCCATCCTTCTCCCTCTTTTATATATACCTGAATCTCTCCTTCTATATTCTCTGGCACAAGAAAGTGTCCTTCTATCGATTCAAAAGTTTTTTCACGTTCTGAAAGAAGCGTCCATCCATGGCTATATAATAGTTTCATTCCCTCTATAGTAATTGGGAAATCCTTTTCTACCGGATTTAATTGAATCTCAGTTCTCTCATAGAATTTGTCTACTGCAATAAATATCGGTCTTTCTTCGGTTTCTGTATAGACAGCTACACTCTGTACCCACGGAATATATTCTGCCTCCAAGGTAATATTGCTGATAATATTTGTATATTCTGTTGGATCTGGCCAATCTGCATATGCCAACTCTGTATCCTTTAACTGTGGGAAATTCTCTTTTTTTAAAGTCGCACCATATGGTACATACTCTTCAGCAATCACCTCTCCATCTGACACAAAAGACACTTTTACCTGTTTAAAACCTTCTGGAATCTCCGCCATAAGCATAATTTCCTCAAACGTAACCGGTTCCGCTTCTCCGGCATAACTAATATTATCAATTCCATCAAATCCATTTTTTACAAAATAATTACCTTTAAAAGATTTATCTTTAGTAGCATTGCCTGCAATAGCACCAAGACTCTCCCCTTTACTATCTATGTACGCTACACTGAAAGAATCTTTGACCGTTGTACCTTCTCCTGCAATGCCTCCAATATAATCTTTTCCACTCAAATCCGATACCGTATATGATTTTTCAACTGTGGCAACACTCCGTCCCACAATACCTCCCACATAATTTCCAGCACTCGAAGAAATTGAACCATAACCTTCACATCCATGAAGAAGTCCTAATGACTGCAAACCTACTATACCACCCATGCAATCTTTTTTACCATTAATCTTGCCGTAATTGATAGCAGAAAGAATTACCGCATTAATTCGCGTAGTTCTTGCTATATCTGTAGAGATAGTAATATCTTCCTCCGGGTCTTTTGTATTCTCGACATTCATAGTTCCCGCGATACCACCTACATTAATATCCCCGTTAATAATTCCATAATTACTGCAGCCCCTGATAACACCCTTCATTGAATCTGCCGTAGCAACAGAGGACACATCTTCAATCGTTATCTCTGTTGCTTCTTTCATTGTATCTCCCAGTTTTTGCATCTGGTCTGTAATACTATTCATATCTGCTTCAATATTGTCGATTTTCTGTTCCATTGCATTTGCTTTTTCCTGCATATCAGTCACAGTCTTATCGACAGCATCTTGCATATTATTTAACCGGTTACCCAGTCCACTAAAATCCGGTAATTGTGGAAGTTTGTCTAAATCTCCAATATTTCCCGAATTATTCGAATCTCCATTTCCATTGGAACCTCCGTTTTCTGTCGAACCTCCGTTTTCTGTCGAACCTTCGTTTTCCGTCGAATTTTCATTTTCTGTCGAGTTTTCATTTTCTGTCGAGCTTCCGTTTCCCGTTGAGCCTTCGTTTTCTGTCGGACTTTCGTTTTCTGTATGACTTCCGTTTCCCTGCGAATCTCCACTTTCTGCACCATCTCCGCCAGTTGAATTGTCAGCGTTTCCCTCTGCATTCCCAGTCTGCCTCAACCTATTCAGCCTATCACTTACCATACCATTGAACTCATCCGTAGTTTCCTCAACTTCTGATGAAATCTCATTCATTGTATTTTTCAAATGATTTATTGTACTTTCTATGCGATTCATGCTATGTTCCATCTCATTGATAGTCTCACTCAAGTAATCATCTGATTCCACATATGGTGCCGCCTGACCTACAATTCCACCCACATCTTTACGACCATAGATTTCACCATAATTAATACAATTTTCTATCACACCATCCTGATACCCTGCAATACCGCCCGAATTATAGCCTACATGCTGATATCCTACTATTCCGGTATTATAACATTCACTAATAAGGCCACTCGAACTTCCAGCAATGCCACCCGAATTATTTCGTGTAATCACAGTCTGGACAATGTTTAACTCTCCCACATCCATACCTTCAATCTCTAATGCAGGCTCAAGCTCTTCTATATTCACTTTACTCTTGCTAAGACACTTACTTATGGTTCCTTTATTTATACCTACAATACCTCCCGCATTATTGGTCGCTACCACAATCGCATCGGAACCACAATTGATTATCTGACCATACAGCGTATTTAAACCTACAATTCCTCCTATCGTATCTTCCCCACAAATCGTTCCCTTGAAAGTACAATTATGAATCATTCCATAGTTTACACCTGCAATACCACCGATTTGTGTTTTTGAACCTGATGGAATAATGTATCCCTTTACATTTAAATCATAAACCTCACCTAACACACCAATATAACGGAATAATCCTAACTGTGAACCTATTCCATCCAAATACATGCCACTAATCGTATGTCCATTCCCATAAAAAATACCATCAAAATATGGAACTGACGCAAACTCCGTATCACTCAAACTAATATCTGCCTTTAACTCGAACACTTTTCCCAGACTATAGGTATCTAGTTTGCAGTTCTCTGCAAATGACAAAAAATCTTCTGTAGTGTAAATTTCGATTACATTTTCTGACATCACTTCGTCTGCTGTTTCATTTGTAGTATTATCGGCATATACCATACTCATCCGGCAAACAAACATTGCAAATACTAAGGAAAAAATCAACAATTTACGCTTCATTGCTTTCTCCCTCCTTTCCAGCCTGCTCTATAGCATCTCCATCTTCATCCACAATTTCTGCTGTGGCGTCTCTTCCCGGAATAATGGCCTTTAACGATATATCCGCATCCCCGATCAAAATACCCTGTACATCTGCATCAATTTCACCCTGCACATAACCCCTGATGTGACCGGAAATACCAATTTTTCCAACCAGCTCTTTTTCTTTTCTATCAATACTAATATTTAGTGCTGTCTTCTCAATAATTGTATCACCCAACAATAAAATCTGCGGTAATACAAACACAACTAATATAATAGAAACAACAGCACCACGACCTAACACCGTACCCATAGCTGCAGTTGTTGCATCCGATGAAATACCGCCAATAATAAAACCTGCTGATGCCATAATTGAACCTGATGTTAAAATCGTTGGAAAAGCCTGATTAATCGTTTCTCCAACTGCATCCTTAAGCGGCATTTTCGTTTTCAAGTCCATATAACGGCTTGCAATGACAATCGCATAGTCGATACAGGCTCCCATCTGAATCGCTGTACCAATTAAGTAAGCAATAAAGTACATAGAATTGCCCTCTAATACAGGAATACTAAAGTTAATCCAAATACTTCCCTGAATTGTCGCAACTAAAAGAACCGGTAATCCCGCCGACTGGAAAGTAAAAAATAAAATTACCAATACGAATAAAATTGTCAACACCGTAATGACTGTATTATCAACTACAAAAGAATCCGACAAATCCTTACAGCTTGTAGAACCACCTGCTAAAATAACGCTATCTTTTCCATATACTTCTTCTGCAATCTCACGAATCTCCTCCAAAGCAGCATATGTTTCTTCGCCTTCAGCAGGTTTATCTAAATTCAGAATAAATCGGCTATAGTTCTCGCCCTGAAGCTGGTCTTTTGCTGCAAAAAGCATATCCTTCATCTCGTCCATCATCCTGCCCATATCATTACCAAGATTGATATTGCTCTCATCTACCATCTCCAATAAAAAGACAAACATGTCCAAAAGTGGTACACCATAGTCATCAATCCCCATTAACATCGGACCATATTCTCCATGCTCAAATGCATATCCGGTATACAAAAGCTGCACCACTTCAATATCCATGTCTAACATTTCCGATAACTCTCGCGGCGTAATCTCTCCTGTCAGATAGATGCCATCCATCAGTTCCTGATTCGCCAGACCAAGCGCACTTGATACATAATCCAAACGCTCTAATCGTGCTAATGTCTCTGCTTCCTTTTTATAATCTCCACTTGGCACCATCACTACAAGCTGATTGTTTTTTCCGAAAACAGACTCAATTTTTTCTCTGTGAATTGTGGCCTCACTTTTCTTATTACTTTCTACATTATTCATATCATAAACAAATCTGCTCTTACCTGAAATAATACAGCCTGCAATAATCGCCACAAAAAAGATTGGTGGAATGATATATTTTGTCTTATTCGCAAATTTTCCAATAAAAGAAACATTCGGAACAAGACTCTTATGCATTGTTTTGTCAATCCATTTTTCAAATATCATTAATAGACTCGGCATAAATAAAAAAACTGATATTAAGCTTAATAAAATTGCTTTAATTAATACTCTACCCATATCTGCACCGATTCTAAACTGCATAAAACAAAGTGCCAGCATTCCAGATACCGTTGTTAGTGAAGAAGAACTGATTTCCGGAATCGCCTTAGATAACGCAACTTTTAACGCCATCTCACTATTCATCTCATGTTTTTCTTCAAGGAATCGTTCCAGCAAAATAATTGCATAGTCAATTGCCAAGGCAAGTTGCAATATTACTGCGATAGAATCCGTTACCGTAGAAATCTCTCCCATCAGATAATTCGTTCCCATGTTTAGGATAGCGGCCACACCAAACGTCATCATCAAAACCATTACTGCGGCATAAGATGTACTTGTAAAAAGCAATACACCGATAATAATAACAACCGCCAATACCATGATAACAGAAATATCACTTTGAATCTGTGCCAACATTGCTTCGTTCTGTCCAATGGTCGTATTTATGTAATAGTCATAACCCGCCAATGCCTCTTTCACACTGTTCATCGTCTCAATATTTTTTACATCACCATCAAGACCATCTACATTTATCGTCATCAAAGCGTTCGTTCCCACGTAACTTGCCTCTGTATTATCAAACATAACCGAAGTGACACCGTCTACTTTTTTAATAATCTCTACTACATCCAGTGCCTCTTCATATGTCACATTACCAATCATGACAGATGCCATACCATAAGTAACAAACTCCTCCTGCATGGTAACCAGACCGATTCTAGTCTCACTCTCTTCCGGCAGATATTTGGTCAAATCCGAATTTACCTGTGTCCTGCCAACAGATAATACGCTGTGGATAATGGCAAAGATAAACAAAACTAAAATGGCTTTTCGTTTGTCAACCACAAAGCTCGCCACGGTCAACCATATATTCCCAGACTTTTTCTCCTTCTCCTGCATATCATTCTCCTTTTTCTTGTTACTTTTTTTCCTATGGAAAAATTATATAAAAATCACTTTTTTTGTTCAATCATCAATGTTTTTCACTCTGTATATTAATGAACATTTTGTCTATTTTTGTTGATTTTCTTATTAAAAAGTTATAAAATAAACGAAATAAAAACTATTATTTTGTCTTTTTGTACATTTGTAATACAATTTCGACAAAAATACCCAAAGGAGCTTTTCCATGAAACAGGATCGCAGAACCAGACGCACTAAGAAACTTTTAACAGAGGCATTTATTGAACTACTCTCTGACAAAAAATTAAATGAAATTACCATTAAAGATTTATGTGAAAAAGCTGATATTAACCGCGGTACTTTTTATCTGCATTATCAGGATATTTATGCTTTGAAACAGCAGATTCAGACAGACCTGTATGAAGAATTAGCTAACCTAATCAACCCTTTCACAAAGGTCAAAACCATTAACTCCTACGAGCTTTTTTACACTTTGTTTACTTTTACCACCAAAAATGAAGCTTTATTTCAGGCTTTTCTCGGTCCAAACGGAGATATTTCTTTCTTAACAGACCTGAAAACTCTTTTTAAGGACTATTATCTTTCGATTCTTCTTCAAGGAGACACAAGAAACACTACTCAGAATCTAGAATATGCGTATGACTTTATCTCCGCAGGTTTTACTGGGCTTGTTTCCAGTTGGCTGGAATCCGAAAATCCGACTTCTATCGAAGAAATGGCACGTCTTACCAGTCGTATGGTATTCGATGGACTGCCTGCATTACTACCGGAATAGACATGATAACACAAATCATTTATATGTTAAATTGGGATATTAAAACTGTTATGATGACAATTGGGTGGTTTTAATTGTTTTTTCAACATTACTACCCAATAATTACTCATTTTACTATTTTATCATCCAATAGTTGTTGAAATTTGGGTAGCAATTGCTTTTTTATGATTTTAACGCCCAAATAATGATAGAATTTGGGCGTTAATTGTTATTTCTGTAACTTATGACCCAATTGCCATGTGGTATCTAATCAGACCGAAAAGTGTCGCTAAACGAAAGTTTATCTCATTATACAAGAGACATTTTACAACGATTCTTTCACTTATTCTTATACACCAAAGCGATATTCGTGCTCTTCCTTTTCATTGGCAGTCAATTTGAATTCTTTTATAACGGTATCTGACACCTCATCCGGGCAGAGATTTGTATTATCGACCTTTATATGATTTGTAAACCATAGTTCTCCCTCATTAGAATTCAGTCTATGATTCTCTGCATCATGTAAAAGATTTGCTTTGCTCCATGCTACATCTCTTTTGGATGCCTTTTTCTCCATCCTATGTGGTGTTTCATTTCTTGCAAGTCTTGTTTCAAGGTCAGCTCTTAATTCCACAAAATAGAATTCTCCACCTTCTGCGGTAAATAACTCTGCAAGATTTGTCAAATACTCCCGCTCTTCTGGCATTTCAAATGCACATACATAAGTAAAAATCAAATCTACATTATGTTTCACTGCAAGTTCAAATGCTTTTTCCCGAAAAATAGCATTGAATTCTTTTTGCACCGGAGTTCCAAAGCCAAATATTTTGTCAGACATTTCGATACTATCATGATTCATCATCATATTGTACTTTAATTTGTCTCTTAAACTTTCTGCAACGGTCATTTTCCCCACTGCCTGTGGACCACATACTACGATTAAATTTGCCATAATGTTCTCCCTTCTTAACAATACAATTCCTTTTGATACATTTCGTTGCTTCATCGGGCTTTGATGAATAAAAAAAACCACCTACCCGAAAGATAAGTGGTCAAAAACATCGATATTAAAATATTATGTCTCTGAAAGCTTATTTTTCTTCGTAACTCGAATATTTACATACAACATTAAGACCCTGCATATCCATCTGCATTGTCTCATTATTTTCGTATGTATTTTCGATTACGAATACTAACATAATAAAGCTTCCTTTCTCAAAATATTTTTTCAAAAAATAATTCTTACACTTGATTTTGTCGATAGAATTTACGCCAACACTTTATATCCTTTGCCTTCTACTGCTTCTTTTAATACAGTATCAGCCACTTCTTTTTCAAGTGTTACAATAGCTGTTCCTGCAACATGGCTTACTTCTGCACTTGCTACACCTTCAATTGCTTCTAAAGTCGCTTTTACATTTGCCTCACAGTGTGGACACATCATGCCTTCAATTTTTAATGTCTTTTCCATAGGGATATCTTCCTTTCTCTCTTTTTGCTTTCTTTTTTTATCTCTAGATGCATTATGAATGTCAATTAGATTCAATCGCAATGCATTACTTACTACACAAAAACTTGACAAACTCATAGCCGCTGCTCCAAACATCGGATTCAACTGCCACTGTAACAACGGAATGAATACGCCCGCTGCCAGCGGTATTCCAAGCATGTTATAGAAGAATGCCCAGAACAAATTCTGATGAATATTACGCAATGTCGCACGGCTTAAACGAATCGCCGCCGGTACATCGCTCAAACGACTCTTCATCAATACAACATCTGCTGCATCAATCGCAATATCTGTACCTGCACCAATCGCGATACCGATATCTGCTCTAGTAAGTGCCGGAGCATCGTTAATCCCATCGCCTACCATAGCAACCTTTCCCTGCTTTTGTAACGAGCGGATGACTGCTTCTTTTCCATCCGGAAGAACGCCTGCGATTACTTCGTCTACGCCTGCTTCCGCTCCAATGGCTTTGGCGGTCCGTTCATTATCACCCGTCAACATCACCACACGGATTCCCATGTTCTGCAACTCTTTTACTGCCTGTGGACTATCCGGTTTGATAATATCTGCAACTGCAATCATACCAAGGTATGTGCTTCCTTTTGCAAAAAACAACGGTGTCTTCCCCTGCATTGCAAACTGCTCCGCAGATTTCTCAACGGCATTTTCTATTATAACACTTTTTTGTATAAAAGTGAAATGCCCACCTGTTACTTTTTCACCATTAATATTAGCGGTAAGCCCATTGCCCGGAAGTGCCGTAAAATCAGCTACCTCCATTGTTTTTACTGCATGCGAAACCGCATATTCTAAAATCGCTTTTGCTAATGGATGCTCACTCTTCTGCTCTAAAGAAGCGGCATATACAAATAATTCCTCTTCTGTAATACCTTCTGCCGGAATAATATCTGTAACCTTTGGTTCACCTGCTGTAATCGTACCTGTCTTATCCAATGCTACAACATCAATTTTTCCGGTTTCTTCTAACGATACTGCTGTTTTAAACATAATACCGCTTTTTGCACCCACACCATTACCTACCATAATCGCAACCGGAGTAGCAAGTCCTAATGCGCATGGACAGCTGATTACCAGTACCGAAATACCACGTGCCAAAGCAAATCCTACTGTTTCCCCGCAAAGCAGCCATACAAAAATCGTAACTACTGCAATCGAGATAACAATCGGCACAAACACACCGGAGACTTTATCAGCAATTTTGGCTATCGGTGCTTTCGTTGCCGCAGCATCACTTACCATCTGGATAATCTGAGAAAGTGTCGTATCTTCCCCTACTCTTGTGGCACGGCACTTCAAATAACCAGATTGATTTACGGTTGCCGCTGACACATGCGAACCAAGCTCTTTATCAACCGGAATGCTTTCTCCAGTTAGCGCAGCCTCATTTACCGCACTATGACCTTCGATAACCACGCCATCCACCGGAATATTCTCTCCCGGCCTTACGACAAAAATATCATCTTTTGCCACCTGCTCTATTGCTACCTCTGTCTCGACACCGTTTACTAGTAAAACTGCTGTCTTCGGTGCCAGTTTCATCAAACCTTTTAATGCATCCGTTGTTTTTCCTTTGGAACGGGCTTCTAACATTTTTCCAACTGTAATCAAGGTTAGAATCATCGCCGCAGATTCAAAATAAAACTCATGCATATACGAATGGACACCTGCCATATCACCATTTACTTGTGCGTCTGTCATGGCAAATAATGCATACGTACTCCATACAAACGAAGCACCGGAGCCCAATGCCACTAACGTGTCCATATTCGGTGCACCATGCAATAACCCCTTAAAACCATTGATAAAAAACTTCTGGTTAATCACCATGACAATCACTGTTAATAGCAGTTGCACCAAACCAATGGCAATTGGATTCCTTTCTAACACTTCTGGCAGAGGCCAGTTCCACATCATATGCCCCATGGACACATACATTAAAACAATTAAAAATCCCAATGAAGAAAACAATCTACGTTTCATCACCGGTGTTTCTCTGTCTTTTAACATTTCTTCAGAAGCTCCGCTATTTACAGAAGCTTTTCCCGTACCCTTAGCCGTATTACTTCCTTTTACTTCTGCTCCATATCCTGCTGCTTCTACCGCTTTTATAATCTCTGCTTCACTTGCAGTACCTTCCACTCCCATAGAATTGGTCAAAAGGCTGACTGAACAGGAGGTTACACCCTCCACTCCGTTTACAGCCTTTTCTACTCTGGCACTGCAGGCGGCACAACTCATACCTGTTACATTATACTGTTTCATTGTTTTTAATCACCTTCTACATATCTTCTTCGTATCATATTCTTACGGCCTTCGCAGTAAATGCTTCGACCTGCTAAATACTTATCCTTCCTCGATATGTTCTCTTCCCTGTGCGATAATCGTTCTCACATGATCATCTGCCAGTGAATAAAAAATGGATTTACCATCTCTACGACTTTTTACTAATTTATTCTGCTTTAGAATTTTAAGCTGATGAGAAATGGCAGACTGCGTCATATTTAATGCCTGTGCCAAATCACATACGCACACTTCTGTTTCAAAAAGCACAAATAAAATCCGAATTCTGGTAGAATCTCCAAACACCTTGAATAATTCTGCCAAATCATATAATTCCGTTTCTTCCAGCATTTTTTCTTGCACGATATTCAAAAGTTCTTCGTGTACTTCTTCTCCATCACAGATTTCAATTGGTTTTTCAATCATATCTACTTTCCTTTAATACCTATAACTAATTGTCTGACCTACACCAGATCATTCAAAAACACACTTTTATCTTTTTCCAAAAATTCCTAATGTCCTCGTAGCATTAATAACTGCAATCACCATAACACCAACGTCTGCAAAAATCGCCAGCCACATGTTTGCAATACCAATCGCTACTAAAACGAGACACAACACTTTAACTCCGATAGCAAAATAAATATTTTGGTATACAATGCGCATACACTTTTTCGAATGCTTCATTGCCTTAGCAATCTTAGCAGGGTCATCATCCATCAAAACAATATCTGCCGCTTCAATGGCTGCGTCAGAACCAATCGCTCCCATAGCAATTCCCACATCTGCTCGCGATAATACCGGTGCATCGTTTACACCATCACCGACGAATACAAGCTTTTCATTCTCTCCTTTTACAGCAATCATCTTCTCTACAATGGCTACCTTATCTGCCGGTAGAAGTTCACTATGTACTTCATCAATGCCAAGTTCAGCTGCTACCTGTTCTGCCACCTGTTTGGCATCACCAGTGAGCATAACCAACTTTTTGACACCTGCCTTTTTCAAGTCTTTCATAGCTGTTTTTGCACTTGGTTTTATCTTATCAGAAATTACGATGCTACCTACGAAGTTACCATCCACTGCCACATAAACCAATGTACCAGAAGACTCTGCTTTTACATAGGACACATCGAGATTTTTCATTAATTTTTCATTACCTACTGCTACACTTTTCCCTATTACAGTAGCAGTCACACCATTTCCGCTGATTTCCTGCACATCGGAAACTTTCGTCATATCCAATACTTTTCCATAAGCATTCTTCAAACTTTTACTGATTGGATGTGTCGAATAACACTCGGCTAAAGCTGCGTATTCTAATAATGCATCTTCTGTGATGCCGTTTGGACTGACTTTTGTTACTTCAAATACTCCCTGTGTTACCGTTCCCGTTTTATCAAATACCACATATTTCGTTGCAGCTAATGTCTCGATATAATTCGAACCTTTAATTAGGATACCATCTTTACTTGCTCCACCGATCCCACCAAAAAAGCTTAATGGAATACTGATAACCAATGCACACGGACAACTTGTTACTAAAAATGACAATGCACGATACAGCCAGTCGCTCCAATTTGGTTCTATCTGCATGATGATACTTACAATCGGTGGAATCACCGCCAGTGCCAACGCACTATAACACACGATAGGGGTATAGTATTTTGCAAATTTCGAAATAAAGTTCTCTGATTTTGCCTTTTTTGAACTTGCATTTTCCACCAAATCCAAAATCTTAGAAACCGTTGATTCCCCAAATTCTTTTATCGTCTGAATACGAAGCACACCTGTCATATTAATACAACCACTAAATACTTCTTCTCCCACTCTCACATCTCTAGGAACACTCTCTCCGGTTAATGCACTGGTATTCAATGTAGAATTACCTTCTACAACTACACCGTCGATTGGCACTTTTTCGCCCGGTTGTACAAGAATCACACTTCCAACTGCCACCTCATCCGGGTCTACCTGCTCTATTTCACCATCTACCTCAATATTCGCATAGTCCGGTCTGATGTCCATCAATTCGCTGATATTCTTACGACTCTTTCCTACCGCATAACTTTGGAACAACTCTCCTATCTGGTAAAAAAGCATAACCGCAATCGCTTCCGTATAATCACCATCCCCAGTTACACCAATAATCATTGCACCAATTGTCGCCACCGCCATCAAGAAATTCTCGTCAAAAACCTGCTTATTTCGAATACCTTTAAAAGCTTTTCTTAAAATATCATGACCGATAATTAAATACGGCACCAGATACATCACCAAGCGAAGTAAGCCTTGCACCGGCAAAAATCCGAGTACAACCATAAGAACCGCTGCGATAATGATACGATGTAAAACCTTTTTCTGTTTCTTTGTCATAATCCTCCCAACATTGCTTTGCAATGAACTTTTCAACAACTTTCGTTACTTGATTGCTGATCTGTGCATCCACGCGGAGCGTCTACATATAATATAATCAGAAGATTATACGTAAATCTCACAATCGTCTTCTACGATTTTACAATTCTTCACAACTTCTTTCATAACAGCATCTACATCTGCACCATCTTCAAATTCTACGATTAATTTCAACGCCATAAAGTTTACGGTTGCATCTTTTACACCTGCTGTTTTCTTAGTCGCTTCTTCCATTTTGTTTGCACAATTTGCACAGTCTACTTCAATTTTGTAAGTTTTTTTCATAAGTTCCACCCTTCTAGAGCACTTATCGCTCTCTTTCGTTCTATATTTTCGTTCCGTCATATGAATGATTATTCATATGTTTAATTGTATTATAACACCAATACACCATAAGTCAATAGCTTTTCATTCATAGGAATTTCTATGAATTAACAAAAGTGTGCTCATCCAAACACATCTTCGGATGAGCACACTATGACTACACAAAAACAATTTCTAAATTAACACTCTATCTTCTCTAACTCAGCCAACCATATAGCTGCACTCGCATCAGACGGCATTCTAAGACCACCTCGTGGCGAAACATCCACGCTTCCCACCTTTGGTCCATCCGGTAAGCAGGAACGTTTAAACTGCTGACTGAAAAATCTGCGATAATAATTTTTCAACCATTTTAAAAGTGTCTCATGATCGTATGCACCCTCGAAGGCATATTTTGCCAAACGATAGATTTTTTCTGGTGCATAACCCATTCGCAACATATAATACAAGAAGAAATCATGCAATTCGTATGGTCCCACCAAATCCTCTGTTTTCTGCGAAATCTCTCCATCTGTTGGTGGTAACAATTCCGGTGAAACCGGTGTATCCAATACATCCAACAGGATTGCTTTTAATGTTTCATCACCACACTCCTTGGCATAATAACGTACTAAATGACGTACCAGCGTCTTTGGAACGGAACCATTTACTGCATACATAGACATATGGTCACCATTGTATGTCGCCCAGCCTAATGCCAGTTCTGACAAGTCACCGGTACCAACTACCATACCATTCACTCTGTTGGCGATATCCATCAATATCTGGGTACGTTCTCTAGCCTGACTATTTTCATAAGTTACATCATGCACATTGATATCATGCCCAATATCCTTAAAATGTAAAATCACAGCCTCTTTAATACTCACCTCGGAGAACTCTGCTCCTACACATTTAATCATATTCACTGCATTTTCATAAGTACGGTCTGTAGTGCCGAATCCAGGCATTGTTACCGCCTTAATATTTTCACGTGGTAGTCCAAGTAAATCAAAAGCCTTCACTGTCACTAATAACGCTAATGTAGAATCCAATCCACCAGAAATACCGATAACTGCATTCTTACAATGGGTATGCTCTAAACGTTTCTTAAGCCCCATTGCCTGCATATGAAGAATTTCTTCACAGCGTTTTTCTCTAACCTGTTCATCTTGTGGCACAAAAGGCATTTTCTCTACTTTACGTGTGAGCACTGTTGCTGTTCTCTCTAATGAAAACGGAACCTCTGTATAGCCATCATATCGTGCCACAAAAGTAGACATTCTACGGCGTTCTGCGTCCATACGACAAAAATCAATTTCTGAATATATGGTTTCATTCGCAAATCTTTTTGCTTCTGCTAAAATATGACCATCTTCTGCTATCAGGTTATGTGCAGAATACACTACATCTGTGGTAGATTCACCTTCTCCTGCACTCGCAAATACATAACCACATAACAATCGTGCTGACTGACCTTTCACTAACTCCTTACGGTAAATATCTTTGCCCGTCACTTCATCTGATGCCGAAAGATTTACAATTAAAGTTGCACCATTTAATGCATGACTAATGCTTGGAGGCTGTGGAGTCCACAAGTCCTCACAGATTTCCACTCCTACTTTCAATTCCGGCATTTCTTTGCAGGCAAATAATAATTTTGCTCCCATCGGAACCACAATATCCTCTGTAAACTCAACTAAAACAGGATCTTCCATGCCTGCTGCAAAATATCGACTTTCGTAAAATTCATTGTAATTTGGTATACATGTTTTCGGCACAAATCCAAGGATTTTCCCCTCGGAAATGGCAGCTGCTACATTGTAAAGTTTGCCATGATAAGCATAAGGCAATCCCACAAAAATCAGGCAATCCATAAATCTGGTAAACCCTGCAATTTTTAAAAGTGCATTTTTTGCTTCACGCAGTAACTTTTCTTGTAAAAACAAATCTCCACAAGTATATCCTGTAATACAAAGTTCTGGAAGTACAATCACTTTTGCTCCAGCTGCAGATGCCTCCGCAATACAATCGCAGATCATGTCTGCGTTATAGGCTGTATCCGCTACTACAATCTTAGGTGTCACTGCTGCCACTTTTACAAATCCATGTTTCATGATATTTCCTCACCTTCTGCCCATCGGCACTGTTATTTTCTCGAAACTAATCCACACACCATTCGAAAATCGTCTTACTTTCTTAATGCTTTTAAATCATCTACTGTAAATTCATAAGCCTGATTACAGAACTGGCATTTGACTTCAATCGGCTCGTCATCTTTGATAAGGTCATCCATATCCTTACGATTCAAAGTCGCTAATGCTCTTGATACACGTTCTTTGGAACAATCACAACGGAATGCTGTTGGAATCGTATCTGTAATCTCTACACCAAATTCACCCAACACAATATCTAAAATCTGCTCCGGTGTATTACCTTCTTCTAACATTTCTGTCACAGATTTAATCTCGCTGATTTTTTTCTCTAATTTATCAATGACATCGTCCGGTGTAAACGGCATTAACTGGATGATAAAACCTCCTGCCTGCTTTACAGAACCATCTCTCTCTACCAATACACCTAAGCCCACTGCTGACGGAACCTGCTCAGATGTTGCAAAATAATAGGTCAAATCTTCTGCGATTTCACCGGTCTGTAACACGGTCTGTCCCACATAAGGTTCTTTTAATCCTAAATCTTTGATTACACTCATAACGCCAAGGTCAAGTGCTCCACCAACATCTAATTTACCATTTTTGTTTAGTGGCAAATCTACAACTGGTACTTTCGGAAAACCTTTTACATGACCAGTAGAATCTGCTGTTACAGTAAATCCTTTTGCCGGACCACTACATTCAATCTGAATGGTAAGCAAGTCTTTCTCACCTTTCATCATACTCCCCATCATTGATGCTCCTGAAAGCAAACGACCTAAAGCTGCGGTAATAACCGGGGAAGTATCATGGTGCACTCTCGCTTCCTCTACCATATTTTTTGATGTGATTGCAAATGCACGAATGGAACTATCCGCAGCAGTTGCTCTAACAATATAATCGTTCATACTATATCTTTTCTCCTTATTTCTATTGCAGCCGACACCCATCTGCCGGACATCTTTTCTATTCTATCGATTTGGCAAAAAACTTCACCTCATCTATCTGAATCTTTTTTACTTGCCTAGCTAATTTACTTACATGCTAGTTTACTTGCCTGGCTTGTTTACTTGCCTGGCTTGTCTACTTGCCTGGCTAGTTTACTTGCCATGTTCACGGGCAATAATATATATACGCTCGCTGTCTTCTCTGACCGGCTCTTTTGTAAATGCATCATACGCTGCAACAAACTCCATACCGGCTTCTTTTAGCAAACATTTTACCGTATCTAAATCATACACTCTTTGGTAATGAGTCTCCTCATATTTACGGTATAAATCTCCTTCTTCTCGGATAAAAAGAGTTAAATCATACTGATTAATATCCTCTTCCTCATCAAAATAATTCTCCCAGATAAAACTGCCTTCTTCCCGATTCTCCGTAATCGTAGTCTCACCTAGCATACTGGCATATTTATACCGGGTATTCATATCAAAAATAAAAACCCCATTTGGATCAAGATAGTTATTTACTAATCTAAACACCTGTAACAAATCTTCCTCTTCCAAAATATAGTTCATAGAGTCACAAATGCTGATAATGGCACGGACTGTTCCATATAGTTCAAATTCCCGCATATCCTGAAGAAGATAGAGAATATTGCTTGCGTTTTCTTCTTGTGCCATCTCTTCTATCTTCACCGCATCTTCATCTGATCTCAGAACCGCTTCAGACAATGGCTCTAATTCTTCTCCAACATGAACTTGCTCCGTTTCAACTGCCTGATTATGATATTGATACTCTCTGGCGATTTCAAGCATATCCTCAGAATAATCAATCCCTATCATGTCGAAACCAGCTTTCGCAAGAAGTCTTGTCATCTTACCAGTTCCACAACCCAAATCCAGCACCAGTCCATTTTCTATTTTTTCCTCTTTTAGCAGAGCTATTATATATTCACTCCACTCTTCATATGGCACGTTGTCCATAAATAAATCATAGACTTGTGCAAAACTTGTATATGCTTCCATCCTTCACCGCCCACTAAGTTATTGTTCCTTTTTATCTTCTAATAGTCTATCAATTTTCCTTAAGAAAAGCAAGTTTGGCTATACTTTGCTTGATTATTTTTTTCTCAACGATTATACTTATTCTGTAACTTATTCGTAACTATGAAGGTAGTGAATAGTTACACTTATTTTTTGAAAGGCACAGACGTTCTATGCAAGAAAATTTTGACCATTATATCTCGCGAAATATAAAAGCTTTTTATAAACGCAAACTTTTTTCTCCTGCTTTTTATCTGGTGCTTTTACTAACAGCCTGGAATATCTTTTCCTTAACAGAATTACTTTTTCCAATCCCGTTACAAGATAATGACACTTTGGAAAATATGTATCGTAACAAAGCTGAGTATGTAAACGCACAACTTACAGATTTACATTTTACAGGATATACTAGAACTTTTTTAGGAAATACCACTGGGTATTACTATTATACCTTGCACAATGATGAATGTTTTTTCGTTTTACTTACTCCCAAATCATGCGAAGAAGGTTTGCCACATATTCCGAAAATCTCTATTTCCGCGGTTTTATCCCATAGCAGCCAAAGCTATCAGACATTACTTGATAATGTCGCAAAAGATTTAAACTGGACCGGAAATGGCATTCGCAGCAAAGTTTCTGCTTACTATTTAAGTGAACCCGATTATAATCAGAATGGAAATACCATTCTTTTTGGTTTCGTATTTATAACAGGAATCTATGCAATGATTTCCATATGTTTATCTTTGTTGTATATTCGTTTTCCACATTTATCACCGCCTTGTCAAAATCTTGGTCTATATGGAGACGCAAAAGATTTACTGGAATGGGCAGAAGAGGAACTTGCCACACTGCCACAGCTGGCTACGGAAGAAATTTTTATTACGGAGCATTTTTTCATTATGACTTCTTACTATGGGAATGCCATTATACCGATTGACCAGATTATTTGGATTTATAAATATTCCACCCTACAGAAATTCTTCTGGTATCATTTTAGCATTTCCTACACCCTGCATATCAGTGCTAAAAAGCACCTCTACCTGCAGTGTCCTAAAAATGTCAAGTTTGATATCGATGGTATTATAGAATATCTGTCTGAAGCTAATCATGATATTTTAGTAGGATTTAGTGAAGAGAATAGATTAAAGTCCCAAGAAATTCAGGGAGCTTCTTTGCAAATTGAAAAAGTGGTAAATTTTTTGAAGAGAAAAATCTAACATATCTATAAAAGCAGAAAGCCATTCCGGTTTTTCTGCTTTTTTTATTTTATCAAAGCAATCCGTCATTTTCTCTTTTAGAATTGGACCAAATTCTGTTTCTTGGATAATTACCAATAATATAAATACTAGTATTGTCACTCTTATGACTTTTCCACCTCTTTCGATTATGCTTTTCCTTCTCCTGCTTTTTTGACGACATTTTTTATTTAGTTTCTCATAATGATTAAGGTCTCGTAATAATTCCGGACAAGTTTGATATCTCAGGTTAGGATTTCTCCAAATACATTTTCTGATAATATATTTCCATCCATCCGTTAATTTCGTCTGCCTGTCTCCCTCTAGCAGCAACTCCGCCGCATTTTCCCACGGTTCTTCACCGGTCAGTAAATGATAGAGTGTCATTCCAAGACTATAAATATCTGTCCTGACATCACTTTGTCCCTTACCGCCAAACTGCTCCGGTGCCGCATATCCTCTCGTTCCAAGGCAAACTGTATCTTCTTTACTCTGCCCTTTGTATTCTCTGACACTTCCAAAATCTATTAATTTTATATTTCCGTTATGTGAAACCATAATATTGCCCGGCTTCATATCCCGATAAATAATCGGCGGTTCCTGTCTGTGCAGATAATCTAGCACCTCACACAGTTCCTTTGCCCATTTTAGCACAGTCTCTATCTCTAAGTGTTCTTCTCTTTTAAGCATACTTTCCAAACTTTCCCCTTCAATATAATCCATAATTACATAGATACCATTCCTTTCCTCTACCACATCTACAATTCGAGGCAGAGCAGGATGGTCCAGTCTTTTCATGGTAGCAACTTCTGTCATTGCACTTTGCACGTAGATGTGCTCTTCCCTGTCATTCTGTGGTCTGACTATTTCTTTCGCTGCCCACTTTTTTCCTAATTTCAAATCCAAAACCAAATAAACCTTAGACATTCCCCCCTGCCCTAAAAGTTCTAACACTTCATATTTTCCCTGTATCAAATTACCTTTCTCCATCCTCTGACTCCTCTCTGTTTCCTATTTTCTCATAGAATGTGCATTACACATTCGCGCAACACAAAAGCGCCGCATTGGCGATATCCTTCATGCAACTTTAATTGATTGCTTTATGCATGTACATCAATTCTATCATCTCTTATATGTAAAAGAAAAACCGCGAAACGCGTCATCCCGACGCGAATCGCGGTTTTTTATAACCTACTTAATTCAAAATCATATTTACATTTAATTATTTTGTTTTTACAGTAACTTTTTCAAGTTTCCAAATATCATCTACATATTCCTGGATTGTTCTGTCTGATGAGAACTTACCTGAACAAGCGATGTTTAAAATAGCACTCTTAGCCCATGCTGCTTCATCTTTGTAAAGATTCATAATCTTCTCCTGTGCTGCTGCATAAGAGCGGAAGTCTTTTAAGATGAAGTAAGTATCTGCATACTGTGATGACTGTGTATTTAATAATGAGTTATAAAGTACACGGAATAATTCGTGGTCACCAGCTGAGTATGTGCCATCTACCATCTGTGTTAATACACGACGAATTGCATCATCGTTATTGTAAATTTCCATTGGGTTGTAATCACGTTTGTGCTCATGCTCGATTACTTCGTCAGAGCTCATACCAAAGATTACGATATTTTCATCACCAACTTCTTCATGCATTTCTACGTTTGCACCATCCATTGTACCGATTGTAATAGCACCATTTAACATAAACTTCATGTTACCTGTACCGGATGCTTCTTTAGAAGCTGTAGAAATCTGTTCGCTGACATCTGCTGCTGCAAAAATCCATTCAGCGTTAGATACACGATAATCTTCGATAAATACAACTTTAATCTTGCCGTTAATGCTTGCATCGTTGTTGATTACCTCTGCAACGCTGTTAATTAACTTAATTGTAGCTTTTGCATTTTTGTAACCAGCTGCTGCTTTTGCACCAAAGATAAATGTTCTTGGAACAAAATCCATACCTGGGTTTGATTTTAAGTTGTTGTATAAATACATAACATGCATAATGTTAAGTAACTGACGTTTGTACTCATGGAGACGTTTTACCTGTACGTCAAAGATTGAGTTAGGATCTACTTCGATACCGTTATGTTCTTTGATGTAATTTGCAAGACGTACTTTGTTTGCATGTTTAATCTTACGGAATTCTTCCTGTGCTTTCTTATCATCAGCATATTTTGCAAGTTTCTTAATCTGTGAAAGATCAGTAATCCATGCATCGCTTCCGATACGCTTTGTTACCCAATCAGCTAATAATGGGTTAGCGTGAGCAAGGAAACGTCTCTGTGTGATACCGTTTGTCTTGTTGTTGAACTTCTCTGGCATTAATTCATAGAAGTCTTTTAAAGATTCGTTCTTTAAGATTTCTGTATGAAGTCTTGCTACACCGTTTACAGAGTAGCCTGCTGCGATTGCAAGATTTGCCATACGAACCTGACCATCGTAAAGAATACCCATTGCTTTTACTTTATCTTCGTTGAATGGATATTTCTCACGAATCTGGTATTCAAATCTACGTGCGATTTCTTCTACAATCTGGTATACACGTGGTAATAAGCTCTGGAAAATTTCGATTGGCCATTTTTCCAATGCTTCTGCCATGATTGTGTGGTTTGTGTATGCACAGGCACGTGTTGTAATATCCCATGCTTCATCCCAGCTTAAGCCTTCTTCGTCGATTAAGATACGCATTAATTCTGCAACAGCTACTGTTGGATGTGTATCGTTCATCTGGAATGTAACTTTTTCTGGTAATTTATGAAGATCATCATGGTTCTTTTTGTATCTTTCGATTGCACGCTGTAAGCTTGCAGATACAAAGAAATACTGCTGTTTCAAACGAAGTTCTTTACCTTTTCTGTGGTTATCGTTTGGATATAATACTTCTACTAAGTTACGTGCAAGATTTTCTTCTGCAACAGCACTTTCGTAATCACCCTTATCAAACTGGTCTAATGCAAAGCCGTTAACCGGTTCAGCATCCCAAATGATTAAAGTATCTACCATATGGTTACCGTAACCTACGATAGGCATATCGTATGCAACTGCATTAACTGCCTGATAGTTTTCGTGTACCCACTTAGCATTGCCATTTTCATCTGTCATCTGACGTACATTACCGCCAAATTTTACAGGGTATGTGTATTCTGGTCTGCGAAGTTCAAATGGATAGCCATTCTTTAACCAGTTATCTGGTACTTCAATCTGGAAACCATCAGAAATCTGCTGTTTGAACATACCATAACGGTAACGGATACCACAACCATATGCTGCATATCCTAATGTTGCTAATGATTCCATGAAACAAGCTGCAAGACGTCCAAGACCACCATTACCAAGAGCTGGATCTGGTTCCTGATCTTCAATTAAATCGATATCTAAACCGATTTCTTCTAAAGCTTCCTTCACCTCTTTGTATGATTTCATGTTGATTAAGTTGTTACCTAATGCACGACCCATTAAGAATTCCATAGACATGTAGTACACAATCTTTGGATCCTGTTTATCAAATGCTTTCTGTGTTGCCATCCAGTCATCCATAACAACATCTTTTACAACACCGGATACTGCCTGGAAAATTTCCTGCTGGTTTGCCTCTTTTAATTCTTTGCGGTACATAAAACGAACAAAGTCTTCTACTTTTTCGATAATTCCGCTTTGTTAAAACCATTCTTTTTCATACTTCCTCCGTATTTCTTCTTCCACCTATTAAATAATACTTGTAACATTTTAGTTTTCCTATAGTCACATTAATTACGTTTCACACCAAGAAGCACTGTCTCTCCATTGATGTTCCACTCTTTCTGATAACCATCCATGTTATCAGATACTATATCTAAACCAAGTACGTCGCCTTTGATCTCTTCGCCATACTTAGCAAAAATATCAGATACTTTCTTATCTGCATTGTAGTAAATGGTAATCTTATCCATTACTTCGAATCCGGCTTCTTTACGCATTGTCTGAATCTTACTGATAATTTCACGAACGAAACCTTCTTCTAACAATTCTTCTGTCAGATTAGTGTCTAATACAACTGTCACAGTGTTGTCACCATCTGTTACATAGCCTTCTGCCTGAACCATTGTGATAAGTAAATCTTCTTCTGCAAGTTTTACTTCGTCACTTACACTTGAAAGTACAAGTACGCCGTTTGCTTTCAATTCAGCCATTGCTGCGTTACCATCTAATTCAGCCAAAGCTTTTTGAATCTGACCTAAGAACTTACCGTATTTTGGTCCTACAGTACGAAGCTGTGGTTTGAATGTGTAGCTTGTATATGCACTCACATCATCACTAAATGTTACTTTCTTCACATTTAATTCTTCTTCGATAATCTCTGTAAAGAACTCCGGTAAAACTTCTGGAGCTTTCACAAACATATTACCGATTGGCTGACGGTTCTTGATATTTGCTGCGTTACGGCATGCACGACCCATAACAACGATTTTAAGAACTGCATCCATGTTTTTCTCTAACTCAACATCGATGAATTCTTCGTTTGCAGTTGGGAAATCACATAAATGTACGCTTTCAAGTGCGTCCTTATCTACAGAACATACAAGGTTGCGGTAGATGTCTTCTGCCATGAACGGAACCATTGGTGCCGCACATTTTGCGATTGTAACAAGTGCTGTATAAAGTGTCATGTACGCATTGATCTTATCCTGCTCCATGCCCTTTGCCCAGAAACGTTCGCGTGAACGTCTTACGTACCAGTTACTCATATCGTCTACAAATTCATCTAATGCTCTTGCAGCTTCCGGAATACGGTAGTTATCAAGGTTATTATCTACTATCTTGATTACGGTATTCAATTTTGATAAGAGCCATTTATCCATAACGGATAATTTATTATATTCTAATGCATATTTAGTTGCATCAAAATCATCAATATTCGCGTAAAGTACAAAGAATGCATACGTATTCCATAATGTACTTAAGAACTTACGCTGTCCTTCCTGTACGGCTTTACCTGAGAAACGGTTTGGAAGCCATGGAGCACTGTTGATATAGAAATACCAACGGATTGCATCTGCACCATACTGTTCTAATGCTTCGAACGGATCAACGGTATTGCCTTTTGATTTAGACATTTTCTGTCCGTGCTCATCCTGAACGTGACCTAATACGATTACGTTTTCATATGGAGCTTTATTGAATAATAAAGTAGATTCTGCCATCAAAGAATAGAACCAACCACGAGTCTGGTCAACACCTTCTGAGATGAATTTTGCAGGGAACTGCTGCTCAAATACTTCTTTATTTTCAAATGGATAGTGATGCTGTGCAAATGGCATTGCACCTGAGTCGAACCAGCAGTCGATAACTTCCGGTACACGCTTCATGCAGCCGCCACAGCTACACTTAAATGTCACTTCATCAATATATGGTCTGTGAAGTTCTACTTTTGCTGTTTCAGGATTACCTGTACGTTCTGCTAATGCAGCACGGCTTCCAATAGATTCCTGTGCACCACAGTCTTCACATTCCCAAATATTAAGTGGAGTTCCCCAGTAACGGTTACGTGAGATACCCCAATCCTGAATGTTCTCTAACCAATTACCAAAACGACCTTCACCAATTGACTTTGGAATCCAGTTAACAGTTTTATTGTTAGCAACAAGGTCATCTTTTACAGCAGTCATCTTGATGAACCATGATTCACGTGCGTAGTAGATGAGTGGTGTATCACATCTCCAACAGTGTGGGTATTCATGTTCAAATTTTGGAGCATCAAAGAGCTGTCCTCTTGCATCTAAATCTTTTAATACTTCAGGGTCAGCTTTTTTACAGAATAAACCGCCAAATGGTGTATCCTCTGTAAGTTCACCCTTTTCATTTACAAACTGTACAAATGGAAGTTCGTAAGCACGGCCTACGTTCGCATCATCTTCACCAAATGCAGGTGCAATATGAACGATACCTGTACCATCTGTCATAGTTACATAATCATCACATGTTACGAAGAAACCTTTTTTGTGCTGTTTGTCAGCAACCTTCTTCGCACATTCAAACAATGGTTCGTATTCTTTGTGTTCTAAGTCACGACCTTTGTAAGACTCTAATACTTCGTATGCTTTCACACCTTCTTCTTCGTTAGCAAGCTTTCCTAACACTTTATCAAGAAGTGCTTCTGCCATATAATATGTCTGACCATCACCAGCTTTTACTTTACAGTAAGTATCATTAGGATTCACACAAAGTGCTACGTTAGACGGTAAAGTCCATGGGGTTGTGGTCCATGCTAAGAACCATGCATCTTCACCAACTACTTTGAATCTTACGATTGCAGAACGTTCTTTTACAGTCTTGTAGCCCTGTGCTACTTCCTGTGATGAAAGTGGTGTTCCACAACGTGGACAGTAAGGAACGATTTTGAAACCTTTATATAACAATTTCTTGTTCCAGATTTCATTTAATGCCCACCATTCTGATTCGATGAAATTATCATCGTAAGTAACGTATGGATTATCCATATCTACCCAGAAACCTACGGTATTTGAGAAATCTTCCCACATACCTTTGTATTTCCAAACAGATTCTTTACACTTACCAATGAAAGGTTCCATACCATATTCTTCGATCTGTTCTTTTCCGTTTAAGCCAAGAAGTTTTTCCACTTCTAACTCAACAGGAAGACCGTGTGTATCCCAACCAGCTTTACGAGGCACATATTTACCCTTCATAGTCTGGTATCTTGGAATCATATCTTTGATAACACGAGTTAATACGTGTCCGATGTGTGGCTTACCATTCGCAGTTGGCGGACCATCATAAAATGTGTAAGTCTCTCCTTCTTTGCGGCTTTCCATGGATTTGCGGAAAATATCGTTTTCTCTCCAGAACTGTTCAGTCTGTTTTTCTCTCTCAACGAAGTTCATATTCGTTTCAACTTTGTTGTACATAATTCTCCTCCATTTCTAATTGTGATATAACAAATTTCGTTGCTCGATTTAAGCAATAATCACAGAACGCAAGCGTTCCGTGATTGTCGCGAAGCTCCTCAAACTCACCGTTCCAAAGCATTCTGCAAATAAATTTGCGCCTGCTTTGCCCGCTGACTTTTCATCGCTTACATTCAGAATTTGCCTGCAAATTCTGTGCGCGTGAGCAGTGTCCGTAGGACTAATTTCTTCTCTGCGAGCTGCGCATCCTCACGGAGTGTTTTGTGCGTAAGCACAAAAAAGACCCTATCCTATGTAAATAGGACGAGGGTCTTATCATCGTTATACCACCTAAATACAATCGTACTCTGCTTATGTCTGAACATAAACATTCATACCACGTTCCCTTAACGCTGGAAATACGTCAGTACCTACTCTAAGCAAAAAAATCCCCAAAATTTCACTATTTCGAACTGCGGCTTGGAAGGGATATTCTTTCAAAGAATACTCGTACCGGGCTTCCACCATCCCCGGCTCTCTGAAACTTTTTTCAATGAAATACTGTCTTCGTCATTGCCTTTTCGTTATGTCTTATGCTGTTCTAAAACACAACATCTTGCGATATTATGCCACATTTTGTCAATTATGTCAAGGTTTTATCACTCGCAAAAAGCGCTCCTGTATTTCTCTGACTAATAGCTCTACCTGTTCATCATCTCCCTCAAAAGGAACAAAACCACCCGCCATCGCTGCGTGCCCTCCACCATTTCCAATACCTGCTAATGCTTCTTTGGTAATTCTTCCTGCATCATGCTTTGCAACTTCACTACGAACAGAAAGTTTTATCCCTTCTTTCTTTCTGGAATAAACGATAGAAAAGGTTACTTCCACTAGTGCCAGCATAAAATCCGACACACTGGCAATCAATCCTTCCGGACAATCTCTCCCAGTGTCTGCAAAACTAACATTATCATACACTTGTATACTATATATTGCTTTTGAATATGCCACTAAATCTTCAAAATAAAGATGACTATTCTCTAAACTATAAATAATTTCCTGGTCACATTTGTCAAACATCTGATATAACATCTCCATGTCTAACTTGGAAACACCCCTTGATAAGTTTTTTGTATCCATACGAATTCCAAAACTTAAAGCCGTAGCCACTTTACTATTCATAGGAATATCATTTTCAAAAAAATATTGTGCAATAATAGTAGCACAAGCTCCTACTTCCGGTCTGATATCTTCGAAATGATATTCTCTCTTATCAAATGTAGGATGATGGTCGATACAGATAATTTCTTCCCCTGTAATATTAATGATATTAGAATTTCCCTTCTGGGCATCTACTAAAATGATCTCATCCTTTTCAGAAAGTTGTTCCATAATATCTTCAATATTTTCTATCTCAATCTCTAAGATTTGGCACATTTTCTCTGTACTGTACCGTTCAATTTTCCCCTTATAACAGATTGTTGCCAAAAAACCTTTATATTTTAATAATTCCTGCAATCCAAATGCACTTGCAATCGCATCCGGATCCGGGAAATTATGCATCTGAATATACACATGTTTTCTGTTGATTTTTGCAATTAGTTGTTCTAATTTTGTCATCTTATTCACCTTATTATAAAGCACACACACTTTATAACTATTCCATATCTGTCTCTCTCGTGTGATTCATGCAGGCTATTTTTCTTACAAGCACTCATCCGAATCCGTTTTAAAATATTTTTTAATAGCCGCCGGAACCTCTTCTATGCAAGAGATTGCCAACACCTCTTCTTCTATTGTACCAAATCCATATGCCGCATGAATAAATCCGACACCTGCTTCCCTGCTTGCATTATAGTCACTTTGAATATCACCTATGTATACTACTTCCGTCAAATGATTTCGTTCTGCTACTAATCTTATATTCTGTCCTTTTGGCAAAGAAGTATTCCCATGACTCTCAAAATCTTCAAAATATTTTTCAAATCCGTAATATTTCAAAAATCCTTCAATATACCCTTTTTCGCAATTACTTACGATATATAATGGATAATTCTTTGACAGTTCTATCAACACATCCTCTAATTTATCATACAGTTCTCCACCATGTTCTTCTAGATATTCATTCTCATAAATAAGACATTCTTTGGTAATATCCATACGTTCCTCTTTCGAGTATTCTCCAAAAAGTGCATCGGCTATACCGTCAATCGTTTTTCCCATAATCCCATGGATGTCGTCCGCAGTAAAATCATTCTTTTTCAAACCATGCCTTTTCATTACAATATTCCACGCTTGTGCGATGCTTTCTCCTGCATCCCAAAGCGTACCATCCATATCAAAAATGATTCCTTTTTTCATCTCGTCTTTCCTCTAAATTTTCTCCATCTATAGTAACACCCTATAGCCTAATTCATTCCCTATTCTATCATATTCGATGAAACAAAACTTCAACTCGTATTTATGATTACTATGCTAAATCATATACCTCAGTATACTTCTTTTTAAAATAACGGATAATTGGTTCAGCAGTCACTTCTATAATACTATCTTGAACTAAATTTCTGACTTACAATTATTCCCCTTGCTTTTTCTATTCATCAATGTAACATACTTACCTTTAAATTGCTATCAAAATAGGTATTTTGTTCATAACTTTATTTATATAACTGTTAATACCCTAAACGATAAATTAGGATACTCACCAATATACACCCATATGCCAACATAATATACATGAAAGGTGAAGACACCTAAGTATCCTCACCTTTCATTACTTATTAACCAATATCTTATAATCCATTTTTTAGTTTACACGAAACTCGAAACATTCTCTAATATTTTTCAAATTTTACTGTACTTTTTTTCCACACTCAGCACAATAAAACTGTCCCTCTTTTAATTTTACACCACAATAACTGCAAAATTTCACCTTAGAACCTAAACTAATTTGCATATCAGCTTCTGATTTTTGCACTATATTGGTAGATTTTTGTGCATTTTTTTAAGGTTCATTTTTAGAATTTCCGCCAAAATACTTAAAATATAACCAAACGCCACCAATTATTAACGGTATCAATCCCAAAGGATCTCCATCCTCAATTAATATACTCACACCTGCAATCACAAGCATATATGGCAACCAACTAAGTTTAAATACGATCATAAAACTCTCCTTTCAAAGCCCCACCTATAATGACATTAGCTTATTTCACATCTAATTTATTACGGCAATTTATGTCCACAACTCGTACAATACATGGAATTCTTATTCACAGCAGCACCACAGTATATACAATAAACCTGCGTCTGTGTTGTCTGCGAAAAACTGTTTGTATTACTTCCATTATTAATATCATTCCCATAATTTGTCTGTGTTGTTTTGTTATTATTCCCCTCTGTTCCTAATAGAACAGCAATTACAATTAAACACACCGGTATCGAAATGATAACTCCTCCTAAGAAATTGGCTAATATACATATGACTATGCTTATCATTCCAAAATTTTTACGACCTCTCTTTTTTGCCATAAAATAAGGAATTAATCCAATCAATAACCCCATAACAATCGATCCTATCACTACACCCAGTGTATATCCTACTTCATAATCACTCATCTTTTACTTCTCCTGTTATCCTTTTAGTATTAAATTTCCGTTGCAATCATTGCTTCCGCTTCTTTTAAAATCAATCTCATGCTTTCTGCGGCAACACGAATTTTCTCTTTCTGTTCTTCCTGACTATTTGCCACAGCTACAGACTGTTTTACCAAATGTTCCGCTTTTTCCAGTTCTTCCTGATAAAAATCCAAAATATGCTTTTTCGCATTTTCTCCGAGTTTTGTATATAAATCTGTAATTGTTGCTGCAACCGAAGCTTCCAAACCCGGCATCTGCGTTGCAATCTGATTTAAAATTTCCGGCTTTTTCGTTTCCATTTCATTTTGTCGCATAGCTCCCGCGAAACCATCTGCCACTAATGATGCCAGTTTTCCAAGCGTTCCCATGCTACCCAAAACAGAAACTGCAAAGCTTACATTGTCACCTTTGGTCCAGACTTTATTATCCACTCTAAAACGGAAATTGTATCCCTTCTGTTCTTTCAAACTTCCTGCCAGTTCTTTTGCTAATCCTTCTGAAATATCCTGCAGGTTTTCAAAAATCTCTTCTCTGTGGTATTCCAAACAAGCGTTCATTGCATCCTGTAATAAATCAATACAGTAAAAACTATAATATTTCAATAAATCATCAGTTGAAAAACTGTTTAAACAACGTGTTTCACTCTCCATTCTCTGCAAAAACTCCTGCATCCACACATTTGCCTCTCCACGCATGTGTTCAATCATTTTATCAACATTCTCCATCGTTTTTTTCTGAGTCTCAACGCTTGCCTGCTTCTGTTGCTGTAATTCTTCCAAACACTTCTTTGCTTCATCACTGCTCATGGCAAGACCTTTTTCCAAAATCTCCAGTTCTTCATTTAATTCCTGCAACATGGCAGTGGTCAGTCTTTGCATACGATCAATAATAACTGTATCTTTTTTGTCAGCAATCAGCTTCTCTAACATGGTACGAAAAACAGAAAACTGCTCCTCTAAAATAGGTGCTAATGCCTTGCACGGTCTCGCTTCTCCTAACTGGCGGCTCAATTCATCTAAGGCACTTACCGTAATAATCTCTGTTCCAGGTAACAGTCCATGTATTCTTTCAGCTACACCTGTTCTTATACGCTGGTACGTTTCCTCTTTTCCTGCCGTATCTGCATAATTTCCTATCAAAAACAGTTTTGTATACTTCTGTGGAAGTACTGCCGTCTTCAAAAACAACTGTTCTGTCTGTGAAAGCGGATATTTTACGGAATAAAGATAAATTACTGCATCTGCCTGCAACAAATATTCTTCTACCTGCGGTCCAAAATCTTTCATCGCATCTCCTGTTCCAGGCGTATCAATAATAGTTACAGTCTTTAATATCTCACATGGACGTTTCAATTCAATACGTGAAATCGGCTCACCGGTCTCTGCAATAATTTTTTCTAATTCTTCTCTTTTTAACTCATTATCTGATAGACGGATTCTTCGACTACCGGATAACACTGCCTCATTTCCTCCGGCACCGTAGCTGATACGATTAAAAGTCACCGTTTCTGTCGTTATATCTGTAGGAACTACTTGTTCTCCCAACAAAGCATTGATAAATGTTGATTTTCCCCTTTTAAAATCTCCAATTACAACAACAGTAAAAGGATCGTCTTTCCTCTTTCTAATATTGGTATCCCATGTATGCAATCTTTCTAACACAGCATCACCTAAGAGAATTCGGTATTGTCCATCATAACGAAGTACATTTAATTTATCCAGTACATTTTCTACTGACTGTACCATTTCTTCCGGGGAGTAAATAATACGTTTTTTCATTTCTTCCATAACCTTCTCCTATTTATTATCCAAGATATTGACTAACTTCTTACAACGAATTTCTGTTGCCTCTTTTGTGCGCATTGTCATTCCCGGACGTTTTAACTCAGGTCGCCACTTATAAAAGACTTCACACTCCTCAAATTCTTTTTCTGCCAGCACACGACGAATACTGTTCGGGTGGTCGGACAGCACTTCGTAAATTTTGGTAGGATTGTTCAATGTTACTTCTAACTGTTCTCTCAAAGCCTCAACATTTACCTTATAATCTGTATTTATCATAGCTCCATAAAGCAGTTTTTTATTAACATTTTCTGCATCCTCCACATTATCCGCACAAATCAATGCTGCTCTGTCTGCCGTAATTTCTCCTGCTCTTGTCCAAAACTGCATTAAAGCAATATTTGCAACAGAAAGAATCGTTCCAAGCGTTCCTGTGCCGCTATTTAAAATCTCATCAATGACTACCTTATATATTGCATGCTGATTATGTATGTGACCACATTCGTGTGCAATAACGCATTTCAACTCTCCAGGTGTCAGACGTTCCACAATACCACTGTACAATACAATAATTGGACTTACATCATCACTGGCAATGGTATATGCATTCATAACCGGATTATTTTCCACAAATACATTTGGCACACCGATTCCTAACTTTCTAGCACAATCCACTGCCATCTCATAGATTTCCGGAAACTGATTCGGACCTACTGCAAGTCCTGACTGATTGACAAGTTGTATCTGTCTGGCTGCAATTGTTGCACAAATTTTTTTACTGAGCGATACAAATCCCGGAATGTTATTTAGTTTCTGACGCAATTCATTATCAAGGTCAAAAGAATAATCCGGAACACCATTTACCATGTGTCCGTTTTCATCTGCCTTTCGATTTGCAATATAAGTCGAAAATCTTACATCTATTCTATTTAATGGGGATATATCCTGTAACATATACTTTGTCTCCTATCCTCTGGCTTCATCCAATTTTTCTTTCACCGGAAGAAGTGCTTTACATACCTCTGCCAATAAGTTTTCTTTCGTTTCTAACTGTTTCAAAACACTTTCCTGATTTGCCTTACTGCGTTCTAAGTCTACCTGAATATTTCTTAATGTCGTTTCTGTACTCGAAAGCATCGTCTCTACTTCCTGATTCAACTGTTTTGATAAACTATAAAATACATTATCTGTCGTTTCTTTCAGCCAGTTTTCTAACATTCTCTGTCGTTTCACCATATCAACAGATGCAACTACACTCCTCTTTAATTCGGAACGTAGCTTTTCTTTCTCTCGTTCTGCAATCTGTTTACCAAATACCAGCTTTGTAATTGCTTTGCCACCAAACGTACTTACAACACCACCAACTAATGCTAACGGCAATCCTACTACTCCAAGACTTAATGCCGCTGTCATAGCCAAATAACCTGCCGCAAAACCTGCTCCTCCTCCAACTAATGCACCTTTTATTCCATTCACTTTCCAACCGGAAATAATACCTCCAATTGCAAGTACTCCACTGTAACTGGTAACCGTATCCACCACAATACCTGCAATATCTGCGGAATCCATTCCGGTCTTTTTCGGAATCATGCCATGTATTTTACCCATACTCTGCATAATATCCTGATTCAATTCTTCAATACGGCACATTTCATCGCCTAACCTGTCCATAATTCTCATCTGAAGGACTTCTGTATTCTCCGACAGACAGACTTTCATCTGCTCATCTAACTTTTTGCCGATTCTTTCTGCTGCCGCCTGCTTTCTTTCTTCTGATTTTACATCATCATCACTCATGGTACAGGTATCCACATACTTTAATAACCTTTCCTTCATCTGTTCATAGATGCAGTCCACCATTGGAACTAATTCACTATAAATATTTTGGGATTTTGCTTCTAAGTTTTTTACTTCCTCTTTTTTTCTTCTTCGTATTACCTGAATTTCTTCCATGGATTTTTTTTGTACTTTTTCAAATTCTGCTTTATCCAAATCCATAGCATTTTTTCTCATTTGTATGACTTCTCTTATTTCTTTTGCAGCACCTAATACCACATTTACCGGACCAATCAATTCTAAAAGTCCTCTTTCTTCGGTCAGAAGCTGTGTCAATGCCTTTTCAAATTTCGGCATCTGACTTTCTTTAAGCAATTCTTCATCTCCATCAAGTTTGCCATCTAAGGCTTTCATAGCAGAAACCGGGTATATACGAATACCGCCTAATTTTGCCTTGGATTCTGCATATTCCTTGGAATCCGCCCCATAAAGCGTTTCTACTTTTTCCAAAACACTAGTTTGAATTTTGGCTTTAATAGAATCTACCACTCTCTGACGATCACGTTCACGAACCATATCTATTTTATTAATTACAAAAATAATACGTCCCAAATCACTAACCATAACTTTATTACGAACAAAATCTGCCTCACTGATACTAAATGGTGCATCCGGAACAATTACCATGATAATCGCATCCAGTGTCGGAAGAACACTTTCTGCCACCTGATTCATTCGTTCATCATCATTTAAGCCTGGCGTATCAATAATGCGAACACCATTCTGACAAAACTGACAAGGATAATATACAACAGCGTCCTCTACATTCGCTGCATTTTGCTCTGACTCAGTTGTTAATTTAGTTACATAATTTGCTAATTCATCAATTTCAACTTCTTTGACACTGCCACCTTTAAATCGTACTTCTGCACGAGGTTTTACATCCCACTTAATTTGATTTAATGTAGCAGAACATGGTAAAATATCTGCCGGTAAAACTTCTTTTCCCAAAAGGGCATTGATCACTGTACTCTTACCTCGTTTAAATTCTCCCATAATTCCTACGGAAAACGTATGATCCTGAAGTTTTGTTTTTACCTCTCTAATAGCCTGTGCTCGTTCCTCCATCTCTAACTCGACGCATATCTTTTCCAGTTCAATTGCTCCATAATTAATTTGGGAAAGCATTGCCTGATAATTAACATATCCGTTATTTGCAGCTGTTTCCATAACTGGTTCCTCCTTCGTTTATAATTCACATTTTCTAATAAAAGCCATATAATTTATACTGCTATCATTAAAGCTAGTTCTGCATAAGGCTTTACATTCCACTGAATCTAATCTACAACACCAGAACTTGGCAAAGTATTTTCTATTCTCCTACTTTCTATTCTCTTTTGAGACAAGCTGAGTTAACAGTTCTTCATGTTTACTGTACTGACGTCGTTTTATCTCTCTTTGCATCTGCAATGCATTTTTCTTTTCTTCATAATCTTTCTGTATTGCTTCATATACATCACCATTCTTATTTCTCTGAATCAGCATTTTTCTCCAATTTGCAATAAAAACACCACATTTCATCTCATAAGCATCCAACGATTCCTCAATTCTTTTATTGATAAACGGCATCACATCTTCCTGTAGTAGATTTAATGTCACCGGATAAAGCTCATCGTTCCAGTTAAATTCAGGAAATGTCATATGTTCCTCATTATAATTTTCTGAAATAGTCCGTCCCCATGCATCTTCTATCACTCTGAATAATGCATCCTGACGTATTTTCATAAATTTTTGACTGCTCTGCATTAAGCAATTTACCGTATCCTGGTTCCATATATTCATTTCCCTTCTGATCCATATTAGTCCATCCTGTGCTGCATTATGAATTGTCTGCTCTATCTCCTTTGCAGTCGCTCCAACTCTCAACCTACTTAGTGCCCTAATAAAAATCTTACGAAATTCTGCTGCAATTGATACTTTTTTTTCTAATTCCGAAAAATCCAACCCTTTCCTTTTTAAATCAGCATCCGTTTCTATAAATATTTTTTCTAATTCCTTATCTTTTTCATTAAAATAAGCCATACATTTTTGATAAGCAGTTTCATTGAACAATTCTTCTTCCTTTAATGCCTTATCTTCCAGTACATACCAGTTTTGAATTGCCTTTGAAATTTGCTCCACCATATCTGAAACCCGTTCTTCCATTTCAAGACTCTGTCCAGCTGTCAAAACGTCTAATAACGAATGTTTAAATTCCGGAAAACGACTTTTTTCCAATAATTCTTCATCGTCCTGTAAAAATCCTTTCATCGCCAGTAAGGAGGATACTGCAAATGTAACCGGACATTCTAAAATTCTTCGCGCCTTTTCCTGAAATTTTTTATCTTCCTTATGCAAAGATAACGCCCGCGGCAATACAGATTCCATAATTCTGTTTTTCATAAAGTTAATCACTTTATCCTGCTCACTTCTTCTAGATGAAACTGCATCAATAAATGTAATAACAAATATAATATTATGTATTTCCTTGCATTCAAGTAATTGAATGATTAAATTCTGTTCTGTCATACTAAGCGGCATTACCGCGGATATGACAACGATTGCCGCATTCACATCTTTTAAAATCCCTAGCGTTGTTTCTGTCATCGGTTCATCATCATTCAACCCCGGGGTATCATAAATTTCAACATGATTCCTACAAAATACGGATGGATAGCTGACAACTATTTCCTTTACTTTTTCTGCACGATATGCCTTTTCTTCGTCATACTTTGTCGCATAGGAAATCAAATCTTCTACCCCTGCCCTCTCCATACGTCCATCTTTATATTGAATCAATATCTCCTTTTGATTTCCATAAACAATTCGATTAACAACTGCTGTCATCGGTAAAATATCTGTCGGCAAAACCTCTGACCCAAGAAGTGCATTTATCATGCTGGATTTTCCCCTTTTAAACTCTCCAATTACCGCAACCCGATATCTCCGTGTTTCAATCATGTGCATTGCTTCTTCAATTTTTTTTGCATATTCTTTTCCCTGGCTATATTCCGAAGAAATAGTTTCTAATTCATACAACTTTTTATGCCAAACATACTCATTTTGCGTTATTTTTCCATCCTCCACAAGCAAATCCTCCTGCATCATCTTCTCAGTCTTAACTATTTATTACATTCCCGCTTATGATTCGGATATCATTACAAATCCTTTCATATAGCCATTTAGTAACATTTACTACATGGCGAATATCCTTCTTTTTCTGCTCGCTTTATATTAAAAACAAGTATACTCCAGTCACTATCCCAATCCAACTCTTCGCAAAAATATTTATGATATAGATTTGAATCACTATTTGCATCGATGATTCCTATATGGTTATCCATAAAATTGGTCTGCTCTTTTAAATATAATTCTGTTTCCTTTAAAACATTTAATTCCTCATTTGCATTATCTAACTGATATTGCAAACTACTAATTTTTTCATTACGTTGATTACATATATCTTCCCAATAATCTACTTCTTCTGTAGCATTAATTCTAATGCAAAACATAATAACAATTAAAATCACACTACACACTTTCCACACAAGATTCTTTTTTTTCAGTTCCTCATTAAAGCCATTATCCGGATTCGTACTCGTACTCTGGTTTGTATTCCCAGTTGTACTTGTATTAACTGTTTCTTTCACTTCCGTTAATTTAGTACCGCACTTCTCACAATATAATTTATCCTCTTGCGTACACCAGTAACAATTTAAACATTTTTTCATAACTAATTTATCTCCTTATTTAGCATTTTCCAATAGAGTAGAGAAATAACAGCTAATGTATTTCCCTCTCATTGAACCGTACATACGGGTCTCGTATACGGCTCTACAATTTATATTCCAATATTACTTAGGTAGTACGATAAAGGATTTAGCAAACCTGCTTAGTCCTTTATTTTCGTTTCGAGCAACTCTTTGCTTATTATGAAATTTACAACGTTCATTCCACTTCTTCGGTACCACCCAAGTCTTGAATTAGCCACTTTATATATATCTTCCTGACTAATTCCATTCTTATATTTTCTGTTTAAATAACTCAGATTTCTGTATATCGTTTTATTTGTTTTCCATTGTTTCATTACGATAACTCTTATCTTATGTCTGAGCCACTGACCAAACTCTTCCATGTACTGTTTCATCATGCCTATCCTAAAGTAGTTAATCCATCCTCTTACAATCTCATTTACTCGCTTTATCGTAACTGCTAATGGTCTTGCCACTGCTTTGTTTCTCTTTAGATATTCTGACAGTTTTGCTTTCAGTGCCTTTTTCTTCTCATTTGTTGGTTTTACTTTCCATTTTCCACCATTCTTCAAAAAGGTGAACCCTAGATATTTGCTTCTTGTCGGTCTTACCACTTTTGTTTTTGTGGCATTTACTTTTAGGAACAGCTTTCTTTCCAACCAGTCTGATATGGATTTCATAACTCTGTTTGCTGACATTTCACTTTTTGTAAATATCAGCAAGTAAGTAGACCTAGGGAACTTCCCCCTAAGTCCCTCTCAGAACTGTACGTGAACCTCTCAGCTCATACAGCTCCCATTATCCAGCCGTTGGCAGTATTCCAAACTTCCAATGTGCAAACAGGTTTCTTTCTCTTGTCGCTATTTCTCCTAACCAATGTTCAGCTCTCTTCCTTGAGTTCCGTTTCTTATATTTTCTCCTTACCCAGTATATCAGCCGACTGTTGATATATCTTAAAGCATCATATATCTCTGATTTGTAGAAATGCGTATAGTAATTAATCCATCCCTGTATCTTATTATTAAACATATTTGCTATATCCCACAGGTCTTTATCTGTTTTGAACTGTAACTTCCAACTACGGACTTCTTTTCGTATAGCTTTCTTTGCTTTTCCTCCCATTGCTGGCAGAAAGCTGACAAAGAACTTTCCATACTTATTCTTTGCAAGCCTTGGTCTGAATGTATATCCCAGAAAATCAAACGAGGTATGCTCATGATTCCCTTTTCGGTCATCATCTTTACAATACACTATTCTTGTTTTCTCCAAATTTAATTCTAACCCATAGGTTGCAAACTGTTCCTGTAGTCTGCGCTTCAGATATTTTGCCTGTTTAAGAGATACACAATGTGCAATTCCATCATCCGCATATCTTGCCCACGAAATGCTCGGAAATTCTTTAACCATAAAATCATCAAATACATAATGTAGAAACAGATTTGCAAGTACCGGACTGATTACTCCGCCTTATGACGAGCTCGACATAATCCGCCCTGTGGTACTCCTGTTTTTGTTGCTTTTTCCAATCCGTTCTCCATTACTCCTGCTCGCAGATATTTGCGTATCAGATTTAATGTCGTACTGTCATTTACTTGTTTCCTAAGTATTTGAATTAATTTATCATGATTTACTTTATCAAAGAATTGTTCTATATCAATATCTATCACCCATTCATAGCCTTCATTCAAATATTCCAATGCTTGTTTTATGGCATCATGACAGTTTCTGTTTGGTCTAAATCCATAACTGTATTCACTGAATACTTCCTCATAAATATCTGTTATCGGCTGTGCTATGGCTTGCTGAATTGTTCTGTCCAATACTGTTGGTATCCCTAACGGTCTCTTTTTACCATTACTTTTGGGTATATATACTCTTCGTACCGGTTTGGGCATATAGGTTCTGTTCAGGTTTTCTTTTGACGTAATCACATCAATTAATTCCATTCTTGTTACTCCTCTGTTTACTGTAATATTCATACACGACGCCCCTCTCGGTATAGATAATATCCCTCGGTTACGTTCCTGCTCTTTTTATCCACCTGATTTCTAGCTAATGTACGATTTTCTCAGTAACGATTCATACTATAAATCGTTTCAGTCCTTCAGTTATTATCCCTACTATGACTTCATCCGACTCCCTCCCTAAACCTTTTTCGACCATATCTTACGATATGTGGGTAGGGTCTCCCAAGGTAAGACACTAATCTTTCGTTCCACAACCTCTTGATTTACAACTTCGGTTTACGTTTACCATTAGGGCTTCGATTTGTATTGCAATCTTACCCACCTAATCACCTTATCAAGTTTCTGTTCGTAGGCTCAAGAACTTTGCTACACCACTTCCCTCATCCATACCATTACTGATACCGACTTGTGGTTCACTACACTTGGTGGTAAATACCCGTGCCTAGACTTTCACTAGCTAGATTAGTGCCATGCTTGGCACACAATAAAAAAACCACTTAAAAAAGGGCATAACCTTCCCTTTTT
>JAFYVJ010000008.1 GCA_017549185.1 Roseburia sp. | reverse complement strand
CGGCAGCGTAGAAATGGCTATGGAAGTTATCAAACTGGGGTTTTATATCGGTTTAGGCGGTCCTGTTACCTTTAAAAATGCCCGTAAAGCCGTAGAAGTAGCACAATCCATTCCATTGGAATATCTAGTGATTGAAACCGACTGCCCATACATGGCGCCGGTACCATTCCGCGGCAAACGCAATGAACCAATGCTGGTACAGCACACCGCTGCCAAAATCGCCGAACTGCGTGGCATCAGCGTAGAAGAACTAATTGAAGCCACCTACCAAAACGGCAAACGTATTTACGGAATTGAATAAACAATAAGTAAAAATGCTCAGACCATTTATATTGTGGTCTGAGCATTTCAGCTTGTAGACAACTCCTCCAAAAGAGTTGTCTCAGCTTGTAGACAACTCCTCCAAAAGAGTTGTCTACTTTTTTATGCCCAGAAAACATGGTAAAATAGAAGTGAAAGAAAGGGGCTGGCAAACATGATGGGAATGAAAGATAATCAAGAGCGGAATCAATTAGAAGTTGTAAGTTTAGAAGACTTAGTGCCAAAAAATCATCTGGTAAGAAAACTGGATGCAGCAATGGATTTTAGCTTTATCTATGATTTAGTCGAAGATTTGTATAAACCATATGGCAGAGAAAGTATTGACCCGGTAGTATTGGTGAAAATCGTATTCATTCAGTATATCTTTGGCATTCCATCTATGAGAAAAACCATAGAAGAAATCGAAGTAAATTTTGCCTACAGATGGTTTTTAGGCTATGGTCTCCACGAAGCAATCCCCCACTTCTCAACCTTCGGCAAAAACTATACAAGAAGATTTAAAGACACCGATTTGTTTGAGCAGATATTTGAACGAATTCTACAGGAAGCTTATCAATGTGGATTTGTAGAAGATGAAAAACTGTTTATTGATGGGACCCATATAAAAGCAAATGCCAATACGCATAAGTATCGGGATGAAGTTATCACAAAAGCAGCAAAAGCGTATGAAAAAGAACTGCAGGAAGAAATTACAGAGGACCGTGCCAGGCACGAGAAAAAGCCGTTAAAAGACAAAGAAGAAGTAATAGAGGAAATTCATCGCAAAGTTAGTACAACTGACCCTGAAAGCGGCTACTTTCATAAGGGAGAGCACAAGAAAGTATTTGCATATACCGCCAATACATGCTGTGATCGAAATGGATTCGTATTAGATTTTGAAGTATCTCCCGGCAATGTGCATGACAGCGTATCGTTTTGGCCGTTATATGGGAGATTACGTAATAAAGAAGATGCAAGATATATCGTAATGGATGCAGGATATAAAACACCGGCAATTGCGAGGAGTATTATAGAAGATGGGAAAGTACCGGTAATGCCATATACTCGCCCAATGACAAAAGAAGGGTTCTTTAAAAAGTATGAATATGTGTATGATGAATACTATGATTGTTATATTTGTCCGGAGAACCAAATATTAAGATATAGCACAACAAATCGGGAAGGCTATAGAGAATATAAGAGCAATGCAATGATATGTGAAAGCTGTGCGAGAAGAGATCGTTGTACAGAGAGTCAGAATCATACAAAACTTATAACCCGTCATGTATGGGAACCCTATATGGAACAGGTAGAGGATTACCGACATATGCGCGGGATGAAGAATATTTATCAGCAGAGAAAAGAAACAATAGAGAGAGTCTTTGCAGATGCAAAAGAAAAACATGGGATGCGATATACGCAGTATAGAGGATTGGCTAAAGTAAAAATGGAGCTGACCCTCTTGTTTGGCTGCATGAATTTAAAGAAGATGGCGAATTGGAAGTGGAAGAATCGCCATCTTTCTTTGTTTTTCGTTGATATATTGCAGTATTTCATCAAAAATAAAGAAAAGTGGCTTCGAAGCGTTTGCTTCAAAACCACTTTGTCTACGGTCTGAAACGGAGCGAGAATTCTCTCGCTCCGTTTTTTTATCGGTTGCTTATTTATATCTTTTTGCATATTTTTTGTTGCTTATCACTATGCAACACACTATTTACTAAAGTACAGTGCCAAACAACTGCGCTGCAATCCCTTGGTACTCGCTGATGCGCTCTACTTTGCGAATATTTTTCGCATAGACTTCTCCTTTTGGGAACAACGGAAGCATATGGCTCCACAGTTCTTTCATTTTGAACAACACTGGACGATCTCCAGAAAAGGCTTCGGTATATCCATCCAGGATATCATTGTGAAACGCATAAATTTTATGATAATCTACTTTTTCTCCATCTTTAATCTGACCAAGCAGACAAGGATTGCGTAAAATACCTCTTCCCAGCATCACATAGTCAATCTGTGGGAATGCTTCACAAAAACGGCGGTAGGCTTCCACTGTAAAAATATCACCGTTATAACACAATGTATGCTTTGATGTTGCCACTGCCTGAGCAAATGCATCCCAATTTGGTGTATTGTTATACAAATCTTTCTGCAGTCGCGGATGAATAATCAACTCCGTTAATGGAAAGTCATTGTACAAATCTAAAAGTTCTGCAAATTCCTCAGCATCATGCATCCCAATGCGTGTTTTGATAGAAAGCTGCATCCCCAATGGTTCTAACCCTTTCACCACGTCCTCAAGGAAATGTTCCAATCTGTCCGGTTCAGACAAAAAGCCTGCCCCTTTCTTTTTGGTCACCACGGTGGAAGATGGACACCCCAAATTGAGATTTACCTCTTTGTACCCCATCTCCGCCAATTTAGCAGAAGTATGCAGAAAATACTCTGCCTGATTGGTAAGGATCTGTGGAATAACTTCCATCCCAATATTATTTTCCGGCAGCACATCGTTTTTTTCTTTGCTGCTCATAGCATGATTTTTCTTCGGTGCAATAAAAGGTGTAAAGTATCGATCCATACTATGAAAATACTTGTGATAGGCATTGCGATAAATATATCCGCTTACTCCTTCCATCGGTGCAAAATAAAATTTCATGGAAAAGCCTCTTTTCTAAATACAAAATCCATATACAAAAAATTTCTCAATAATTTTTCTCGTTAACATAGATAGTTGCGCCTGTTCTGTGACTGTTCGATAACCCTTGCGTGCATCATGACGGTATCATACTGCCTTGCTGAAACAGCAGATTACCAGTTAGGATATAACTACTCCACACAAAAGAAAGGTGAATTTTATGCAGAACAACAATACTACTATATACTCAAATCAAACAACCACACCTACATGGGAATATCATATCATTGCAGAACGATATATCCATCCGGATATCGGCGTATAT
>JAFYVJ010000070.1 GCA_017549185.1 Roseburia sp. | reverse complement strand
GCCGCATGAGCGAAGACGACCTCCTCGATATGGATTATTTCTTAAATGAAGATGACTTATTTGATGACGAGGCTGGCGTAGAAGGTTTTTATATCTTCTAAGCTGTGTCGTCTTATCATCTTACCCTTGCAAGAGTTTATCAACATATGTTCGATGAACTCTTGTTCTTTTTTGTTGCTTCAAAAATCGCATTTTCCTATAAAGTTAAAAGAGGGTGTCCCAAAATTTGGGACACCCTCTAAAAATTTTATTTAGCATTTTATTCTTCTTTCAAGAACTATATCATGTACACATTGCGATTTTCTTAAATTATCGCATTGCTTGTCCAATCTTCCTCTAAGTACTTGCTTTACCTCTCTACTCACACGAATTAATTATTGGTCATTTCTTCATGATACTCCTGTGCTGCTTCATAATACAGATACATTGCACGCATTACGCTCTTAAGTTCGTCTTTCACATCCTCTCGATTGAGTGCTGTATATGCATAACTAAGCGGATTGTAATCTATTACAATATCTCCTATCGTAGTTACTATCTTGTCACCAAGTTTATGTGCCGGGATTCCTTCAGATTCAACATAGTATAAGTTGCCTTTCTGTGTCGCACCTTCTACATATTCTGTGAAATAGTGTCTCAAAATAGTGTCTGATTTCAACAATAAACTTGAACCATAATAGATACTATCCTTATCTTCCGTAATCACTCCTTGATATCCTAATAAATCTTCTGATGTTACTAATTTCATTTCAGGTGTTTCAGCTAAGGTTCCATTCGCAAAGTATGCTGTTGCGTAATCACCAAAGTTACTCATAGCTTCTACAAGCACGATCTCATCTTGGAACTCTTCTTCGTTTTCAGAAATATACTCCATATATTCCTTGACGGTATAAGTATATACAGGACCTTTTGAACCATTAGATAAGATTATCTGGGCTTTAATTTCTGTATCCATGTCTTTTACAGGCACGGTGCATTTGAATACATGATAGGTAGTTCCATCTATCGTTTTAGCTGTTGCATCTTTAACAGGAACCTTCATATGAGCCTTTCCATCTAAGGTAAATTTCATGTATGCATTCGCATCTGCAAGCACTTCTTCTCCTAAGTGCATGTGGAAGTTAACACCGATATTGCCTTCTAAGCTCAATGTGTATCCTGCTAATTCCGCTTCAATACCCTCTATAGCATCACTACCAAAGATAGAGATATTCTTTGCTGCAAGATGCCCATCACCCTTTGCTCCTGATCCATCGTTTGCATCATATGCATCCGTAACTGTAATACGAATATGTGTCGCTGCAATAGGCTTATCCAAGGTAATCGTCTGTGCTGTGATTACTGGATTCAATGTACCACTTTTTACAACTCTAAAATTAGAATCTTGTGGTATTGCCGTTGGATCATCTAAGTTTGCAACAGAAATCTGATATTCATGAATTAATCCCATTTGATTATCTCTGCCGGTATACTCAATAGAGCTTACATACCATTTTTTATCAAATCCTGTCTGAATCCACAGCGGATTATTTGCGGATGGTTTACCACCTTTACTTTGGTCTACCTCCTGTTCTTCTCTCTGATCCCAGCTTCCCCAACGTGTATGCCACCAATGGTCTTCATCATCAAATGCCCATGCAGCTGGTCCATCAGATCCTGAGGCCGGCAACTGATGTGAGTTAGCCTTTGCATTTTTAGCAAGAATTTCTGAATCAAATTTTCTTATCGCAGTTTTTTCTACCAAGTTGTTTAATGCAATGTTAAGTTCAGCCAATGCTACATTTACTGCTCTTTGAGTTGCTTCAGCTTTGTCGTTCACTGCTTTTGCTTTTGCTAATTTTTCTTTTAATACCGCAAAGGATTCTGAAGTATACTCTACTTCATCTTGTGCTTCTGCCTCTGCTATTTTAGCTTGCAATGCCGCTTTATCTACAACATCTGGTTCTTCTTCATACAGTCTAATATATTCTGCAAGTACGTTTGCCTGTTCATCTAACGCGCCTTGTCCAATCGTATAGTTGTTATATGCTGCCATAGATGTATTAAATAAAGTTTCAAAAGCCTCTATTTCTTCAGGATCATCTCCAGACGCTTTTAGTCCATCAAGCATTTCTTTTGCTCTTACTAAATTAGCTAACATTAAGCCTCGGTCTAAATATACTTTTCCTTCTTTATTAAATTTAGCTAAAGCCGCATCTACTTCCTGCTGTAACTGTGTTGACTGCTCAGAGCTTACTCCATCTGCCAACTGAGCTTCCACATTTGCCAAAGTATTTTCTAATGTTGCTTTTGCTTTCTCGGAATATTTACCATTGCTGTCTCCAAATGACAAGCCTACTATGTACTGACGAGCTTCCTGAACTTTCTGCATTACAAAATCACTATAATCAGTAGTATAGATTGCAATTTCTGCAAGTTCCATAGTTTTTTCAAAAATAAAACGTACCTGCTTGGCACATACATTACCCTCTACTTCTATGAACACTTTTTGTTCTGCTGCTGATTGTGCGCCTACTGTCGCCAAAGATACCCACGTATCATTATTATTATCATAGTATTCTGCTTTACAGTATACAATTTCTGCTTCATCTGCTTTCTTCTGTACGCTCACATATTGGATATCTGCTGCTTTTGGCATGGTTAATGTAATGATTTCGCCTGCACTTACCTTATATGTTGTATCGGCAGAGTCATCTGCTAATTCTGCCAAAGTTCCTTCTGCAACAGAACTTGTAACAGTTACTTTTGATTCTGTTCCATCCGGTGCACCGCCAAATACTTCAAATTCATATAATCTGGTTTCTGCAGCATATGCATTTCCCTGACCATTATTTCCCTTATGTATAAAGATCAATTTCTTTACTGCAGTTTCTACCGGAATTGTGATGGTTCTCTGAGGCAGTAATTCTTGTGTATTACCTTTATCATAAAGCAGAACTCTCTTTCCATTTGAATCTTCACCATAAAGCTGATATTTAAGACCTAATGCATTACCCGGATGATCTTTTTCACCTTTTTCAAAGGTTACGTCTACTGTTTTAACATAATGAAGATTTGGTAAGGTAAATACGATTTCCTGATCTTTGTCAACTTTTTTCCAAGTCTCCTTGTCTCCATCGAGTACTTCTCCACTTGCACTGCCGCCTTCTACTGTAAGGTCATTAATTTTTCCTTCTGTAAAATTAATCGAATCTTTTCCATAAAGTCCCATAACCATAATTTCTGTCATGGCAGGTGTAGAAGCTCCGGCATTTCCTTTTCCTGTAGTTCCTGTAAGGGAAACGATTACTTTACTAACCTCTTCCTGTACCGGAATAGTGAACGAATCTGCCGGTAATGTTCCTGTATGATTCTTATATTCATCGTATATTTCTGCTACAGTTCCATCCGGTCTTTCCACCAATACAACAAACTGGAATGGACGTCCGCCGGCTACTGGCTCAAAATACACCTGTACATTATCTACATACTGTACTCTTCCTAAATCAATTTCTGCATTTGCCGGATAACCTTCATTATATGGCCAAGGTGTTTTCCATAATGTTGTTATATCGCCATCTGTCAATAAATTTACATTTGAATCAGAAGCGGTAGACACATTAACAGTAGGAACAACTCCCAATGCCAGATTCTCATATGTTACCACATCCAAAGCTTTACCATACGCCGCAAAATCTGTAATAGTAAGCGGTGAATCTACATCGTCTGAGGTATTCATAGTCAAACGAACCTTAGTAGCAACAGCACTTTCTTTTGGTGCAATAACCGTATTACTTCCTAACTGTCTGTCATTATATTCTTTGATTACTTCCCAAGCATTTGAATCCGGATTCCATGCTTCTATCTTATAATAATATGGGAAATTCTTCGCAAGCTGAGGAATGGATATCTGGTATTCAGCCAGGCTAAAAGTTCCTTCCAAGTCAAATTCCAAAACATGATTACCGGTTCCGGCTCCTACCCATTTATTTCCAGTATCTCCGTCTACGATATTTGCCAATTCTCCCTCTTTCGTAGCTCCTGTTAATGCTGGAACTTTACCTTCTAAAGCATTTACGATTTCTTCTCCGGCTCCTTCTTCACGAAGTAATGCGGTATAGGAATAGGTAGTATATATATTTCGTGCCAATGCACCCAAATCTACATCCAAAGCTGTTGCTGGGAACGCATATTTACCATTTTCGTCATCAGACTTGCGGTTGGTCCACTGATACTCCCACATAAACCAGTTGCTTTCTGCTTTCTGGTCCACTGCATCTTTGCTTCTTCCTTCCAACTCTGCCAAACGGTTTCTAACCCAGATTGACCATCTTTCTTTGTAGAAATCTGATGTTAAGCCTGCCCATTTACGGTTAGAATAATCTTTTAATCCGCCATTACCTGCAGCTCTTTCGCCTCCCCAAGTAGTAACCAGGGAACGAGCATTAAATTCAAACAAATCCTTTGTCCAATCATCCGCATCCGTAATCATCTTACGGGATGCTTCAATCCATGTACCCAGTAAAAATTCATCCGTGCTGGATAATACCTGTTCTGCTAAATCAAACAATTCTAAATATTTCGTTGAATACTTCTTAAATGCCTCTACATCTTTCGCATTCTTTGCTGCTACCATACGTGCATGATATTCTACTGCTACATTACAAATTACCTGCTCTGCCACGTCAGCCAGATCATATTTATAGGCTTCGGAAGCAGCAAATGCTTCGTAATTTTCTGCCAAAAGAAGCAATGCTTCATCCAGCTTCGCTTTATCATAATAAATTCCACTATGGCCCCATGTTGATGCACTCTTGAAGCTGTCTGCCGGGCGCGCATTCATTACAGTTTCTGCTGCTCCCTGATAATATACTCCTTTATCTGCATAAGCAGTTTCTACAAGAATATCCCATGCTTCCTGCAGACTTTCACTCTCTCCGCCTGCACGACGCTTTGCATAACCGTCTATCCATTCATTATAATCAATAGGATCCTTAGACCAGAGTACTTCTAAGAACAATTCATATGCTACCGGACTATTTTCCAACGCTTCCGGTGTAATTCCAATTCCCACCATATAGTTTTTGGTATTATAGGTTTCCATTGGTTCTGTGGCAATTACCGGCACTTCACCATCTAATCCCATTCTTCCACCGAAATTATGTAACATACAATATAGCCATGGTATTTTTTTATTTTCAAATGGCCCGTTCTGCTGTCTCATATCTGACTGTAAATCCAGTACCAATACATGAGATGTATCCAGTCTTGAAATTTTCACACCATCACTTAATCCATCCTGCCACTGCTGTAAAATCCATACAGCTTCCGGATTACTCTTAATCATTTCATTCTGTACAGTCTGATAAATTGTTGCTACATCTAAACTTCCGACATTTCCGCCTTCATGGAATGGGTCTGTAGCATAATAATCAGAAATATCTCCAAACACATTCTTCTGTTTCTCATAGAATGTCTCTGCTACCTGTTTGAAATAATCCGTCTGACCTTCCGATACATAGGTCATTAAAAGAGATGGACGAGTATGTCCCGGCCAACTATCTACCGGTGCCATCTGTGCTCCTGCATTCTTCTGCGGGAATGTTTCCGGAACCTGACCTGAGAATGCCTGTAATACCGGTGTGATTCCATATGTCTGCATACGGTCATGAATCTTTCTGCCGAGTTCCGTACGCTGTTCAAACCATGCGTCCGGCAAAGGTCCTCCTACGCTATACAAGTTCTGCATATAGAACCATGCAAAATAAGCAGGACCACAAATATAATCTTTAATCTCTTCATTGGTAAAACCATATTCTAAAAAGGTCTGGCGAAGAACTTCTTCCTGTCCCACGATATCCAAGATCAAATTTAATCCATTCATGGCTGCCCAGTCTAAGAATTCTTCGTATTCATCCCAGTTCCAGAATGCCATGGTATAAGAATATGTACAGAAATTCAGTGCATATCTGAGATCATACTGTGCCTCTTTTACTACTGTTTTTCCTACCGGAACAATTCCCTTCATGGTCACATTAGATCCAAATAAGGGATTGTAGTCTACATTTACATAATTTTTCAGGTAATAATTAAATCCTGATGCAAGTGCAATACCATTATTTCCGCGAATCAGAATCTTGCCATCTGCTCCATCCGTTACTTCAAAAATATCTTTCTCATCTCTTAAACTTCCACAAAGTTCAAATACAAAATCATCCTGCCATTCTTCCCCAATGACACGACCTACCAGATTCTTCATCTCATTTAGAATCTTAGTATATGCATATTCCGGCTCTGTTTCAAAGCGATCCCATTCCTTCTGCCAATCACTTCCCTGCCAATCTGACACCTGAATTCCCGTAGTATCATCCTGACGTTCACCAGTTCGTACACCATACACTTCAATTTCAGATAAATTGGTTACATAACTGTTAGAGTTATATGCCATATTTAATCTGATATGAGATGCTTCTACCGCAACAGAATAACTGTCTCCCTGTGCTGTTGCTGCTTGGTTAGAAGTTTTCGACACAATCTTGTCATAATTTATTCCGTCTGTAGATACATATATATAATAATTATTATAAGAACCATCTACGCGGTTATATACTTTAATCTGTGACAAGTCATACATTCCATCTAATGTGATGTCGATATAACGGTTGTGTGCATACATTAAACTATAATGAGGTGCACTGCCATCTCCACCACTTGGAATGGACTGCCAATAAGTATCCCTGTTTCCGTCCTTAATCAGGTCTGCCCCACGTCCATTTGCCGACTTGGCCGAGACTTTTTCAAATACAATTTTCTGTGCTTCGTCTGCTTGAACTGTCATGGTCGACATATTAGGAAGAACCATAACCAATGCCAGAACAAACGACAAAATACGTTTAAAAATGTGTTTTTTCATATTACCCTCCCATTTTATTTTTATTTTTTATTCTAACATGCATTATCCATATTCGCAAATATTTTAACGTATTTTTCATGGATTCTAATAAACGTACGACGATTAACATTTTAAAACACCGCCAAAAGAAAAGCCCTATCGAATTTTAGTCCGATAAGGCTTTTCTTTAATATACTTGCATTAATTTATATGTACTTAAATTGTGCTACTTCACTAGAAAGCTCATCAGAAATAACCTGATTATTCTCTGCATCATTTCTGATATTCCCCAACATCTCTACTAAATGTCCTGCACTATCTGCTACCATAGTAACACCTTGTGCGCTTTCATCCACTGCTGTATTAATGCCATCGATACCTTCATTTATACTTGTGATATTATTCTCTAATTCACTAGATTTATCATCAATAACATCCATCATCGCATCGAGTTTATCTGCATCATCGTAATACTGATTTGCTACATCTACCAACTTATCATAATCAGCAATTACTGTACCATCAATAAACTCTAGCATATCATTCGCATTGTTTGCAAGTTTATCTACTGCTTCAATAACAAGCCTGCTAATCTGCTGAATATTATTAGCAGTATCTTTTGAACGCTCTGCCAAATCACGAATTTCATCCGCAACTACCGCAAAACCTTTTCCTGCTTCGCCTGCTCTCGCAGCTTCAATAGAGGCATTTAATGCCAACAAATTCGTCTGACTTGAAATACTTAAAATATCATTTGTTAACTCATTAATCTTATCTACACTGCGACTATTTTCAATTGCAACTTCAAGAAGTTGACGGTTATCACCAATCATAACAATCGTATTATTCTTACTTTTTAACGCATCTTCACGAATTTCCTGTGCCTTTTCTTTAATGACATCTGTCAAATCTACACCTTCTTTTGCAAGACCTTTCATGTCACCAACTGCACTCAACATATCTTTCGAACCTGATGCAATTGTATCCAATGTTGCTGCAATTTCTTCCATACTTGCTGACATTTCTTCCATTGTAGCCGAAACATCACTAGCACTATTTTCTGATGCAACAATACTAGAATTGATGCTATTAACCTGCTCATTTAACCCTTCCGAACCACTGCGGAGTTTAAGCATAATTTCCTGAAGCTGATCTAAAAAGCTATTAATACCAGCTGACAACTGTCCAATTTCATCTTTTGACTTAACTTTCAATCGTTCTGTCAGGTTACCTTCACCCTTCTGAATACCATCCATAATATCATTCAAATGTTTCGTTGCATCTTTTGCTGGTTTAATAACAAAGAAAGTTATAATCAATACAACCCCAATTATCGAAAGAACAATCACTACCGTTACATAAATTGCAATCTGCTGAATAAAACGAACTGATTTTAAACCATAATCGGCATCTGCCGTTGCACAATTTGACAATACTTCTGTAAAAACATTCTGATATTCCTGAAGCACTAATACGAGTTCTCGTAATCCACCATTCCCAGATGCAACATCTGTTTTATTTCCAGCTATAAATGCTTCTGCTGTTGCCGAAATATTTGCTTCTACTAATTTCGTCTGTGCAGCATAATCCTCAAATGCCTTTGTTAATTCCGGATTATTCAACTGTTGTGTATATGTAGTCATCTCTGCCAACGATTCATCAATCAGTGTAATAAAATTTGGCATAAGATTTGCTAATTGCATTGCCTGACTTTCATCCGGCATAAACATAATTAAATTGCTGTATAAACGTGCCTCTGCAACATTCTTACTTAATGCTTCATTGTGCTCCTGCATTTTCATGTATGTATTAGATAATCCTTGAATAGAACTCTTCGCCTGTTCCATTCCCATATTCGATAACATGTTGTACGCAAAAAATGCAATTACCAACACCGTCAACATAATATAGATTTTTACACCTATACTTACCCCTTTTTTATTCTCATTTTTCATCTACTTTCTCCTCCTAATGTATAGGTAGTGTCAAATCTACTACCTTTTTTATTTTTTAAACCTTATATTTTCAAGGAATTCTCACATTTTTGCACAAAAAAGGTGATTACCCCCTAAATCACTAGTATAATTGAATCTGCGAAAACACAATTATCCGTAT
>JAFYVJ010000069.1 GCA_017549185.1 Roseburia sp. | reverse complement strand
TTAATTTTTGTTTGATTAATTTTTGAAACTCTTTTTTATCCATAAACCACTACCTCGAATACATATCTATAACAATTCTCCAATCTCCACCAAGAACATTAGCGTATCGATTTGTTTGTCTTAATGCCTTTTTGTAAGAACGTTTATTATATGGTTTTAATTCATATATTATTCTATTTGTAAAATCAACTGCATCCGGTCTATATTTAGTATTTTTTATAGCTCTATTAACTATAGCATCTTTCGCAGATGTTACCACCCTATTAATCGGATTATATACTTTATGTCTTGCTTGCCCCAGCTCTCGCGTAGCTTTAATTGCTTTTTGAGAATCGACAATTTTATCTGCTACTTTGGATGCTTTTAACACATCGCTAGAGTTCATAACAGCTCGAACTATCTTCCCACCACCAGTCAATCCTGGTACCGCAAGACCTACAAGATCTGCTGCTAATTCCACATACCCTACAACATTTTGGGGATTAGCAATAATACTTGCAAGATCACCCGCTATAAAAGCAATATCAAGTGCAGTATCTGCAATTGTCCCAGTGACATCTTTATACACAACAGGATTATTATTACAATACGCATACAGATTTTTCTCTTTTAGCGACATCTGATTTACTGTTAATACATCTGTCGTATCTGCACTTATAAACCTACTAATCTCAGGATCATAATACCTTGAGGATACATAATAGAATCCCGTTTCTGCATCGTAGTAATATCCCCTGTACTTCAGTGCATTATGATTATACAGCGTACTTCCGTGATTACCTGCCGTTGTATGGCTGATTTCCTTGCCCCAGGCATCATACTGATATTCTACTGCAACCATTCCGTCACCGTCAATGATTCCTATCACATCACCCTGCAGATTTAACACAAAATATCCTGTCACAGGACTTGCTGAACCTGCTTTTACCACAATCTTATACGGTCTTCCGTTATTATCGTAAAAATAATCAATCACGTTTGCCCCATAGGCTTCCCTGACGATCTTCCCGCCAAGGGTTGTATAATCATGTCTTACACTTCCCGTTACCGTGCCATTCTGCAGGGTCCTTACTGTTTTGCTGTCACGGATGCCGTCCACGTCATACGTATTGATAATGCTGAGATCTATACTTGTAGCTGTGGCTAACTGTCTGCCCTTCTTCCAGGTAAAGAACCAGCCTTTCTTTCCGGTATCATAAGCCAGCGGATTTCCCACTTCATCATACGTAAAGTTTCTGTAATGAACCTCTCCTTCAGTATCCATATAAGACATCGCTGTCAACTGGTCTTTCCAGATATCGTTTCCGTAAATATAGCTGCGTTGCTCAAAATCTCCGTTACTGTGAAATGTTTTTTTCAGACGGATATTTCCATAGGTATCATAATTATGGAGCAGTGTCTGACTCGGAAGTTCCTCCCTTATCAGCTGATTTTGTTCATCATAGGTGTATTTTGCCATTTCTGTATCACCTTCTTTGATACAGGTGATATTATCCAGCTCATCATACGTATAATTCAGCTTTTTATATTGCCTTGCCCCGTTATCCGGTTTTAACTCATACTCAACAGATTCCACCCGATTGGTGATCCTGCCGTTTTCAGAATTCAGCACCTGATTTCTGTAGGTCATATCCAGTCTCGGAGAAACCCTTTTGGCAGGAATTTTCAGGCTGTTGTACTGAAACTCCAGCGTATCCCCGCCACTGGTCATCTGTGTCAGCACACCATAGGTCTGGTCATAAGTGTAGCTTTCCGTGAAACTGTCGTTTCCGATCTGCCAGCTCTGTTTTTTCAGTCTGTCACTGGTATCATACTGATGGGATGTGTACAGTACCGGACGGTTATCCTGCAGCTTGGCACTGTAGATGAGTCTTCCCAGGGAATCGTATGCTGGCTAACGAAAACAGGTCTGTTCAAATTTTTCCTTGAACAGACCCGCTTAGTTTTATCATTTAATTATTTAATTTTGTATGTGTATGGCATCACATGCCGAGTGTCACATTGCCACCACATTCCAAAATTTCGAAAAATCCTTTAGCACAAACAAGCAATTTCTCAACACTCTATATTATCAAAGAGTCATCTAACTCATATATTGTTTTAACACACTTTCGGCATCAACTATGGTATCTACAATACTGAATCCACTCTTGAGCAATCTTACTTCCAGTAATTTAATCCCTTCAAGCAGTGCATGTGCTACTATTTTTGACTTCTCCTCTGGACTAGCCTTCATAAAACCTTCAAAATCTACCACTATAGTCAGACCTGCATATTTCTTTTTTGCGGAATAATACAGTTTATTTTTTATATTCCCATCTTCAAGCATCCACTTTGGGTAGCATACCATACTTATACCAACCCACTCTAAAAATTCTTTGTATTTATCTGGTGTCTCTGGTTGTATGGCATCCTCCATTTCATATACTAATGCCGAAAATCCTAAACATTGTGGCAATTCATAAATACCACATTTAAAAAAACGTTTTGGCGGTGGATCTAACAGTCCACCACAACAATCGCAATAATAAAGTAGGCCTTCCACATCTGCCTGACAATTAGGACAGTATTTCATATTTATCACGCTCCTACCATAAAGATTGATTTAATTTAGGTTTTTGTCCTGAAATAATACTATAATTTACAATCATATCGTGTTGCCATTCGTGCACTCCTTTCTTTGTTCCTGCAACTCGTATTTGAACTCTGTAACCATTCTCATTAAGCCATTTCTTTGAGTATCTCGTCAACGGATTCTTAGATTCACCATACTTTAACACATTATTTTCCTTATCTATTAATTGGTATCCATAGTTTATTCGATTTGATTTCAAGGAATTCCCATGTACCTTACCAGCAGTCTTAACAACATCTTTTACATCGTCTTGAGTATCTGCAATTTTTCTTCCAACATTAACTGCACGTACCGTTTCTCCTACGCCAGCCACAAACGGAAGCGCAACATCTAATACATCTCCTGCAAGTCCTATCCATGCTCCTGCATCATAAGGATTAGCAGAAACTTCTACAATAGAATGCCCTAATGAAATTATATCAGAACCCTGTCACTTCGGATGCTTATCAACTTAAAAAACATTAAAATTAAGCCAATCGATTATTTCAAATCTTAATCAGATTTATTCATTTTTTTCAATACGGACAATTATATTCGTTTCATCCTCATAATAAATCTTATATTTTTGTTGAGAATCAAAATCTTCCGGATGTATTACTTTTTTAGAAAAAACATCCAAAAAAAATACCGGTTTACGTCC
>JAFYVJ010000068.1 GCA_017549185.1 Roseburia sp. | reverse complement strand
GTAATCGACCTACAGCAGTTCTTTTGTGTGTTGTCAAGGGTGGCGGACGCCTACCTCAAACTGAAATATCTGCAATTTTCAAGGTTCATATGAGCCTTTTTCTTTTTGCTCAGTTTTTCATAGGTCACTTGACACTACCCCTGCGCTTTATTCTAGTACATCTTAACTTGTAACTATTCAGAGCACCATTCGTAAAATCGTCTCTGTGAGACTTTACTTGACACCAAGTATACTTGATGCTGCTCATTGTTGGCCTCTCGCCAAAGAAATTTTCAAAAATTGCCTTGTCTCTGAATCGTTATACACATTTTATTATACATGACACATTTTAAAAAGTATATAAAATATATGTCAAAAACACTTGACTATTAACGTCCAACCATAATTTTAATAATCTCTTCGTTCGTATGTTTCATTCCACATCTGCCCAGACGTCCTACATTTGTAATCGTTTTCTCAATATCTTCTCCAATAATACCATCTCCACCGCACAGACGCTGACCATGTTTGTACATATTATAACCTAAAATCCCCGCCTCTACAGCAGATGCTATCTTCGCTGCACAAGAAGCTTTTGCACCATCACATACAATACCTGCTACATTCCCTAATGCGTTAGAAACCGTTGTCGCAATCGCTTCATAACTTCCATCTAAAAGATAAGCAATTCCTGCTCCTGCTCCTGCTCCGGCACTCACCGCACCACAAAACGCAGACAGTCTTCCAATTCCTGTTTTCTGGTGAATGGTAACCAGATTTGACAATGCCAGTGCACGTAATGTTTTTTCTTCTCCAACTTGCAGTTCTCTCGCATATTCAATCACCGGTATCGAGGTAGTCATACCCTGATTCCCACTTCCAGAATTAATAATTACCGGTAGTTCACAGCCATTCATCCGAGCATCAGACCCTGCTGCCGCCTTCGCTTTGGCACGATTCATAATACCATCGCCATAAGCATCTAGCATCACGCTACCGATATTCGCACCATAATCGCCACGCAGACCTTCCTCAGAAATCGCCATATTGCATACAATCTGACGTTCTAAGACTTTTTTTATATCTGCGATCTCTACTGTATTAGCAAAATCCAAAATATCCTCAAGGTTCAATACGGATCGGTCTGTTAATCCTTCTTCTGACTCTCCTAAAACCGGTATTCTATGAATAATCTCACCATCTTTTTCAATTAGGACAATATTCGTATGGTAATTTACGATTCTTATCTTAACATAAGATTCTTCCGCTATCACCGTAATCACAATCTCAAAGGTAACACCACTTTCACTGTGACGTACTTTTATATTAGTATTTTCTAGATATTCTCGAATATTTATAATATCTTCCGGTGTTACATCTGCAATTACTTCTAATACTTTATCTGCTTTTCCGGCTATAATTCCCGCCGCTACTGCCGCTGGAATCCCTTTCAGATGACCTGTATTTGGAACAATAACACTCTTCACATTTTTAATAATACTGCCACTTGCCTCTACAAATACTTTCTGCGGTATACTACCCAATACTTCCCTTGCTTTTGCCGCAGCATATGCTAACGCTATTGGTTCTGTACATCCCATCGCAGGTACCAGCTCTTCTTTTAGAATTTGGACATATGCATTATATTTCATATCGCCCTTTTTCATAAGTATGCCTCCTATCTCTACCGCAAAAAGGAACTACGCTCTGATATTGCGTAGTTCCTCATTTTTCACTAAAATTTAAATACACCTAACGAGAATAAAATGAATGCTGTTAGCAGCACAAAATTCACCACTGAAAACCATGTAAGACATTTTACATAACCACGAACTGATTCCACGTTTTTCTCCATGGTATCCATTTTTTCAATCTTAGAATCAAATTCATTAAACAAGTCCTGAATATTACGATAACACTTTACATTCTCGGTATGTACTTTTTCTGACAAATCTGTTTTAATAGAATCTAACTGTGCAGCTGTACTATCTAACAGTTGTTTTACTTCTGCAAGTTGTTCTTCGCCAAGTTTCTTATTAGCAACTGCCTGTTCTTCTAAAAACTTCTTGTTCGTTGCAACCTGTTCTTCACTCAATTTGCGATTTGCTTCGATCTGTTCCATGCTGACATTTTTCACATCTGACACCTGACCAGCAATTGACTCCTCAATATCCGTCATCTTATTTGTCAGTTTCTCCGAAAGCTCATCGACTTTTTTATTAAAATCTTTCATTATCAAGTCAGCCTGTTCCTGACGTTCTGTCAAAATCTGTGCCAACTCATTAGCTTTTCCTTCTCTCTCATTCACTAAAAACTGCAATTCCTGCACTTTGCACTCTTTTGAGATGAGTAAATCTTGTAACTGTTTAGCCTTATCTCTAAACTCATCAATCTGTTTTAATAAAAAATCTTCTTTTGCCACTTTTCCGTGTATCCTTTCCGGACTTTCCGTATTATACTTCTCTTTTTCTTCTTTAGAATTATTTTTTACTTCTTTATTCTCAGCATGCGTTTTGGAAGTTGGAAATAGAAATGTTAATATCCGTCTAAAAAACTTCACAACATTCTCCCTCCTTCTTATTCGCATAGCTTTAATAATTATATTTCTTTACAATTTCTGCCATCGTATCCCACTTAGTCTCCATATCAGCGACCAATTTAAACTGAGTACGGCAACGTTCAAGATTATGATGCTCTCTGTGAATCTTAAAATAAGTATCTCCCTGCAAATAATCTGTCAGGAAACGCATACCACATTCAAAAGTCATAACCTTTGCCCCCATTGGAAGAAGCTCTATTTCTCTCTTCGCAAGCTTACCGCCACATCCTTCAATAAATCCTTTGGTATAAAGTTCAAACAACTCCATATCACACCATATTTTATCTAAATCCGTTTCATCTTCTGCTCCTGTACTAGCACCAAAACGAATAGAATCGCCAAAATCATTCATCGCAAGTCCTGGCATTACAGTATCTAAATCGATAACACAGATACCTTTTCTTGTTTTATTATCCATCATGATGTTGTTAAGTTTTGTATCGTTGTGTGTTACTCTAAGAATTAATTCACCTTTTTCAAGTAAATCGCCAAAGTAATCTGCCACATCTTCTCTTGCTAATACAAAATCTATCTCATCTTTAACCGAAGCAGCTCTACCACATACATCTGCTTCCACTGCCTGTTTAAACACAGCAAAACGTGCCTTTGTATCATGAAATCCTTTGATAGTCTCATGTAATGTCTCTGCCGGATAATCCGCAAGCATTCTCTGGAAATTACCAAATGCTACTGCACTCTCATAAAAATCTTCCGGTTTCTCTACCTGGTCAAAACAAGTAGTATCTTCGATGTATACATAACTTCTCCAATACTCACCTGTTGAATCCACATAAAAAGGTTTTCCATCTTTTGCAGGAATTACATTCAATGTCTCACGTTCCGGATCACCACCATTTTCGATGATAATCTTACGCAGATAAGAGGTTACGTTCATTACATTTTCCATTAATTCTACAGGTTGTGTAAAAATACCTTTATTCATACGCTGTAAAATATAACGTGTCTCTTTTTTATCCTCATTCTGATATGTAAGTAAAAATGTATCATTGATATGACCATTTCCCCATGGTGCCGATTCTCTCAAAACACCCTGAAAACTAAAGTTACCTATTACCTCATTTATTAATTCTCCTGCAACCATTTCCACTCTTATCTCCATTCTAACCTATCTTAATCTATTACATTTCTAGACAGTCTACACCTAAATATACTCCTATATATTATAATTAGAATAAATGGCAACTGTCAACTCCCATTCGACAAGAAACTTTAAAAATTTGCAAATAAATACCAAAAATGAGGGAACCCAAACTGGATTCCCTCATTTTCTAATGATAACAATATCTTATATTATTTCACTAGTTTCTAACAATTATTATTTTACTGTTACTGTAATTGTCTTTGCATCTAATAAGATTTCTTCACCATCAATAATAGTTACAGGATTAATCTTAAATGTGTATGTACCAGGAACTACATTTTCTCCTGCTTTCACACCGATTGTTACATCGTCCAATAAAATTACTTCTATTCCATCCGCATTTGCAACGTTCTTTGGTAACTTCGTGCATTCTGCTGTCATTGAGGTAAGTGAACCTTTGTTTGATAATGTTACTGGTAATTTCACTGTCTCTCCGCCTGCATTTACTTTTACAGATGAAGCAACTTTTACAGTAGGTCTGCTAGAATTAACTTTTACAGTAAATGTTAATGCTTTTACTTTATCATCTGCTTTTACACTACCATCTTTCTCTGTTAAATCAGGAGTGATAACAACTTTATATGTTCCCTTAGGAGCTGTGATAAACTTGCCATCTTCTGTCATATTATTCAGAGAAATTGTAAACTGTTTTCCAACACGTTCGATAGTAAAGTATCCTGCATCAGTAACATCGTTATTACCGCTCTTTACTTTGATGTCTTCTGCCTTCAAATCATCTAATGTCCAAAGACCTGTTCCTGTTTTAAGGATTACTTTATTTGTTACTTCCTGATTTACAAATGCATTGTTTAATGTAACAGAACTCATCTGTAATGCTGCCTGTGGTACAGTATTCTTTACAGAAACTTTTAACTTAGCAGTATAGTCAAATGTCATCTCTGGATTATCAATTCGGCTGAATACTACCTTTAATGCATAATAGTAAGTTGCATTTTTCTCTGGAAGAGCTTTGTTATCAACAACGACAATTCCGTTGTTGTATCCAACTACATCAATGATACCATTCTTTTCAGCAACTTCTGTCTTGTAGTTAGACTTTGTCTCTGTTGCTGTAATGCTATACTGATATTTACCAGTCTGTATTAATGCTTCTAATTCTGCACTCTTAATAGTTGTAGCTACACTACGTTCCATATATGGGCTGAATGTAAGACTTGTTTTTGCAAGTGTAACGCTAGTTGGTAAAGCTTTTACATTTACAGCAAATGCACTCTTAAGAGTACCTACTTTAATATCCGCACTACCATTTACATTTTTTACATAAATATCTGCACTAAACGTATTCTTTCCTGTCTTATATAATCCAGCCTCATCTGCTATTGCAGTAAAGTTAACTGTATTATTCTCAGAAACGTTTCCATTTACAACTACTTTTGCTTCTTTGGCTGTGTTCTTGATTTCTACTTTAGAAATATCAAGTTTCACATTTCCATAATATACATTCAATGCTACTGTTTCTGATGTCACTTCACCAAGCTCTGGATATAAATTCACATCCTGTGAAGATTTCATCGCTGCACCAACACTTACTTTCAGTTTTGGCTGAGTAAGTTTTAACTTAAATGTAGTTGCTGCCTCTAATGTCTTAGTAGTTCCACCAAGATTAACTGTTGGTACTACAGATACTGTATAATCACCATTTGCAATGGTATCTACACTTTCTGCTTTAATGCTGATAGATAATCCATTTCTACCAAGTTTAGTAATTGTGAAGTCTCCTGTTACATCAACGTTCTTCTTGCCTGTGATTACAATCTGATCTAAGGATTCAATTGTGTATCCTTCTGTATCAACTACTGTATTCACAACTGCTGGATCAAGATAACGATTAAATGTAACTGTATTTGCTGCAAAAGTTGCTTTTGGTGCAGTTGCTTTTACAGAAACACTTACCTTAAATGTTGCAAATGCATCGTTTACCGGTGTAACTTTTAAATTACTAAGCTTAGCTATTGAAGTTGGGAATTCTACTACTAACTTATTGTCGTCAATGTATGTTCTAACATCTTTATCATCCATTGAATTTGTAGTATTGTTATTTAAACTCATACCAGCTGCTTCTTTTACGCTAACTGGAATCTCAACCTTGTAGTAAGATTTTGCTTCTTCGCCATCGCCTCTAGTAACAATTGAACAGTAATCTTTATAAACTGTTACAGAGCTCTTAGCAGGAACAACTGTTAAAGCTTTTGCTTTCACTGTAACTGTAAATGCTAATGCTTTTGTAGTTTCAACTGTTCCGTCTGTACCTTCAATAATACCTATTAAATTATAAGTATATTTGCCATCTTCACAAGTATTGAAGCCTGTGATGATAATGTTTCCACTTGCATCAACTACAAACTGAATATTGGCTTTCTTTGCCAAATCATTCGTTGGTACAAAATCATATGTAGTTGTGTAAGCTACATAATTCTGTGGTGCAAAACCTTTTACTGTAAGAGCTGCTTTTACAGTTGCTCCACCTAAATAAGGATTAACTGTTACTGATTTACTCTTGCTGCTTACGGTTGCTTTTGAAGAATTTGTTACTTTTACATTCACGGATGCAGCCTTAAGTTCGTAGCTATTACCCTCAGGTCCTTTTACTGTTGCAACAATCTTATATTTACCTGCTGTCAAAAGTCCTGCTTTCACTACTTCGAAAGAAACTGTACCTTCTTTATTCCATTCTACCTGAACGAAATCTTCTACACTAGCATTTGGTGCTGTAATTACCATATCTTCTACTACATATCCTTCGTTCATTAACAGTTTAATAACTGCTTCTGATGAACCTGGATATGCTGCATCTAATGTCACTGTTGTAGCATCAAATTTGAATGAAGGTTTTACATCATCTGGAGTAGGAATTACTCGAATCGTACAACTTGCATTTAAACCTACTGCATTTGTCACTGTAATTACAGTTGTTCCTAAAGCAATACCTGTTACCACACCATTCTTATCTACTGTTGCTACATTTTTATTTGACGAAGTCCATACAAGACCTTTTGCTACAGTACCTTCTGTACACTTAGGTACTAATACATATTCCTGGTCAACATATACAACCGCATTTTTAAGAGTTGCTTCCTCAGCTACTTTTATTAAATCAACCGGGCTGATTTCTGCAATAGCTGCAAATCCACCACTACCTACTTCTACGGAAATTTCAATGTATCTTACATTTACAAGGTCATCAAATTTTACTATTTCCCATGCACCGTTTGTCTTGCCTGCATTAGATGTTTCAATGTGAGAACCTTCTTTTAACACTGTTGTTCCATCAGCTGCAAATACACGATAGCTATACTGCTGTACAAGACCGTTTGTTCCTCCAGATGGTCTCTGCTGGAACTTAAATCCACCGATTGCAGTCTCTTTTCCTAAATCAACGGTAATAATTGCAGGATTCTGTTCTGATACTGCAAATCCGGCACCAGTCCACTGAGAATGCCAGATTGTAGATGAATTACCATCTACTGCATGGATTGCATGTCCGTTTCCTGCACCCTCACCAGTTGGCTCTTCTGTATTAGCACTTGCTGTAATACCTGTGAACTCTTCTCTTGGAATCTCATCTACTACACTATCTGTTACCTTAATTGTAAATACAATAGGTTCGCCTTCTGGGAATGTTGCTGTTAATGTCACTGTACCCGCTGCTAAAGCTTCTACTGTACTAGCTTCTTTATTAACTTTAACAATTCCATCTTTGCTAGTTGTCCATGTGATAGCTTCTAAATTATTACCAAAGATTACAGTTGTTTCACCCTTGAAGAGTTCAGTTTTTTCAATTGAAACAACATTTGCATCTTTCTCTTCACGAATTACTAAATTGTCAAGAGTAAAGTCTGTCTGACCCATGCTTCCGCTACCAGATTTGTTTCCATTCTGATACAAACCAATCCATGTCTGACCACTTAAGCTACCTACTACCTGCATGGTTACATGCTGAGTAGTTCCATGTGCTGCTGCATAGAATTCATTTGCTGCTGGAATTGTGTAAGTTGTTCCATCACCAACTACCATTACATATGCTTTGTCCGGACCTGACTGGTAATCAAATTCTACTGTATATACCTTACCCGGTTCAAAACGGAAGTTCTGTGGAATTGTCTGGTAAACAATACCTGTACTTGAAGTATGGTGTTTCAATGACCATTCGCCACTGATAACGTCATCAATCACACGTCCATTCCATCCTGCCTGTGTATATGGTGCGTTCAACTGTGAAAGATGTGTTCTATGATCAGTAACACCCTGTGATCCACCGATTACGAATGGATATAATCCCTGTACAACGGTTTCGAAATCCTGTACAAATGAACCATCTTCACGGAAGTTATTTAATGTAATTTCTACAATACGGATATCATCAATATATGTGCTTCCCTTACCAGCTTCTCTTACGATAATTAAATCTGCTGTTTCAGCTTCTGCAACGAAAGATACCTGCATTCTCTGCATATTAGTACCATGTTTGATATCACACTGTACATAGTTATATGAAATAGATTTTTCAGTATAATTATCTACTTCTTTTTCACCTGCATCTACGATAATATATGCTTTCGCATCACTATCGTTCTGTACATAGAACTCTGCTACATAATCTTTACCTGCTGTTAAGCCGGAAATCTTTGTGCTTAATGTAATCTCTTTCTTTGGACTGTTGATTGCAAGTCTCTGATCACCTGTTGTATGTTTCTCAACTACTACAGATGCATCTGTAATATCACCTGTCCAATCAGCTTCGTCTAACTGTTCACCTGCTGCATAACCGTTAAAGCCTGGGTCTACAACATAATCACATTCACCAAAGTCATCCTGTAATTCTTTTACGCCTTCGCCTTTAACAACTACGTATGCTGTAGCTGCTTTTGCTTCAAGAGTTACTTTGTTATTCTTAACTGCAACAGTCTTTTCATTGATACGTCCCTGGTCTGATAATTCGTATACATATACATTTTTAAGACCTTTGAAGTCATCCGGTAATTCCCATGTTGTCTTACCACCATCTAAGTTCCAGTGATATAACTTCACAGTACCATCTTCTTCTGTCCAAGGTAATAAGTATGTAACATCATCTAATACTTTTTTACCATTTAATGTAATTGTACGTTCGATATTTTCATCTGAACGCTGCTTTTCATTTCTCTTTACAATTACAACATCATCGTCGTCGTTCTTTAAGGTAATCTGTTTCTCGATGTTTCCTACTGGTGATTCACCTTCTGCATAATTCTCCCAGTCAACTACATAATAGTGCTGTAAGAATCTTGTTGGAAGGTTCTGGTTAAATGTCTGTAAAATATAGTTATTAAAGTTCTGGTCACCACCCCAGCCTTCAAAACCATATAAACGATATCCACCTAATAATTGGTTATCTGCTGTTCCACCGAATGATGGATAGTTTAATACCTGTGAATCTCTCTGGTCATTACGGATGAAACGGATAATCTGGCTGTTATATCCCTTCATTGCAGCTCCACCGTATGCTGCGTCGGTTGACCAGTGATGCCATGTAGAATCGTATTCACCTTCTGCACTAAACTCTGTTGAGAATCTCCATCCTAATGCATTGAATTCTTCTGCAATTCTTCTTGTTTCCCATGCATCCTGATACCAAACGTCAAGGTAGATGAAGTCCATGTTATCTGGTTTAGATTCTGCTTCTTTCTGGATGTCTTCTTTTGAAATATCAACAGTACCCTGAGAATCTTTTACATACTCTCCTTTTTCCCAATCAAGGTTTAAATGATTGGTTCCATTGATACGGTCATATAACTGTACAAGACGTTTCCATCTTGCCTGGCTTGATAAATCCCAAATCTTATCGATTACATGGGACTGGTCTAACCATCCCCAACCACCGGAGATAGGTTTTGAAAGCATATCTTCGTTGAAAGATTTTGCTTCCGGATACGCTTCCTGTGCATTAACATGAATACCAACTTCTGTATTGTATTTATGTGCAATCTTAATTAAATCACGGAAATCTTCGATACCACCTTCACGTTCTGCAACGTCTGCATATTCAGAGTTTGCTGAGTCGTGACCTTCATTTCCATAACCTTTTAACACAACGCCCTGTGGAAGACCGTCTGTTGCAAGGTATACTTTTTTAATATTATCTGCTGTCGCAAGGAATGGGTTTGGTGCCATACTAGAGAAGTTCATAACGATACGATAGTTCACCATATCTTTCATCACTTCTGCTCCGTAAGGAATATGAACAATCTTACGAGTTACTAATGCACCATCGTTCCAGTCAATCTCACCATCTTCATTGGCATCTGCTGCAATTGCAACTTTTACCCATGGAAGTTCACTTACTGGATAAGGCTGATAATTTGCTGCCACCCTCTGTCCATTCTTATCACCTAATTCATAGTACCATGGTGCACTTGTTAAGCTCATTGTATCAGCTCCGTTGTTACGGATAACACGTTTGTCACCTTCTGCCTCTGAATTACTGAAAAGACCTGCACTTAATTTACCATTCGTAAGAATACCATATAAATAACCATCTTTAGCGGATGGAACGAATCCATCTTCAAAACTCTGGAACACGTCTCCAGTTACTGTAGTTACAGTAGAGTTTCCTGCACCTGCGAAGTTTGCACCTTCTTCTACTGCACTGACTGTCAAAAGATTTAATCCATCTACGTCAATCGTAGCAATCTTAGGACAAGTTGGTGCTTTTTTAAGTTCAACAACTTCCCATGTAAGTGTATCTGCATCTACAGAAATCTTCACTTTCATATCGAAGTTGATTCCTGATGTTGCATCTTCTACATGCATTGCGTAAGTTCTAGCATCATCTGTTGTTCCTTCTACTGTTACAGTTGGAACAATAGAAATTCCATTGATTTTTACTGTATTTAATGCATTTTCATTACCACGGAAGAATTTTCCTTCATTTCCTTCTGAAAGTAATTCATATCTTGCAACAAGTGGGAATTCTTTTCCGATGTAAACTTTCATTACATCTGACTGAATAGAATCATACTGTTCAAGATCAAGTGGTGGTTGTTCTGAAATCTGAATATTAAATACATTACCTTCTTCTGCTACTTCTGCATTACCTGAATATGCAAGATAACCAGGTTTTGACACTGCTACTGCATAAGTACCAAGTTCAAGTGCTGTAAAGGAATAAGTACCATCTGCTGCTGTTTTTGCAACATTATTGCCAAAGTAAACAGATGCACCTTCTACCGGAAGTCCTGTTGCTGCATCTGTAATTGTACCTGTTACAGGTGCTACCGGAGAATATTCTACATTTTTGAGCTGTCCATTACGTTCAGCACAGAATACCCAGCTATCGCTCATACAATCTGCATTATTGTATTTAAAATCTGCAAAAGAAATGTTTGTTGCTCCATTTGTTTTTACACCAAAACGTCCTTTGCCGGCATTCTGATTTGCAAAGTTGATTAAAGTCTGATTTGTAACACGTACGGTTACTCCATTTACAATTACTGCCAATGTCTCATTACTTAATGAAACTGACATCTGCATTTCTTCACCTTCTACAGGTGTTGGTAAACCAGCAATCTTCGGATAGTTTTCCTGTCCATTTAATTTGTACTGGTAATACCACTGACTGCTGCTATCATAACCTACATATAACCAGTTATTGTCATCTACATAGCTGTAGAATACACCCCAGTTATTACTTGGTTTTAATGCTAAAGAAATAGCTCCGCCATTTTCCATTACTTTGTTATTGTCCAATAACAAAACTGGTGCTGCTGTTGATGCATTACCATAAGCGTGACCGCCTCCGTTATTGCTTCCACCAGTAATTTTATACCATGCTCTTCCTAAGCTTGGGTCTACTACCGGATCATCTCCCGGTTTTTCTGTGTTCTCGGTATTCTCTGTGTTCTCAGTATTCTCAGTATTCTCTGTATTATCCGGTTCTTCTCCGCCAACTTCTACTACTTCAAATACCTGACCTTCTAAACTTGCATTGTATAATGCAAAATCAGTTGTATAGTTTGCATAAGTTGTGCCACCGATTACAACATCTGATAAATAAATCTCTGTAATCTGCTCCGAATATCTACCTGCACCAAAACCAACTTTACCTGCCTGGTCTTTTAATGCAAGACAGTTCGTATCTGTTACTACTGTAGAACCACTTGTATTTGCTGTTACGTTATTTACAGTTACCTGTAAACCTGTGTCTACATATTCGAATGCTACATTTACAACGTCATTCTGTTCGATTGTCGGAAGTCCGCTGATGGTTGGCCAGTTAGCTGCATCACCGTTCTTATATTCGAACATCCATGTTCCCATGTCATATGACACATAACCCCAATGTGTATCATCTACATATTTGGTTACAAAACGTAATCTTGTATCTGTTTTAGCACTTGCAAGCTGTACAGTTGCACTAAATGCTTCGTTTGTAATATCACCTTTTGCTGATAAAGCGAACGCTTCCGGTGTTGCACTGCCAAAATGACCATTTGCATTACCACTTCCGGCTTTTAAATGAGCCATTGTTTTTGTCTCAGCAGCAAATACGTTTTCTGGTAAATGTCCAAGGAACATCGAACATACCATAATCACTGCCAATGCTGCTGCAGTTATTCTTTTTCTTAATCTCATATAATTTACCTACTTATCGTTTTTATTATTGATTAATAAGTTACATTTTGTAACTATTCAGAGCACTATTCGCAAAACCGCCTTTTCAAGGCTTCTGTTTTGCTCATATTGGCTTCTCGCCAAAGAAATTTCCAAAAATGCATACATTTCAGCAAGCTGAATGCCTGCATTTTACGAAAATTGCCTTGGCTCTGAATAGTTACTGCATTTTTATATTATTAGACTACAATAATTTTGCGATAATTCCCTGCATTACATCCCACTTTGCTTCCATATCAGCAACTAATTTAAACTGTGTTCTGCATCTGTCAAGGTTGTGTCCTGGTCTGTGAATTTTGAAGTATGTATCTCCCTGCAAATAATCTGTCAGGAATCTCATACCACATTCAAAAGTCATTGTCTTTGCTCCCATTGGAAGAAGTTCAATTTCTTTCTGTGTAAGCTTACCACCACAGCCTTCGATAAAGCCTTTGCTGTAAAGTTCAAATAAATCCATGTCGCACCATACTTTATCTAAATCCTGCTCATCTTCTGCTGCTGTGCTTGCACCAAAACGAATTGAATCACCAAAGTCATTCATTGCAAGACCTGGCATTACAGTATCTAAGTCAATTACACAGATACCTTTTCTTGTCGCATTATCCATCATGATATTATTTAACTTTGTATCATTATGTGTAACACGAAGTGGAAGTTCGTTTGCTTCTAAAAGATCTGTAAAATAGTTAGCAACATCTTCACGATCTAATACAAACTGAATTTCTTCTGCAACTTCAGCTGCTCTTCCCATAACATCTTCTTCCACTGCTTTCTTAAAGGTTGCAAATCTTACCTTTGTATTATGGAAGTTTACAATTGTTTCATGGAGTGTCTCTGCTGGGTAATCTGCAAGAAGTCTCTGGAAATTACCAAATGATACTGCACTTTCGTAGAAATCTTCCGGTTTTTCAACCTGATCAAAACAAGTAGCATCTTCTACAAAGTCATATGCTCTCCAATACTCTCCAGTAGCATCTACATAGTAGTTCTTTCCGTCTTTTGCAGGAATTACATTTAATGTTTCTCTTGCTGGGTCACCGCCATTTTCGATAATAATCTTACGAAGATAAGAAGTTACTCCTACAACATTTTCCATTAATTCTACAGGCTTTGTAAAAATATTTTTATTCATACGCTGTAAAATATATCGAATTGTTTTCTTTTCTTCTGATTCGAATACAAGTAAAAATGTATCGTTGATATGTCCATTGCCCCAAGGCATATCTTCTACATAAGTACCCTGAAAATCAAAATTGCCAATCGCTTCTTTAATCTGTTCTGCTGAAACTCTGCTCATTATTTATCACCCCATAAATGTTCTGGATATAAACCTGTCTCTTTGAAATTTTTAATTGCATTCACAACAACCGGTTTATCTTCTTTATATGTAACACCATACCATTTATCCTCAGAAGTAAGAACTGCCACTGTTGCTTTCTCTGCTGCAAGCAGATTACTTACTACTGTTGGTAAGAAGTATTCACACTTTAATGGATTCTTCTTTAAGCCTTCTTCTAAAAAGCTTTCAAAACCGTTCTCGATTTCTTTTAAGAAACTTGCTGTAAAGCCCCACATATTCATTGATACGATTGCATCTGTTGGAACTGCTGTCCAAGTAGCACCATCATCTTCTGTAAATGCTGCACCACCGTCTCTTTTCTCGATACGTGTACGTTCTGTTACACTCACCAATTCACCGGCTTCGTTCATTGCACAAACACCACGAGCTACATGACCATTTTCAGTCAATGTATTTTCCAACTGGTATCCAACCATTGTGTAACGATATTTATCATCATCTTCATGTGTTGATAAATAATCATAAATCTTCTGGAATGCATCTCTTCCGTAGTAGTCATCTGCATTGATTACTGCAAATGGTCCATCAACGATATCTTTACAGCTTAATACTGCATGTGCTGTACCCCAAGGTTTCACACGTTCTGCAGGTACTTCATAACCATCAGGAATATTATTTAAATCCTGGAATGCATATTCTACTTCGATTACTTTTTCAATACGATTGCCGATTGCTTCTCTAAAATCTGCCTCATTTTCTTTTTTGATAATGAAAACTACTTTTTCAAAGCCTGCTCTTTTCGCATCAAAGATGGAAAAATCCATAATGATATGTCCCTGCTCATCTACTGGGTCAATCTGTTTTAATCCACCATAACGGCTACCCATACCAGCCGCCATAATTACTAATACTGGTTTTTTCATAGCAATATACCTTTCTTAGATAATATTAAATAGCGTACCACTTAATTTCATTTGCTTCTAAATGAAGTTCGAAACTGCTTCCGTCTCCACGGTATACAACTGTATCCTGTGGTTCGTATGTATTGTTTACAACACAGTATTTTCCGTTTGCTACATATGCATGAACTTCTACGTTGTAGTTTGTAGAGAACCAGCGGTTTAATTCATCCTCTGCATTTGCACTCCACAAAATACTACGATACAATGTTCTGCTGTTTTCGAAGCTGTATGGTAAACCACTGATGTATACACAACGACCTTCACCAAATGAATTTACAGCCATCTGTACTTCTTTTTCTTTCTGTACTAAAATTTCTGTGCCTTCAAAAGCAAAGATATTCTTCTTGCCTTCACCAAAGTCAACTGGTTTTGTTGTATCTGCAAGAATGAAGTGATCCGGATGTTCTTCCCAATTATATTTATCGTAGTTTAATGTAAAGCCTGTTTCTTTTTCTACACCAAGCATACCTGCTAACTGGAAGAAACGACCCTGGTGCTGATGTCCTGAAGGTTCACCAATACCAATGAAACCGCCACCATTGTATACAAACTCACGAATAGCTGCTGTAACCTGTGGATTTTCCCAGATTGCACCACCTGTATGAGCTGTATCAGCATCACCAACGTTGATAATTACATCAATGTCTTTTAATACATTTGCGTCAGCTAAAATATCATCAAAAGAAATGAATCTTACATCAAATGGAGCACCACTTAATGTTTCGATAATTCCTGCATAACTGTAGTTCTGTTTCTGATACAATGCGTGATGCACCATATGGCAACCCCAGCTACGAATCTTACCCCAGCTATTTAATACTGCAACTGTTTTTACGCAGTGAGCTGTAGTACCTTTTGCATTTTCGTATAATTCACGGAATTCGTTACATACACTTTCTACATAATCAATGAATTCAGGGAAATCTAATGCAAGTTTTAAGTATCCGCCGTAACCGATACGATCGATAGGGCTTCTTAAAATCGCACGTCTTGCAGTTACCCAGTTTTCTTTTGCTTCTTTTACTGGATCTCCACCTTCATGGAATGTATCTGGGAAGAAGTATGGTAAGAATCTTCCTTCTGTATATTTAACACCTGGAATATCAGAAATTAAACGTAAAGTACTACCGTTACCAACACTTCCTACTACTGCATCTAATCCAATAGTTGCAAATTCTGGCATGAATGGTTCTGTTCCGATCCAGTGATCGCCTAAGAACATCATCGCTTCTTTGCCACATTCATGTGTAATATCTACCATCTCTTTTGCAAGAGCTGCTACTTCTCTACGCTGGAATGCCTGGAAATCTTTGAATTCCTTGCTTGGCACACGATACTGGTTGTTATAGTATCCCTGGTCAATGATATATTCTGGTCTGAATTTGTAACCCACTTCTTTTTCGAACTGTTCTAAAATATATGGGCTAACAGAAGCTGAATAACCATACCAGTCTACATATCTCTCACGTTTCAATTCATCAAACATTAATGTGAACTGATGGAAGAATGTTGTATAACGAATTACGTTTACATATGGATGTTCTTCACAGAATTTACGAAGTCTTTCCATAGAATATTTATGTGTCTTTGGCTGACGAACGTCAAATGTAATCTGATGTTCGAAATCTTTCCAATCATTTGTTACCGCATTGTACATATGTACCGGATCCCAGATTAAGTATGCTAAAAAGCTTACTGTATATTCATGGAATAATTCTGCATCTTTAATTACTACACAGCCAGTTTCTTCGTTGTATTCCCACTGATCAACTGGAACGATTTTATCAGCTGTACGGTCGATAACTTCCCACCAGCGTCTAATATCATCGTTATTATTTACCTGCATCAATTCATCAGAAATGCCCTTCATTAAAGGAATTGCTAATTCACTTTCTTTTGCAGTATAGAAACCTGTCATGATATAACACTGCTGTACTTCGTCCGGATTTGCTTTTGCCCACTCGTTATCTTTACGAGTTGTATAGTAAGTAGAGTAAATCTTTGCTCCTACTTTAGTTAATTCTTCCGGGAACTCTGTACCATCACAGTCACGAATAGCATCTGCTCCCCAGCGTTTTAAGATTTCAATTGTTTCCGGAACAATGTCTAAATTGGTTGGAATTGTTACTTGTCCTGTTTTTTTGATAGCTTCGCTCATTATGTTTATTCCATCCTTTTTTATTTTTTATTTTTTCTTTTATCACTATATGGTTCATTATAAATTGCAAGTGCCAGTAATAAAACAGCTACTCCAATTAACATCTGAATTAATCCGCCCAAATCACCTGTCTGCTTCCAACCAGTGAAAACAAGGATAACGCCAGCAAGAAAACATACTAAAATGGATGCAACTCTTAAGACCGGATTTTCATTAATAAACTTCATATTATTTACCTCCTTAGCCCTTTAATCCACCCATTGTCATACCCTGGGTCAACTGTTTCTGAACACAGATATAAAGAATTAATGTTGGTACCATTACCATTACCAAACCTGCATACATCATACCATACTGCGCTGCTGCCTGCTGTGCCTGCATAAGGTTTAATAAACCTACCGGCAATGTTTTCTGTGCACCCATTCCACTCATCAATGTCATAGAAATGATATATTCATTCCAGAATGATAAGAAGTTAAATAAAATAACTGTAATGATAGATGGTTTTGCCATTGGGAAAATAATCTGAACCATTGTTGTAACAAATCCTGCACCATCAATATATGCAGCTTCTTCATAATCATGAGGAAGTGTAACAAAATAACCGGATAACAAATAAATTGTAAATGGCAATGCTGTTGCCGCATATACAACTGCTAACACAAAAAGATTATTCAAAAGGAAGCCCTGTCCGAACACCTTCATCAACCAATTATTACCATCTCTTAACATTAAGAAAATCGGAACAACAATATAGTTTACATTAATAAACAAACCTGCCATAAATGCAGTATTTAATAATTTGCAGCCTTTAAATTTAAATCTGGCTAACGCGTAAGACGCTGGAAGTGCTACCACTAAGAGTATGCCAAGTGCCAATGCTGTTACGATAACTGAATTAATCATGTACTCGCCCATTGAAGCCTTATTCCATGCATTTACAAAGTTTTCCCAATGTAATCCATTTGGCAATGTCCATGGGTTTCCATAAAATTCACTATTTTCTTTCACAGAAGCCATAAATACCCAGGCTACCGGAACTACAATACTAATTGCTAATGCAAATAATACAAAATAAATAAAGAATTTATATAATTTTGTACCACCATTCTGCTTATTCATCTCTCCACCTCCTAGATTTCTAATGGCTCACGTTCTGTAATCTTATTAACGATGCCGGATAATGCAAAGGAGAATAAGAAGATAATTACACCTACCGCCATACTATAACCATACAGACCCGCATCTTTCTGTTTATACATATAGCTGAGAGCAACTTCTGATGCTCCGTTTGGACCGCCTGAAGTCAATGCTGTTACGAACAAGAATGCCATATTGATAGTAGAAATAATAAAGAATGTTAATGTGGTACGAATATTTGTCCAAATAAGTGGTATTGTAATCATGAAGAACTGCTGGATTCTGTTTGCTCCATCAAGTCCTGCACTTTCGTATAAGCTTTCTGAAACTGCTGAGATAGATGCCATATACATAACCATGTAGTAACCGATTGCCTGCCATACCATTGCAATAACTAAGCTGACCATAACCATACGTTCGCCCTTCCAAAGGATTGGGTCGGCAAGAACTTCCGGTTTAAATAATCCGATAATACTATTTAACATACCATTTTCCGGTTTATAAATAGCTGAGAAAATACCTGAAATTACTACTACTGATAAAATATTCGGAATATAGAAAATAACACGGAAAATATTTTTTCCTTTAATATTTTCACGAGTAAGAATGGATGCAAATACAATTGCAAATCCAAATGTAATAATTGTTACAACCACAATCATCAAAATCATGTTTTGACAGGAACGAATAAATTTCGGATCTGCAAATGCCGACTGGAAATTTGCGAATCCTACAAATGTCTCTGTTGGTGAATATGCCCCTCTTTCAAATAATGACATTCGGAAAACGTTAAACGTTGGCAAAACCATAAAAATGAAAAACAAAAGTGTCGCAGGTGCTACACATGCGAAAAGGAAAAGGTTTCTTCCCATACCATTTTTCATGACTGTCACTCCTTCTCTTTTATTAAATGTCTAAGTAAACAAAAAGCGACGGACATTTACCTGCCCGCCGCCCAATAAGAATCATTATTTAACAATGTTTTCCCTCATAAGGTCAGTAGCTGCTTTGATATTTTCGATCCATTGATCTACTGTCATTGTACCTTCAACTAAAGAGTTGATTGGATCAAAGAATACTTCCTGAATTGTTCCAAGTCCTGCAACTGATGCATATGGAGCAAATCCGCCCATAGCTGCTTTAGCACCATTATCATAGATAGAGTAGAACATTACGTTGTCGCCTTCTAATTTATCAGCGATACCAAGTACTGGCTGGATAGCATTGTATTTAGCAAAGATTTCACAAGCTTTGTCGCTGTATAAGAATGCAACGAACTGTTTAGCAGCATCCTGGTTTACAGCACCTGCTGGAATCCAAGCCTGTTCGAACCATGTAAAGCTGTATCCGTCTCCACCTTCTTCTACTGCTGGAAGAGCTGTCATACCCCATTTGAAGCCTTCTGCTCTTGGAGCTTCTGCCATTTCACCAACGATCCATGTACCATTTGGCATGAAGATTGCTTTGTTATCTAATACTAACTGCTGGTTCTTTGTAAAGTCTTCACCGTTGGCCTGAGCTGGTGTAGAAGTATGTGTATAAGAAGCTAATTTACCAAGGATTTCAAATACTTTCTGTCCTTCTGCTGTATCCCAAACGCCTTCTTCATAGTTTGTAGCTGCGTTGAAGAAATCAGCACCACCTACAGAGTACATTAATGCATAAAGGAATGCATCGAAGTAACCTGCTGTTGGATATGTAAATAAAGCGATACCTTCAGCTTTTGCTAACTCGCCTAATGCCCACATTTCATCCCATGTTGTTGGAACTGCCCAGCCTTTTTCTTCTAATAAGCCAGCATTGTAGAATAATCCACATGGAGAGTAGAACATTGGAGCAAGGTATGTCTTGCCATCACCGTATGGGTTTGTTAAAGCTGTTTCTGTGAAACCACCAGCGATTTTGTCAGAAACTTTTGCAGATTCACCTGGAACTGTCATAGATAATACATCTGTAATATCTGTGATAAGGTTATCTTTGATAAACTGTTCTGTTAATCCAGCTGCACGACCTGTTGCTAAATGGATAACATCTGGGAATTCGCCACCCTGCATAGATGGTCCAATTACGTTTTCAAGCTCTTTGTCGATAATTAAATCAACCTCAACACCTGTTACTTCTGTGTATGCTGCTGTAACTTCTCTCCAAAGGTCAGCACCATAACCACCTTCAAATGCAGCAACTGTAATCTTTGTTGCTGGAGCTGGTGCAGGAGTAGCAGCATCTTCTGTGCTTACAACTGCATCATTGTTTGCGTTTGCGTCTGCGTTAGCATCTGCATTGTTGCTTCCGCCACATCCAGCGAATAAAGAAGCAACCATAGCAAGGCTTAACACTAAACTTACTAATCTCTTTTTCATTGTGTACCTCCACATTTTCGTTATTTTGACGGGAAAACACCATGTCTTCCTCATCACATTAGTTATTATACTTAAATATGCATATTTTTTCTACACATATATTGTCATTAATTTTATATTTCTTGCTTTTTTATATAAATTATTGTCAAAATCCCATTTTTCTTCTATACTAAACTTATCATTTTCCTTCTAATAGTTCAGCCATAGACAGAATAACAAGCAAAAGCAGTGTGTAGTGAGCTATTACCATTTTTATATAAAAGGAGTTTTTCATGAGCAACCAGAAATTCAATTTAGAAAATATCATATTACCCGAAATCTCCTCTCGTCTTTTATCTATTACTTCTGCAAAATACGGAAACGACTGGGAAAGTCACCTGCACAACCACTATTTTACAGAAATTTTTTATATAAAGAAAGGGACTGGGCATATGGTTATTGAAAGTGAAACCCTAACGCTTCGTCCTAATACTCTTGTACTCATCGGTTCTCAAGTACAGCACACTGAAGTTTCGAATCCTTCTGATCCATTAGATTATTATGTCCTTGGCGTAGAAGGTTTAAAAATCCATACTGATCGTCCTATCGAGTACAGTATTATCTATTCTCCCCCGGAATCTTCTTCCATTCGCAAATGTTTTGAAAGTATTTTACACGAAATGAATCATAAGCAGGAAGGTTATGCACAGATTTGTCAGCACCATTTGGCAATTCTAATCCTCTTAATCTGCCGTAAAGATCATGTATCTTACGAACTTGTTGAACCACAAAGCAGTAGTAAAGAATGTCACAAAGCCAAACGATATATCGAAACTCATTATCACGATAAAATTACTTTAGACAGACTTGCCGGCATCTGTAATCTTACTAAGTATTACCTAAGTCATAAATTTAAAGACCTCTACGGGAAAGCTCCAATGGCATATCTGACCGAAGTACGTATTAACGCTGCAAAAGATTTACTCTTAACAGCGAACTATAGCATAGAAGAAGTCGCTAGTGCTACCGGTTTTTCTTCTGCCAGTTATTTTTCACAGGCATTTCAAAAGTCATGTCAAATGTCACCACAAGAATATAGAAAAAGCAAGGGAAATAGATAGCATCTATTCCGCTTGCTTTTTTATTCTAATACTTGCTTTTTCATTCTAATACTTGCTTTTTCATTGTAATTTCTGACATCCTTTTCAAAAATTCCATTTCTGAAATGTCACCTTTTAAATACAAAATCACATTTTTTTCATATTTTTCTTTACTGCATAGATTCCAAAGGTTTTCCGGTATTTCCATAATCATACCTGCTTTTTCCACACACACTACTGCCTGTTTTATTCTTTCACTGCTGTTTTGTGATGTAATCTCTATATTTGGATTTGACGGAATCTGTCCTGTCGATGTTAAAATCCGTTCTGCAACCCTATCACTCAACATATATTTCAAAAATTCCACACTGGCAGCAATACGCTTCTCATCTTTAGTATTCCCCAATATATATCCCACACAAGCAGATTTAGCCACAATACCATCCCCATCTTCTGTCGGAAATGCTGCATAGGCTACAGGTAAATTTTCATCTATCATAGTATTCGCCCATACACCATTAATATAAACAGCAGACTCCCCTTTATTAAAGTCGGATAACGTATCCAAATAATGATATTCTTCTTCTAATCTGGCATAAGCTGACATCTTTTTCAACTTTTCCAACACATTCTTAAAAGCCTTCGTATTTACATTTATCTCGTCATTCCCAATTTTCGTTGCTTCCTGAGCTCCCTCATCTACTAAAAGAGCTGCTGTCAGATAACTGATATGCTCTCTATCTAAAACGATCGGCACCAATGTTGTATCGCGTTCTTTGCCCAACTCCCCTACTTTTCTGCACATTTCAAACCATTCATCCCACGTTGTCGGGGCTGTTTCAATTCCGGCATCATCAAAAATCTGTTGATTGTACCAATAACCACTCATCAGCACTACATCCGATACTGTATATAATTCTCCCTCTTCGGTTTCCCAGCTCTGTAAAATGGCAGGGGACACATTTCTCGCAAAGTCATCATCTTCTTTTATATACGGCATAAGATCTACAGCATAGCCTTTTTGTATCATAAAACTGTATATAGATTCTCTCCCTTCACCACCTGTAAACACAATATCCGGAACCTCTCCCACATTCAACAAATCTTCCACCTTATCCACCACATCTGTAGAAGATGGCATCGATATCAAATTCAAATGAATCCACGGATGTTCTTCTTCAAAATCCTTATATATTTGTCGCATGGCAACATGATCTTCTCCTGTACTCCCCCATCCATGAATCAAGGTAATCTCTATCGTATCTTTCTGCGTCTTACCACATCCTGACAACACGCAAAGCACGCAGACCAAAATCAACAACAGTATGTTTCCTATCCTTTTGCTTTTCATCTTTTCTTCGCTTCCTGCAATTTCTTTTCATATTCTCTAGGAGAACATCCTTCATATTTCCGGAAAACTCTTGAAAAATAAGACACATCATCAAAACCTACCTTTTGAGCTATTTCATAAATCTTATTCCCCGTACGAATATATTCCTTTGCTTTTTCCAATTTTTTCTTATTAATAGCATCAAACAGGTTCTGTCCCGTTTTCATCTTATATAACCTGCTTAAGTAGCTTCCATTTGCGTGAATATCATAAGCAATCTGCTGTAACGTCAACTTATCTGTGTAATGTTCATCAATATATTTTTGCAATCTGCCAAAAATATCATCTATCTGATATTCTCCGCTTCCTTTTTCCCCTTCCTGCGGAACAGATAATTTCCTAATCGCTTTCTGTATCATTCCCGGTAACATTTCTATCACAGATGTTTTTACAATATATCCACATACATCATACTCGATTGCTTCCTGTGCATATTCAAAATCTGCATATGCCGATAGAATGATTATTTTCACCGGAAGCATATGTTCATACACATACTGCGCCACTTGAATCCCCGACATCAAAGGCATTTTTATATCTGTAATAACAATATCCGGTGCACTATTCTTTATTTGTTCTAAAAGTTCCTGTCCGTTTTCCGCCTTGTATACCAACTGACAATCAAGCTTTTTCCAATCTATCAGCTTCTCCATCGCCTCTAACATATATGTTTCATCATCAGCGACCATCACCTTCCACATAGCCTTCTCCATTTCTAATTGGCAAGAGAACTCTGACAACTGTTCCTTCACCTACTCTACTATTTATCTCTAACCCGTATTGCTCTCCACATAAATTGTGAATCATCTTATTTGTATTCCATAAACCTACATTGCTATGGTTTTTATCCTCTTTTTTCTCAGCAATTTTTTCCGTTTCAAATCCCACACCATTGTCTTTAATCAGAACTTCCAAGTTATTATCTTTACAAGAAATACTTATAAAAATATGCCCTTTTTCCTCCTTTGGTTCTAATCCATGACACACTGCATTTTCTACTAGTGGCTCTATACTCAACCTTGGAACCATCATTTTTTCATATAATTTCTTATTTCCTTCATAATTAATGGAGTATGTAATTTTTTCTCCGAAACGGTTATTCTGAATACTCAGATAAAAGTCCACGATCTCCATTTCTTCTTCCAAGTAAATAAAATGCTCATTCTTTCGAAAGATTTTTCCCTGATATAAACGTGATAGCTTATATAGCATATCCTGAACTTCTTCATCCTTATTCAAGGCCGCTCTCATCTCTATCATAGAAAGCACATTAAAAAGAAAATGAGGATTCATCTGTGCCTGAAGATACCGGATTTGAGACTGCTGTGCGATTAACTGTGTCTCATACACTTCTTTCACCAAGCGCTCTACATAATCCGTCATCTCATTAAAGGTATCACTGATATTTTGCACTTCCTCAATAGGATACTCTTCTAACTTTGTATCAAAATTGCCTTTTCCTACCAGTTTTATTTTTTCTGCTACATTTTCCAATGGCTGCACATAATAAATCGCCATATTGCGTCCAATAAATGCAAAAAACATAATCAGTACAACAGCAATCCCCAAAACAATCACTACCATTACTCCTAGTGACTGATAAATTACCCATTCTGCCACTGCTGCATAAACTTTCAAACCAAATCCAATCTGAGTACTATGTTCTAAAACCTTAGCATTTTTCTGTAACGAAATTGCATCTTCCCCCAAAAGCACTTCCTCAGCATATGTAATTCTCCATTGATAACTCTCGATTTTTTTTAAATTCTCAAAATTTGCCTCAATACAATTCCTGTTCAACGCAAAAATACATACTCCTAGCGGTGCCATTTCTGAATCATATAATCTCATGCATAGATTCAAACAATCTTCCTCTATCTGATAATAAAAATCCTGTCCACTCTCTCCAAACACCCGATACAATGCTTCGTAATTCTTTTGTAACTCATTAATTTCCGTAATTGTCATCGGATAATACAAGTTATAAACCAACTCATCTGACTCATTAAACAAATAAATTTTCTCAACAAATGTTTCAGAAGAATCTACACGATTCCTCTCAGAAAAAAGATTGGCAACACCTTTCAATTCTTCTGTCACACTTTCTATATTATAAAAGTTATCGTCAAAAAAACTCCTCAAGCCTACGCTATGCCGAATAGACAATGCCATTTCTCCCAGATTTTGAAACAGGGTCTCTGTTTTAACATTACTGTTTTCTAAGAGAACTAACATATTTTCTCGCTCTTGCTGTACATACTGGCTACTTAACATAGCTACCATCACGATGGTCTGAACACACACCGCAATTACACAACAAAAAGTGATGATTCGTGACAACTGCTTTCGCATGGATAATGCTTTTTTCGATGGTCCTCTCAAATATTCTTCAAAGACTGTTCTCAACTTTTTCCTCATAGTAATTTATATCCTCATTACTAAATTATATTATAAAATATTTTTCTTCCAAAGGATTTTATTGATGGTAATTAGGACAATATTTACCTCTTGCAAGAACAAAAGTGTGTTTTCGCACACTTCGCGATTTCATTTACTGATATAGCACAGCTTTTGTTCCGCGTGCGTAGCTGTGCATCGTTTGCACGTAGTGCTTTTATTCTATAGGAAAGTCACAGACTTTCACAAATTAACGTAACAAGCTCTTTCCTATAGAATAAAAAAGTGCCCTGCCACTTTCGTGGCAAGGCACTTTTTTATTATTCTTACTTATAAAGTTCTACTAATCTTAATAAGTGTTCATAACGTTCTTTCGCTGCTTCTTCAGAAGCTTTGAAGAGTTTTTCTGCTCTTTCTGGGAATGAACGTGTTAATCTTGTGTAACGTGTTTCGTTATTCAAGAATTCCTGGTATGTTCCATCACCCGGCTTAGATGTCAATGTGAATGGATTCTTTCCTTCAGCTTTAAGAGCTGGGTTGAATGAGAAGAGGTTCCAGTAACCAGCTGCTACTGCTTTTTTCATTTCATCCTGACAGTGGTTCATACCACCTTTAACACCATGTAATTCACATGGAGCGTAACCAATGATTAATGATGGACCATCGTACGCCTCTGCTTCAGCGATAACTTTAAGAGCCTGAGCCATGTTAGCACCAAGAGCGATCTGTGCTACATATACGTAACCATAGCTCATAGCGATTTCTGCAAGACTCTTCTTGCCGATTTCTTTACCAGCTGCTGCGAACTGGCAAACTTCACCGATGTTAGAAGCTTTTGAAGCCTGTCCACCTGTATTAGAGTACATTTCTGTATCGAATACTAATACATTTACATTGTTACCAGAAGCAAGTACATGATCTAAGCCACCGAAACCGATGTCATATGCCCATCCATCACCACCAAAGATCCATACAGACTTCTTAGCAAGGTAATCTTTCTTATCAAGAGCAGCTTTAGCATCTGGACATCCAGCAGCTGCAGCTTTTTCTAACTCTGCAACTAATGCTGCTGTAGCAGGTGTATTTTCTCTTGTATTCTGTTTTGTTTCAATAAATTTATCCCATGCAGCTTTTAATTCAGCTGGAGCCTGCTCAGATGTAGCACATTTTTCTGCACTAGCAATTGCCTGCTCACGTAATACCTGCTGACCAATCTGCATACCAAGACCATGCTGTGCATTGTCTTCGAATAATGAGTTAGCCCATGCAGGACCCATCTTAGAATCTTTATTTACTGTATATGGAGATGTAGCTGCTGGTCCACCCCAGATTGAAGAACAACCTGTTGCGTTAGAGATGTACATCTGTTCACCAAATAACTGTGTTACTAAACGAGCGTATGATGTTTCTGCACAACCTGCACATGAGCCAGAGAACTCAAGTAATGGCTGGTTGAACTGAGAACCTTTTACTGTAAGGTCATTAAATCCGGCATCTTTCTTACCTACATTTGCTACTAAGTAGTCAAATACTGGCTGTTCTGCTGCCTGTGATTCCTGTGAAACCATAGTGATAGCGTTTGTAGGACATACTGTTGTACATTCGCCACAACCCATACAATCTAATGGAGAAACGCTCATTGTATATTTGTATTCGCTTGCTTTTGGTTTTGTATCAGCAAGTTTAATCTGTTCTGGAGCAGCTTTTACTTCTGCTTCATCTAATAAGAATGGACGAATTGTTGCATGTGAACATACGAATGCACACTGATTACACTGGATACATTTAGCAGCATCCCATTCTGGAACAGATACAGCAACGCCACGTTTTTCGTATGCAGCTGCACCGATTTCGAACTGACCATCAGCAATATTTTCGAATGCTGAAACTGGTAATGCATCACCATCCATCTTAGCGATTGGATTCATAATTTCTTTTACTAATTTAACAACTTCTGGACGACCTGCTAATTCAACTTCTGCTGCATCATCAGTTGCGTTAGCCCAATCTGCTGGGATTTCAACTTTATGTAAAGCGTCTACACCAGCATCAATAGCTCTGTAGTTCATCTCTACTACGTCGTCACCCTTCTTGCCATAAGATTTCTTAGCAGCCTGTTTCATGAAGTCAATAGCTTCATCAATTGGCATTACGTTAGCTAATTTAAAGAATGCTGACTGAAGGATTGTGTTAGTACGTTTACCCATACCAATTTCAATCGCTTTGTCAATAGCATTGATTGTATATACCTGAATGTTATTATCAGCGATATACTTCTTAGCTTCTGCGTTTAAGTGATGAGCTAATTCTTCATCTGTCCACTGGCAGTTGATCATGAAGATTCCGCCTGGTTTAACATCCTGAACAATCTTGAAGCCTTTTGTCAAGTATGCAGGTGTATGACATGCTACGAAGTCAGCCTGATTAATGTAGTATGGGCTCTTGATTGGCTTGTCACCAAATCTCAAGTGAGAAATTGTAACACCACCAGTTTTCTTAGAGTCATACTGGAAGTAAGCCTGGATATATTTATCTGTATGATCACCGATAATCTTTGTTGAGTTCTTGTTAGCACCTACTGTACCGTCACCACCAAGACCCCAGAATTTACATTCTACTGTACCTTCAGCAGCTGTAATAGGAGCTGGTTTTACTTCTGGTAAGCTTTAGTTTGTAACGTCATCAACGATACCTAATGTAAAACGAGCTTTTGGAGCATCTTTTTCTAATTCTTTGTATACAGCGAATACTGATGAAGGTGGTGTATCTTTAGAACCTAAACCATAACGTCCGCCTGTTAATACGATAGAATCAAGACCTGCTTCACGAAGTGTTGCAGCAACGTCTAAGTATAATGGATCACCAAGTGCACCTGGTTCTTTTGTTCTATCAAGTACAGCTACTTTCTTAACTGTTTTTGGAAGAACTTTTAAGAAGCTTTCTGATACCCATGGACGATATAAACGAACTTTAACTAAACCAACTTTTTCGCCTTTTGCCATTAAGTAGTCAATAACTTCTTCAGCAACGTCGTTGAATGAACCCATAGCTACGATTACGCGTTCTGCGTCTTCTGCACCATAGTAGTTGAATAAGTCATAGTTTGTACCAAGTTTTTCGTTAACTTTCTGCATGTATTTGCTTACGATTGCTGGAAGTGCATCATAATATTTGTTACATGCTTCACGATGCTGGAAGAAAACATCTCCGTTTTCATGAGAACCACGCATTGTTGGATGGTTTGGATTTAATGCATGTGCACGGAATGCTTTTACTGCATCCATATCACACATTTCTTTCAAATCTTCAAAATCCCATTTTTCAATCTTCTGGATTTCGTGAGATGTACGGAAACCATCAAAGAAGTTGATGAATGGAACACGGCCTTCGATTGTTGCTAAGTGAGCAACTGCTGCTAAGTCCATTACTTCCTGAGTATTTGTTTCACATAACATAGCAAAACCTGTCTGACGACAAGCATATACGTCACTATGATCACCAAAAATATTTAATGACTGTGTAGCAACTGTACGAGCTGATACATGGAATACGCTTGGAAGTAATTCACCAGCGATTTTGTACATATTTGGGATCATTAATAAAAGACCCTGTGAAGCTGTAAATGTAGTTGTTAATGCACCTGAAGCTAAAGATCCGTGTACAGCACCTGCTGCACCTGCTTCTGATTCCATTTCTACAACCTTAACCTGATTTCCAAAAATATTCTCCATACCTGCTGCTGACCACTGATCTACAGAGTCTGCCATTGGGCTGGATGGGGTAATTGGGTAAATAGCTGCTACATCTGTAAACGCATACGATACGTGAGCTGCAGCGGTATTACCGTCCATTGACTGTTTTGCTCTGGACATTACTTTCTTCCTCCTTAAAATATATTATATATTTCTTATAATTTCTCCGTCTGTCGACATGCCTAGCACTAGACCATCTAGCAGATTTCGACTTATTATCAATTTTATCATTTAATTTGTCGATTGTAAAGGTTAGAAGTGTACAAATCCACGTGCAATCTCATCCACAACTTTCCTATTATAGTAAATTAATCGTACAATTTCCTCGTAAAACAGTTGCTTTTCCTAATTTTTTTTAGTATGATACCTCTTGATGTTTATTAATAGGAAAAGAAAAAACGAGGTATAAAAATGATTGCTGCAAGTAATGTAACATTACGACTTGGAAAAAAAGCACTTTTTGAAGAAGTTAATATCAAATTTACAGAAGGAAACTGCTACGGTATGATTGGTGCCAATGGTGCCGGAAAATCTACTTTCCTAAAAATCTTATCCGGACAGATTGAGCCTACCAACGGTGATATTATTATCACTCCTGGTCAGCGACTTTCTTTCTTACAGCAGGATCACTTCAAATATGACGCATTTAACGTATTAGATACTGTTATCATGGGTAACAAGCGTCTCTACGAAATTATGAAAGAAAAAGATGCTATCTACATGAAAGAAGATTTCAGTGATGAAGATGGTATCCGTGCCAGCGAATTAGAAGCTGAATTTGCAGATATGGATGGTTGGAATGCAGAATCGGATGCTGCTACTCTTCTTAATGGTCTTGGTATCCCTACAGAAGAACACTACACCATGATGGCTGACTTACCAGGTGCATTAAAAGTTAAAGTTTTATTAGCACAGGCATTATTCGGTAATCCAGATATCTTATTGCTCGACGAGCCTACCAACCACTTAGACTTAGATGCTATCGGCTGGTTAGAAGAGTTCTTAATTAACTTCGAGAATACTGTTATCGTGGTTTCCCACGACCGCTACTTCTTAAATAAGGTTTGTACACATATCGCTGATATCGACTACGGCAAGATTCAGCTTTACTCAGGTAACTATGACTTCTGGTATGAGTCTAGCCAGTTATTAGTAAAACAGATGAAAGAAGCAAACAAGAAGAAAGAAGAAAAAATCAAAGAATTACAGGAATTCATCTCCCGATTCTCTGCAAATGCTTCAAAATCTAAACAGGCAACAGCCCGTAAAAAAGCTTTGGAAAAAATTGAGTTGGATGAGATTCGTCCTTCTAGCCGTAAATACCCATACATCGACTTTAGACCAAGTCGTGATATCGGTAATGAAGTACTTACCGTTGAGGGTATCTCTAAGACAATCGACGGCGTTAAAATTTTAGACAATGTATCCTTTATTGTAGGACACGATGACAAAATCGCTTTCGTTGGCGGTAACGAATTGGCTAAAACTACATTATTCAAAATTCTCGCTGGTGAAATGGAACCAGATGCGGGTACTTACAAATGGGGCGTAACAACAAGTCAGTCTTACTTCCCTAAGGATAACACAGAAATCTTTGATACAGATTTATTAATCGTTGATTGGTTGACACAGTACTCAGAGATTAAAGATGCTACTTATGTGCGTGGTTTCTTAGGACGTATGCTTTTCGCAGGCGAAGACGGTGTTAAGAAAATGCGTGTTCTTTCCGGTGGTGAAAAAGTACGTGTTCTCCTTTCCCGTATGATGATTCAGGCTACCAATGTATTAATGCTTGACGAACCTACTGACCACTTAGACATGGAATCCATCACAGCACTCAACAACGGTTTAATCAAATTCCCGGGCGTGATTCTTTTTGCATCCCGTGACCATCAGGTAGTTCAGACTACTGCAAACCGTATTATTGAATTCCTTCCTGATGGAACATTCATCGACAAAGTTTCTACTTACGATGAATACCTTGAAAACGACGAAATGGCTCGTAAACGTCAGGTATACAACATGTCTGCTGATGACGAAAACGATAACTAATTTTCTGCTTATAAGTTGTATTATATGTACGTAATGTATTGAGAGCAAAAAAGTCCTGTCGTAATTTATTTTTCGGTTGTTTGCATGAAGTAACACTAAATTCCTACATTTCAATTATGGATTAAGTACGCGTCGTCTCCAACGAGCCATCCATGGCTCGATGAAGACTAAAAATGACATCGTGTCATTTTTTCGCTATACATCCTAGTAGGAATTAAGTATTACTAACATGCTTCCAAACGCAAAATAAATTACGGCAGGACTTTTTTTGCTCTTATTTACGTTATGTCTGCTTATAATAGTATTTCTATAATCATATTCATTTTTGCCAATATATAAAATAATAAGTAATATTTTTTGTAAATATAAAGAAAACGTAGATATAAAACCAAGAAAAAGGCGAACCGGTAAATTTTTATTTTACGTTTGGTAGCATGTTAGAAGTACTTGATTCCTATATAATGATACAGCGAGAAAATGTCATGGATGACATTTTCAGCAGCTACGGCGAAAGGATTCGCCTTTGCTGCGACGCGTCACTCTTACATAATTTATATATAGGAATCATTAGTACTTCTTCATGCGGACATCCGTATAAATAAAAATCTACCGGTTCGCCTTTTTCTTGGTTTTCATAGACCCGATCATATAATACAACTTCTGTAAAATTATCTACGTTGTAATACGAACTTCCATCCATGAGAAAATATCGCTATACACGACATCTTTGTCCAATTCGTTTAAAATCTCATGCCGCCCTTTCTCATAAAGCTTATATGTAACGTCTTTTAATCCGGCTTGTTCATACATATGATAAACCTTTTTGACTCCTTGACCCATATCACCGACAGGATCATCCTCACCAGATACGATAAAAAGTGGCAATTTTACCGGTATCTTCTTCACATTCTCCATCTGATTATCATAATGTACCGTATCCATTAACATATAATATCCATTTAATGTAAACAAAAACCTGCAACGTGGTTCTCCATAGTATTCTTTCACAACCTTCACATCACGGGTCAACCAGTTATTCTCTGGATTACTACCGTCCATATCAAATTTTTTGTATGGCCCGCTAAAGGCAACTGATTTTATAAATTTGCTACGATGATGCCATCCAAAAATCTTAGCCAAAATTGTACAGAGAACCTTACCAAGTTTTGACAGACCATCCGGAACACAACCAGTTCCCATGATAATCGCACCTCGCAAATTATCATTATACACCGTCAAATATCTTCGGAGCAAATACGATCCCATACTATGCCCCAACATAAAATATGGCACACCCTCATTTTCCTTTTGTATCATCATCCGTAACGTGTGCATATCTTTCATTAAAACATTTGCAGAATCGCTATCCGCAAAATATCCCCAATCATCTTTTGACTGCACCGATGCACCATGTCCTAGATGACTATGTCCTACCACCAAATACCCTTTTTTATTCAAATACTCTGCATAAGGCTTATAACGATCAATATACTCCACCATACCATGACTAATCTGCAAAATCCCATGATAATTCCCATCTTCCGGAATCCACTTTACGGCATCTATAGTCGTCTTTCCATCTGCTGACATAAACGAAAAACGTTCTTCCCTTGTCATGACCAACACCTCTCTTTTTCGTGCCTTATATTATCTATAATTTCGAATTACCATCTGCATATTTTCCATTCCATTATACAGATTTATTTCCGGATAGTATACTATTTGTATTAAAATTTTATTATTTTTCCCAAAAAAAGCGGCCTCTACTTCTTCTTTTCCAAATTTCTCACGATAATAATTCAAAAAACCTTCAACATCACCAAAATATACTGCTGAAATATTTTCACCATATACCGTTTCTAATGTCAGTCTCAATACATTCCGGTTCTTTCCTAGAATCACCATCCGTTTTACTTTCAAATCTTTATCAGCAAACAATGGTTTTGTATTCCCCTTTCCGAAAGGCTCTAATACGTTCAGTTCTCTCACCAACGAAGCATCCGGATACCCCACCGGCATCGCAATATCTATTCGAATCTTTGGTATAAAATCTTCATCTAAAAGTTTACACTCTGCATTGATTTTTTCTTTAAATGCAGTTAAGTTTTCCCGACACAATGATAAACCTGCTGCCATAGGATGTCCACCAAACTTTGTCAACAGTTCCTTACACTTACATAGTTCTTCATACATGGAATATTCTTCAATAGATCGCCCCGAACCTTTGATACCATCTTCCGCATCAGTAAGCACAAATACCGGTTTGTGATAAGTTTCTCTAATTCTTCCAGCAATGATGCCTGCTAGACTTTCATGCGTATCCGGCAAATATACCACCAACACTTTATCCTGTTTACACTCTTTTTCAACCTGTTCCTTTGCTATTTCCACACTTTCAGCAGTCATATCCTTTCGTTGGATATTTAACTCTACCAATTCTCTGGCAATAGCAGCTGCTTTTTCTACATCTTTTTCCAAAAAAAGTTCCAACGATTTACGTGCCGTATCTAGTCTTCCACTCGCATTAATACATGGACCTAAAACAAATCCAAAATGATATGCGTTTACATTTTCTAATGTTAAATTATTTTGTAAAATCAAAGCTCTCATCCCCGGACTTTGTGTTTTATGTATACACTTAAGCCCCTCTTTTACAAGGATTCGATTTTCTTCCACCAGATCCATCACATCACCAACAGTGGCAAATGCTACATTTTCCAAAAACTTATAACTTTCTTCTACAGGTATCCTGCACAATTCAAAAAGTACCTGTATAACCTTCCACGCGACTGCGGCACCACAGAGCCCTTTAAACGGATAATCACAGTCTGGCTGTTTTGGGTTCACAATCGCATCAGCTTCGCTTTTTATATATTGTTTTTCGCCGTCCTTTTCATCAAAAGCAATCTCGTGATGATCAGTGACGAGAACAGTTATTCCCTGCTCCTTTGCATAAGCAATTTCTGAAATCGCAGCAATTCCGTTATCACAGGTTACTATCGTATCTATACCCTGTTCCTTTGCCTGTTCAATCAAATGCATATTAATGCCATAGCCATCTGTCATTCGATGTGGAATCTGTGAAAAAACCTTCCCACCTGCTTTACTGATACCTTCATACAAAATATAGGTCGCCATGACACCATCAATATCATAGTCTCCAATGATTTGTATCTTTTTCTGTTGTTCTATTTTTTCTTTTAAAATGGCACACAAACGGTCCACATCTTTTAATAGATGTGGATCGTTTAAATGTCTGATATCCCCTGATAAGTACTGTTCAAACTCCTCTTCTGTCACCACATCTCGATTGCGAATCAAGCGTGCAACTAGCGGACTAATACCGAATTTTTCGGAAAGTGCCCCAAAGTCCGCTTTTTTATTAATAACTAACCAATTTTCCATGTTATTTCTCTATTCCGTAACCATTTATTCTTCTCTACATTATAATATGTCTGCCATACCTGCTTCAAGTCAATTCTGCAATTCGTGTCACTCCCACGTAAATATCAGAAATTGCATACCAGGTTCGATAATCAATCACTCCTGTTACCGGCAGACCAAATACTTCCTGGAATTTGCGAACAGCCGCTTCCGTTGCCGGTCCATAAATGCCATCCGGCGTTACTCTTGGAATTGCAGGATATGCCCGCGAAATTCTAGCCAGCTGATTCTGCACCTGTCTCACCTTCGGTCCTGTCGCACCAATTCCCAAATCCTCTCTCGGCCAGGATGCCGGTATTCCAGAAATTTGCTCTGCAGTATTGATATACATATTATTTCCATAATAGTAACGTATAATTTCAATTGTATCGTAACCCTGATCTCCCAAATATTTACTTCCCCATTGACTTAGCCAATTACTACAGGTCACTCTCTGCCCGTCACAGTATTGAGTTAAGATTGGTTGTGTTACATTTGGTCTTGCTAAAAAATTCTGGAACATCTCATCTACCACATTAGAAATACTTTGGAAAATATTTCGACCGTAGGTGAATTTCTGGTCAAATGCCGTGGAGGATGTGATATTAAAGTTGTATCCCTTCCCACGATACCACTCGGTGTAAATTCTATTAAGTGTAAAAGACATAATTGCTAAAACATTCGCTCGTATTGTGCTATCCGGCCATGTTGCATAAATCTCACTGCTGGCAACATTTTTAATATAATCCTTATACCGCACATAATAATTCGCTGCATTCGGATCCGAAGGAGGACCATCATGTACTACGATATATTCCGGAATTACTACCCTGCTAAGTACGATTTCTCCGGATTCAGAAACCGGTTTAATCTCAGATTCCGGAATTTTCGGCGGAAAATTTCCATAAAGCGTATTTAGCGGAATAGTGATCGCATCGATTCCAGATCCAGACGCTTCCTCCCGTGTGAGCCGAACTTTTTGCAACGAAAGTTCTTCCGGCAGGATTTGGATGCCCGACACTGTAAAAGGTCTGTAACCTGGTGCAGACACTTGGATAGTGTACTGTGCAAATGGCTGGTTTTCGGATGGGGACATTGAGTACTCAAGTGGAGGCGTATTAAGCGTAATCGCCTCGGACATACCACTCTCATCCGTGCTCACCTCCTCAATTTGTTGTGATGGATCTCCCGAGTAAGAAATCTGAATTCGTGCCCCTTCAATAGGAAGGTTATCCGTCGTGGAAACCACCTCTGTTCGAAGCGTCCCTGTATCTGCTGTATCTGTTTGTGCATAATGCATTGTTTGCATGATAATACCATATTTTCACTTTCTATTAACATATGCACTTATACCCTGTCTGGTGTATATTTTTCCCAACAAAAGTGGAATGTTTTCTATAATGAGGTAAACATAGAATCTGTTACTAAGTAACCTAATGTGACACAGTCGACACTTTTCAATCACTGCCTATATTATACTTTCACAAATAAAAAAGCCCAGCAATTTTGTATTAAACAAAACCACCAGACCTTTTAAACTAAATCTCATTCCTCCGATAAGAAGCATCTGCTTACTATTTTACTTCTACTGTCCAACCGAAAGTATCTTCTATTCTACCCCACTGAATACCTGTTAAGGTATCATATAATTTTTGAGTCAATTCACCAATTTTAAAATCGTTAATAGTTACTACATCATCGCGATATCTCAACTCTCCAACCGGTGAGATAACTGCTGCTGTACCTGTTCCAAATACTTCTTCCAAAGTACCATCATGACCAGCTTTCATTACATCATCAATCGAAAGCTTTGTCTCATTTACTTTGTATCCCCATTCTCTCAAAAGATGAATCATGGAATCTCTTGTAACACCTGGCAAAACAGTACCTTCGATTGGTGCTGTATAGATTTCTCCGGCAATCTTGAACATAATGTTCATCGTGCCAACTTCTTCTACATATTTACGATGTTCGCCATCTAACCATAATACCTGTGAATAACCTAATTTTGCTGCTTTTACCTGACCTAAAATAGAGCCTGCATAGTTACCACCACATTTTGTGAAGCCTGTACCACCTTTTACTGCACGAACCAATTCATCTTCTACTAAAATCTTAACCGGATTAATGCCTTCTGCATAGTATGCACCTACCGGACAACAGATAATCATAAACTTATAAGATACAGCCATATGTACACCTAATGCTGCTTCTGTAGCAAACATGAATGGACGGATGTAAAGAGATGTATCTGGTTCTGATGGAACCCAATCCTCTTCCACTTTCACAAGTGCTTTTACTGCTTCTACGAACATATCCACCGGAAATTCTGGCATGCATAATCTCTCGTTAGATTTCACCATTCTTTTTGCATTCATCTCCGGACGGAACAACTGGATCTTACCTTCTGCTGTACGGTATGCTTTCATACCCTCGAAAGTCTCCTGTGCATAATGTAAAGTTACGCAAGATGGTTCTAAAACAATTGGTGCATGTGGCTCGATACGTGCATCATGCCATCCTTCCTCTACTGTCCAGTCCATAACAAACATATAGTCTGACATATATTTTCCGAAACCAAGATTTTTCCAATCCGGTTTCTCTTTCAATACTTCCCTTTTCACAAATCTGATATCCATAATACTCGCCTTACCTTTCCTTCTTCGGTAAAATTAGAATCTTTCTAATTCTCTTGCGCAAATGTCATCTCTACGCCCCCCGTTTTCTACCGAAAATTCAATTCTTGAAACACATTATGATACTTTCTTTTCCACATGTCAAGATTATTCCGAAGGCTTATAAATACCATGATTTAGGGTTATGAAGCATTTTAAAAACTGCTTCATAACCCCATTCTCTGATGCGAATTCTAACGTGACAAAACCTCAATAATCTCTGCCACATACATGGTATGATAGTCTCCATCCTTATACCACTTCTCTTTTATCTCTGGCATAGTAAAACTCTCTTCTGTCATAGGAACTGCTGCCATCTTATGACAAAGGAATACCAGATTCGCTTCATCCGGATAAGGAATCCCTAGCTTTGCAGCAAGGGTAAGCCCGGATGCTTTAAACTTATCTCCCTCTCTACCGGAATGTGCACCACAATACTTTAAAGCATCTCGATACTCTTCATTCAAAAATGCTACTGAAAAGAAATCTCCCTGATCCATCAACTCTTTTGTATATCTGGAATCACGAACAAACACATAGGCTACGTTTTTCCCCCAGATGACACCTACGCCGCCCCATCCGATCGTCATGGTATTGGCATTCATTTTTGTTCCAGCAGACACTAACGCCCACTCTTTTCCAAATTTTGTAAATGCGTTAATTTCCAATAAATCCATTGGAAATGGCTGAAATACATGCATAATTTTCCCTCACCTTTTTCTTAATAATATATTTTTCGATCTCTCTATCTATTCTCTACTTTTATAACATACTACTTTCCGTAACTTGTCCATCATATTTATTGTACCATTCAAAATTATATCTTGACAGCTCCCCTTATACTTGTTCCATTGCACTATATAATTCCGCTGACATTGCCTGCATCTTCTCTTTATTCACTTTGCAAACCTGTCTGTCATAAGTATAAAGTCCGTTAATTTCATCCTCGACATCGCTAAGCTGCGTATACACGCATCCACAACCGCCCTTTGCGATACTTGGCAAAATCATACCGTGATACATATCTACAATCATCTCTGTCAGTGCATTTTCATCTTCAGCACCACCATAACCATAAGTATTGTACTTACTGTAATAATGTCCTTCTACAACCGAAGAATACCCTCCACATTCAGAAACAAACATCGGACGTTCTTTCACATCTAAATCGATGGTTTTAAAATAAATATGTTCACTGTCAAAATCGTTTTTATTCTGCCAGAACCATCCCGAAGTGCTGTCCATTAATCTAGTGTCATCTAATGATTTCGCCAAATCGTAAATCGCATCACTTTCGAACTGACCCCAACCTTCATTAAACAAGGTATATGCTATAATACAAGGATGATTATAAACATGTGCAATCGTTTCTGTCATATGTTTACGGAAGATCTCTTTGGTACGATTTTCTCCCCCACCTGTATCCTTTCGTTTTTTCATTCCAATTGTCGGAAACGCAGTATCCCTAATAAAGTTATAACTTCCATTATTGACCATATCCTGCATTACTAACATACCATGCTTGTCACAATAATAGTAAAATGCTTCCGGTTCCACTTTGATATGTTTACGAAGGAAATTAAGACCCAATTCCTTCATTCGCAAAATATCTCGTTCAAACTCTTTTGGCTCTGCTGGCAAAAAGATTCCGTCCGGATAATATCCCTGATCTAACACCCCATGCATAAAAATTGGTGTACCATTTAAACAAACACGATTTACACCATTCATATTTCGAATATCAATAGTACGAAGTGCAAAATAAGATTTCACACAATCCTGCTCCGTCTGAATCTGCATATCATATAAATATGGTGATTCTACTGACCAAATTTTCGGTTCATAATTATTTCCATCTGCACAAACATGCTCTGTTAACTGAATTCTGCCTTTACATCCTTCAAATTCTTTTACATAAATCTCATCGTTAGAAAGAGCTATATTTACTTCAAAGTTATCAATCCCCTCACCAATTACTTCTAGATCAATACCTGTCAAATCCGGTTTCATAATAATTCGTTCAATATGAGATTTCGCTACATTTTCCATCCAAACACTCTGCCAGATGCCACTGACCGGAGTGTACCACATACCTCCCCGTTTTTTACACTGTTTACCATAAGGATATTCTTTAGAAAGGGTATCGGTTACTTTTACAATAATTTTATTCTCTGCTTCTTTATGTACCTGCCCAGTTATGTCAAAAGAAAATGGAAGATAGCCACCTTCATGCTTACCTACGCACTTATCATTTACCCACACTTCTGCTATCTGATCTACTGCACCAAAATGTAATAAAATACGTTCTTTTTCAAAACTATCCGGTATCTTCACCTTTGTCTCATACACCAAATGATCACCTATTTTTCCTTCGTAATCAGACAATGCCGACTGTGGTGGAAAAGGCATATAAATAGACCTTCCGTTCAAGGTCCAGCCCTCATTCAGCATCACGTATCCTTCACGTCTCATCTGAGGTCTCGGATACACATCCCATGGATTCTTCTTCTCTTTTGCTACTTTTTGAGTTTGTAATTTCAAACCTGCTTCAGTCCACATATCATAATGTTCCACACGAATCATATGGAACAATGCCTGTAACGCAATCCACAAAATACCTGCTGTCACTAATGCTGCAATCCAGATATTTTTATTTGGTAAAAAAGAAAATGTACCATCACTATTTTCAATCTGCTCAGCATTACGAAGTACGAATGCACCAATTGCAGAACCCACTATACCCGGTATCAACACCTGTCCTATTATACGTGCTCCTTGGAAACGTCCCGCCATGTTCTCCGGAATCTGTTCACGGATTTTGGCCCCGAATACTGCCATACCGCTCAAATAACCACTTAACATGATAACGGTTCCAATGAATACCGGCACTGTTGTAGTAGTAAAATATAAAATAGTATAACCGGTTACCAACATAATCACTACCGGTACTACACTCATCTGAAAACCTAATTGGTCATAAAATCTTCCATAAATTGCAGTAACAATTGCTGCTATTAAAATCGCTGGTGCAAATACAATTACATAATTAGTCATCTGCAGTGTTTTCTCATAATATACAATCAGATATGGCATAAATGTCTGAATAGAAATATTAAATAATGCATAGGTAGCAATCACCACATACAACAATTTATTCTCTCTGTAAGTAGATGGACGAAAACTATAGAGTACACTCTCCCAATAGGCATCTTTACCAGTTCCTTCCGGTGTATGCTCTTCAATCAAAAAAATTCCCGCGATACCGATTGCTAAAACTACTGCACCAATTACCATAAAAATCGTGGTCCAGCTATCCGCCTGTTCTAAATCAAATCCCATAAAACCGCCAAATACGATTAAAATGGAGATTAACGGCATCATTGCATTAATACCTTCGATTTTACCACGATTTGACTCATCACCTTCGTCTGTCAGCCATGCATTGTATGCTGCATCATTCGCTGCTGAGCCAAAGAATGTCATAATGCAATCTATGGCGATAACCAACATAATTCCTAATGCGGCTGCTTCTACTACACCACCACATAATGGTGTCAATACATCCATACGAACAAAACCAAATGTTAAAATGGCAATACCCCAAACCAAATAACCGCCACACATAAAAAGTTTTCTTTTTCCAATTTTATCAGACAAGGCTCCAATTAAAATAGTAGTCACTGTAGCCGCCACAGAACTTGCTCCTACCATTAGTGAAATATCTGCCGGCTGTGCATGAAACATCTTATAAATAAATACATTTAAGTACATATTTTCCACTACCCATGCAATCTGACCTACTAGTCCAAATAACACCATGGCTGTCCAAAATTTTCTTCCTAATTTTTTCATAATTAAATGCCCCACCTACTCCCGTTTTTCTAAATTTTAGTTAACTCATATTGTACTACAAATCATATAAAATTGGAATCATTATTCCATGTCAATCCTGAATAATCCAAGTAAGAGGAAATATCGAAAAAGCCAAAGCTATTCTTTATCAACTCACCAAAAAAATCAAATAAAAAGGGAACAGCTTCGCTGCTCCCCTATAACGCTTAGAATGTTCTTAGATTTGGAAATCAAAATTCTGTCCTATCATTTTTTCTTCTGGTGTCTGAACGACATTACTTCTCGCTTCAAGTGCATAATCACTGACTTTTTTTAATAATTCCTCTATTGATGATGCAGAAATAACCGTAACGTCCTCTGCTCTATTTGATTTCTTCGCCTCTTCTAGTCGTTCTTTCGACTCCTTTGCTTCTGCCTTTTTATCTGCTGCCTTTTCTTTCGCTTTCTTCTCTGCTGCCTGCTCCGCAATACGCTCTTTTTGTGCTGCCGAAGCCTTTTTTAATACTGCAAAATAAGAAGCTGTTCCATTGTCATCCACTTGAATACCAAAGCCTTGAATCTCTGCACCGGTACTTTCAAATCCGTTCTGCATCTGTGCTAACTGTGCAGTGGCATTCATAATAATGCCTTCGTACTGCTTACGATATTCCTCATCTGTTGCCATTTTCTCAACCTTTTCTTCGCTGATTAACACAACTGTTTTGGTCGGATTCGCAAAACTGGCTGAATTGGCTTTGGCCTGATCAATCATGTCATCACTTACAAGAATAAAATCCATGTTAGAGAATTTCTTCTTCAACTCTTCATAATACTTCTTGCCATCTTCAGTAAGTTCCGGTTTACCTACTGTCTTGCCATACTCACTATTTTTACCTACTTTTCCGGTAGCCTTACCATACGTAGCATAAGTTTCAAGAACACCATTCATATTTACACTCATTATAATTACCTCCCTGTTCTTTTCCTGCAAATCCTTTTGCATTTTCATATAATTTGTATCGGCAAGACCACAGAATTTATTTAGTATTCCTCATAAACTATGATATATCCTTTTTCGCAGGATTATCTAATACTTTTCCATCTTCATCAAATCTTGATCCATGGCATGGACAATCCCAACTTTTGGTTTCCGGATTCCATATCAGTGCACACCCCATATGAGAACAACGTCTTTTTCCAAATAGCCCCTTTGTCAAATTACCTGCACTTATTCCTATATCTTTTAATAACTCCTTACTCCCTGCACGAACTAATAATCTCTGAGGTGTAAAAAGTGACTCATATGGATTCTTCTCCCCACATATTTCATCACATATCACCTTTGCTGCAATCATAGATGTACTCATTCCCCATTTCTGAAATCCCGTAGCTACATACAAATGCGGTGTAAATACAGAATATTTGCCAATAAACGGGATACCATCGTGTGGCATACAATCCTGGGCTGACCAATAAGCTACTTCTTTTGCCTTTGGGAAATAATTCTTCGCCGCTTCTCTTAAATGTCCATATGCACTAACACTCCGTGTTCTCGTATTTCCCTTTTTTCCATAAATGTGTCCGGTTCGGTGACTACTTCCTCCTAACAATAGATATTCTCCTGCTTGTCGAAACGACAACCCATTTTCGTCTATTCCATAATACATATTTTTAATGGGTTCCGTATTTGCCAATGCTAACACATAACTCCGTTCCTGATGCTGCCGTAAAAAATAAAATCCCGGTACATCTTTAATCGGATAGTGAGTAGTTACTACGATATCGTCTGCTGTTAAAATCCCTTTATCTGTAACTACCCAACAATCTTTTATTTCCGTGACCAATGTATGTTCTAAAACATTCAATTCTTCCGATAGGCTTTTTATAAATTTCAGTGGAAAAAACTGTGCCTGATTTTCAAAACGAACTGCTCCTTTGACTGCAAATGGCAATTCTGTTTTCTCCACAAATTCTGCCTGAATTCCAAAGTGTTTGGCCACTTTCGCCTCTTCCATCAAAATATATTTCTGACTTATAGAGTATAGATAAGAGTCTACCCATTCAAACTGACAATCTATTTTTTCATCTTTGATAAGCCTCGCATATTGAGAAATTGCCTGCTGATTTGCCATTGCATAAAGCTTTGCCTTTTCCTCTCCTACCGTCCTTATAAGTTCTGCATATTTCAATCCATGCTGGCTTGTAATTTTTGCAGTGGTTCTCTCTGTCTGTCCGGACGCTATCGTCTTTGCTTCTACTATTAACACCCGTTTCCCTTGCTTTTGCAAATAGTAAGCAATCAGAATACCCGCCATTCCAGCACCTATCACCACAACATCCCAATGTGACTCCCGTATACTTCCTTGTAAAAAATAATGATTCGATTCAATTTTTTCTGTTTGTTGCCTCCATAATGATTCCATACTAATAACCATGCCCTTTCAATACCTGCAAACTTTGGGCCGCAGGCACAAAGTTGCGTGTGAAAAATTTATTTTTCACACTAACCTCACTATTTTTTATGGTAGTATGTACCATTATAAATTATTTTAATCCCTTTTCCAAAATTGTTCCCAAAACTACTTATTCTTCTAAAATATAACTTGATTTTATATATTAAATCCATGTATATTCGCTATCTGTAATACCAGCATCTTTAAATGCCTGATTAAACTCATCTTTTTCTGTATCTGTGTAAATCCTTCCCTTCCATGTAATACTCTCTATACCTGATACATAATAAAAAATCTGATAGCCCACTTCCTCTAAATTATCAGATAGTGTAACATTTACTAAATTGCCACACTGTTCAAATGCAGAACCTTCTATAAGTGTTACACTGTTTGGTATAATAACACTCTGTAAATTTGCACATTCCCTAAATGCCATAAAACCTATTTTCGTTATAGTACTTGGCATTACTACTTTCGTAGTTTCCGGATATTTATTTGTTAATACATAATTACCTGATGCTCTATCAGTATTATAATTACTGTAATCATAAGTCTTTTCTGCATCAATGCCAGCTTCCTCCCAAGTGGCTAACATAACACCATTAGCATCATATAAGCCTGGTGCTAATGCTAATGCTCCTTCTAAAGTAATATCAAAATAAAGTGTACCGTTCCACATACCAGCTGATAAGTCTGGAGCAGATATATTACCTGATGTATTTGTACCCATTTCATTGAATGTCCAACTCGTTTTGTTTTGTGAAATAGTAGCCGTTATGTCATCTTTTCCTTCCTGTGTTAATGTTATATTAGACTCTGGTACAACATGAACTTTCATATTTCCTGCTATATCACCGGTTACATTAACCATATATTCTCCTAGTGCTGACTCACTATCAATTATTATTTTCTTTGGAATTGTGACAGTATACCAGCTTGGCATATCTGCTTCTACTATACTCGATCCAGTGTCTTTTGCATCTGTACCCGATCCTTGAATCTCTGTTGTTGTAGCTAATACATTTACTGAGTTTGCTAACACTAGTGTACATATTAGCAGTGTACTTAAAATTTTCTTTCGTGTTTTCTTTTTCAATTCTGTTCCCCCTCGACAATTAAGATGTGTTATTTTGCTACTGTAACTACTGTACTAAGTTCTGCACCGTTACAAGCAGCATGCGTTTCTATATCAATGGATGAAATAGCAACTTCTACATTATACGTGCCTCCTTTCAATACATCGTATAAGTTAGCTTTTACCATTGAATCTGGTTTAATATAATCTGTTGTGTATATTTCTTCCCCAACCAGGTATAGTGTATATTTCAAATAAACCGAGTTTCCTTCTGGATTTATTAGGAATATTTCCTTGTTTTCTTCCGATATGTTATACTGTGTTCTTAAGCTAGGAATCATAATGTACTCTTGTTCCGATGTAAGTTCTTTGTCGTCCTCGATAATATCTCCTACAACTGTTATTTCGGTATCATTTACATACGTTTCATTATTTCTATTTGCATGATTATCTTTATTTAAAAACATAATAAATAAAATCAGAATCAAACCTATCATTATGAATAGCGGTAACCATTTCAAGTAATATTTTTCCTTACTCATTTACAACCTCTCCCAAAACCTACCGATTCAACAAAGCTTGTATCTCCGTTTCGGATGGCATAACTTTTAACGCCCCTCGTTTTGTTGTAATAATCGCTGCCGCCGCGTTCGCAAATAAAAGCATCTCTCGCAAATCCTTTTCTTCCAAATTATATAAGCCCTTTTTCAAAACATAATGCAAACAACTTCCGAAAAATGTATCTCCAGCCCCTGTAGTATCTACCGTATTTTCCTGTAAAAAGGCAGGTACTTCCACGCATATGTCCTTATAATACGCCCGGCTTCCCTCCTTTCCAAGCGATAATAAAATCAATGGTATCTGATACTGTTCCTGCAGTAAAGAAATCCCTTTATTATAGTCCAACTCTCCTGTAAACCATTGAATTTCATTATCAGAAATTTTTAGAATATCACAATATTTCAATCCATAAGCCACCTGTTCTTTTGCTAATTCCAGTGAAGTCCATAAAGATTCTCTTAAGTTTGGGTCAAAAGAAATTATCACACCTTTTTCTTTTGCTATTTGTAATGCTTTCTTTGTTGCTTCCCGAACCAATTCGTGAGTCATCGACAATGTTCCAAAATGAAAAATCTCAGCATCACCAATAGCATCCGCCTTCACTTCATCCGGTGTAAACATCATATCGGCTCCCGGATTGCGATAAAATGAAAAACTTCTATCACCATTCTCATCATTAGCCACAAATGCGAGAGTCGTTCGAATGTCCTCATCTATTTCTAAAGCACTAGTATCAATAGAAATTTCTTCTAATGTGTGCTTTAATAAGTGCCCAAAAATATCATTTCCTACCTTTCCCATAAATGCTGTAGTATGTCCTAATCTGTTTAACATAGCAAGCACATTACAAGGTGCTCCACCCGGATTCGCCTCAAACATTCCGTTCCCCTGATTACTAATTCCATTCTGTGTAAAATCTATTAATAACTCACCAAAAGCCAAAACATCCCATTTCTTTTCCATATTTCTTCTCTCCTATTCTTTCTCTATCGAATACTCATCATGCTGACTTACTTCTCCATTTTCTTTCTAATTGGCAGTGTCACTCATATTATAATTCGTTCACTACCTACTGACAACTCCGTCTCTAGCACATCAAAAGCTTGCTCCCCCAAATAATTCTATCTTACTTTCATCATACGAAATCGGGCAAAAAATTTTCATAGAAATACTGTAGTACATCTGTACTTTCTGTATTTCTCAGTCCCTTCTTCCGAATAACTTCTTTCATCAATACTATGTCCTCATAAGATAATCTAAAGGTATAAATTGGTGTTTTGTTTTTGCTATTCTCAAAAGCACTTACAATGGTATTCCTATAATCCTCATTCGTTTTCCAGATTGAATTTGTCTCTAAACCGCCATCTTCATAGGTTCTCATATAATATTTTTCACTAATGAAACGTGTCCTTCCTATTGGCAACTTCTCCTTTGGAGTGGTATTTATTATATGAACCGTAATTAGCTTTTCATATATGTTTCCTACACTATCTATAACCTGATAAGTTACCGCAACATCATCTTCCTGCAACAATTCGGTATAATTTGACTCTGCATAATCTACCATAATAAATGTAGTCCCTTTTTCTTCATCAATTCCAGGTAAAATTACACCACCGGCTTCTCTATCTTTTGCTCTCGCATATTCCATCAATCTCTCATATGTAATCGTTCCATTTTGTGCTTCTTCTAATGAAAAATATAAATCCTCAGCTATAATCCACGGATATTCATCCCAAACTGCATACAAAACAACCTGCACATTGTGCTCTAAAGACAAGTTACATACTTCCTGTCCATCCAAATACTCCACTTCTCCGTTCTCTGTAGTAGACCATCCTAAAAATGAATATCCACGCCTGCTATACTGATTTTCTTCCAGTGCTTTCGCCTCATTATACACCATAGAAGTATTTGACATTCCACCTGCTGTTGCCCCATTTCCATTATAAACAATCTCATATTTATTCAAAACTAACGGAAAATTATATTCCGGAATATCATTCTGCACTGCAATCGTAGCAGTTTCTCCATGATTCCACTGTATTCCTAACGACGCTTCTAAATCTGCATTTATCGTAAATCCACTATCACTTAGGGAGGATTCTTCTGAATATATATTCACATTTTTAATAACTTTTTTCGAATATGATTTTAAATACTTTGAAATTTTTTCTTCTAAACTTAACATCTCATCTACATCACTATAATCATATCCTTTCTTATAGACTCCGTTGTACCATACAGTCTGATTTGTTTTTATTAATTTCATAAAGTTTTTTTCTTGTGCCTCTACTCTTTGTGGTGTATCAGCATACCCACCATTATTAGTAGATCCATCATAATACGAAAAAACATATCGCAAAGGTGCTTTATATTCTTCATAAGTATATTTCTCATGAGCGTGTGTATAATCATATGGTATTAACACAATGTCTGCTTCCTCTGTATGATAACCTTCCTTCACATTTTTATAACCCTCTAAAATAATAGATAATCCGTAATTTTCCGTACCATCATCAACTTCCATGTCTATCGAATAAAGATTATCCTCTGCATAGACTTTTCCTGTAACAGGATTCGTATACTCTGACGCAAAACTGTTTCCTGAACATAGATATGTAGAAAAACCAGCTATATCCACTGCACCAAAATCAGTAGTCTGCTTCACTATTGTCCTGGTAATCGTAAATTTTTCAGGATTAAACATTGGAAACCACTTGGATTCCGTTATAGTTGTATAAGCAAATCCATTTATTCGAAAATGAAAAATATCATTTCGATTATCAGATGAAATCACAAAATACCCATATTTGTTTAATATTAGCCATTCCGCAGAAATCGTTAACTCCTCTTCATGTTTCATGTATTCTCTTATAGCATTTTCTACAAACCCTTCTTCGTAGGATAATTTTTCCTCATAATTTCCTGTTTTGTTCATGCAGGCAAACTCCTGTACCAAAACCATTGAATCCAATATTTCTGATTTCTTTTTCAGCTGTTCTAATTCTGCTTCTTCTAGTTTTGATAAATACATTCCCACATAAGCAGCATGAGTCTCTACAAAATATTTATCTAACAACTCCATATCCGTCTTGTGCCAGTCAATATCAAGTATTTTATATCCTATGTCATATTTGGACTTCCCTACATATATTCTTTCTTTTCTATCTTCCTCAATCTTTGCGGAACACCGTAAAACACCATACCCATAATAAACGTCTTTTCCTTTTATCCCCTTATCAACAGTTAACTCTCGCAACGTCTCTGTACTACCACCATTGCTGTATTCTTTAGCCAACATCCCTGTCACTCTGGCCGCTGCATAGGAAGTCCCCGACTCTCCTTTATAAAAACCTGCTGCTGCAAAATCTATTGTCTCTCCATAATTACTATAACGACAAAACTCCTCCTCTTCATCTACTGCACTCACTACAATCGCATCTTCTATATTAGCTGGAAACACTCTAATGGTATCTTTCCCGCTATTTCCGGCTGATACTACAATCTCGATTCCTTCTGCAATTGCTTCTTTCACTATCCCAACCAATTTACTATTTTCATCCAAATTACTCATATTCAATGACATATGTATGATATCCACACCATATTCCATTGCATATTTCACCCCTTGATACGCAGCTTCTTCCGTTGAGCATCCCGTATAATCAGCAATTTTTATAGGTAAAATCTGAACCCAATCATCGGTTTCCTCTAAAATAATTTGTGTAATTCCAGTTCCATGTCCATTATTATCCCAAGCATTCTTTTCACTTTCAAGTACTGCAATTCCTTTCAATACACGACTGCTTTCACCAGAATATCCCGTATCCAAAACAGCAATCACTACTTCTTGCCTCACTTTAGGACTTTCTTGTATTTGAACACTAAAATACACCAATATCAAAGCTAACAACAATATTCCTACTAAACTAATTTTCTTTTTTATCCTCACTGTTCTTCTCTCCTATGACTACTGTAACCTATCAAAAATCACCGTTCGCTCGCATACTGTTGTTCCTCGATTTCCATTCAGATAAAGAAAATCAGCCGTCACTCTCACTGATAAAATCCCCTTTTCCATATCTACCTGTAACACATCTATGGTTAAATCATATTTTCCATCTAATGCTACGACTAGGTTTCCTATAAAATCCGTCAGAAATTCCTGGGTATTGGTAATACTATATTCCTCATTCAACATCATCTCGTTTATCTGTTCTTCCATTACAGAAGACAAATTACTTTGTAATTCCATACTGTGATTCATTCTTCCATAAATAGCCATAAGTATTATTAATGATAGCAACAACAATACCATCCCATTAAGTATTAACACTACATTTTTCAATCCACATCCTCCAATAGCTGCTTATTATTAACAGGTATTTTTATCTGGCATTCGGTTGTTCTGTTCCCATCATCTGTAGCTTTAACCAACACGGAATAAACTCCAGCATTCGTTAAATCTATTTCCATCGTCTCCAAATTATAATTCTCTATTAATTCCTCATTCTGCATATTTTTAATACTCATTACTTCCAATTTTATTTCACTTCCACTATAATCAACGGCCTTTATTATCTGAGACAGTTTTATTTTCCCAATATCAACTGCTCCTGCAATCAAAAATATTTTCGGTGCATCTTTATTACTCTCTTCTTTATAAACCTCTTTAAAATCTGTATAAGAATCATATTTCTCATCTATTTTAGGTAAGTTACTCCCTATCATTTCTAGCATTCCTGCGTTTCCATCCGTATCTGAAATATTACAAAACAAAAAACCAGCCAGACATACAACAACGATTCCCTCCAGAATAAATTTCCCATACAAACTTCCTATTTGCTCCATATAGTTCTCCTATCCACATATACTTTGCATGAAAATACCAACTATTTGGCAAACTATTCCATCAGCTCCCATACAACTACATATCATTCCCATCGCTCCTGTTACTGCAATAACCGCTAGCAGTGCTATGCCATAATGTTCCATTATCTCCTGCAATTTTATCCCCCTTTTCTAAAACGCTGTAACCCCATTCAAAATCTCAAGAAAAATAACAATCATATACCCTGTGCAAAACAATGCTATAAATGTTTGCCCTAATTCTTCTATCACCATCTTCATATCTGATTCTCCATAATCTCACCTAGCAATTCCCCTAGTTGTCCTCGTTTCTGATATCCCTAAAAGTGGAATGGTATAACTATATGTCAAAACAACTTCGGCAGACTGCATATTATATCTCTCATCATACATACATGAAGTAACCTGGAGCTGATATCCTGCATTCTCGGCCTGCCTAATACATCCTTCTATCACTTTAGGATTAAAGTTACTATTTTCAATCTCCGCTACTACCTCTGCTTTGAATTCTTTTGCTGCTGCAACCGCAATACCTGCATTCCCAACTGATATACATGAGAAAAAATAAATCAATAACATGATCAACGTACCAAATGCCCCAATAATATTTCTCATATTACATACCTCCAACCTGACTTAATAATTGGAATATATATAACATTCCTACTGTCATATCCACCAATAATTTAATTGTCACACCTAATACAGGGTATGAAAACAATAATCTCATTTGAAACGCATCACTCCCACTACGAATATCTTCTGCTATATTCTGCATTTCCTGAACACGCTGTAACAAATTATTTACCTGAAGCTGTGCATTTCCTGTTCCTGACTCTGAAATAGCATGCAGCATTTTCATACAACTCTGCACTTCCGGAATATCAAAATTCTTACAGAATTCTGTATACGACTGCAATTCATTCGGCCTTATCTCAAGCCTCTCCCTAAGCCTTTCTAATTCCTTTTGCAGTACTGGTGAAGCATCTTCTATAGACTTCATCAATGAAACCTGAACATTATTATTCTGCAACAACAAAGCTATCTGCATCAGCCACTGTGGCAACGTAGTATATAATTCCCGATTAATATCTTTTTTGGCTAAATAATAAGGTATTCTACTTAATATTCTTTGCCACCAATTCTTTTCACCATAATTTATTACCAAATCATAACTTGCCAATATGTAATCTTGTTTATATAAAGTTTCCCGTTGCAACCAGCTTTTTGTAAGAGACTTTCTACTTTTATAAAACACAAACAGCATAAATAAGATAAACAAAAAAGACGATATCTGTATCACTTCTAATGGAAATAAACCGGCAACCGTTTTATTAGGTAATAACAGGCTCATACCATCCAAAACATACAGTGTAATCAAACACAACACAAACGAGACAATAATGGATATCACGTTATCTCGATTCTGTACCTTTTTTCCTGCTTGCAGTGAATATTCTCTTCTTTTCCACAGTTCAATATCGTTTAAAACTAATAATATCGAATTCCCTGCATCTCCCCCCAATTCTTCACAACTAATTAACAATTCATGAATCATGTGGATTTTGCTACAGCTATAAGCCTGCTCAATTTGCTCTAAAGCTTCTTTTAAAATGCCCTTTTCACTATTGGAATTCCCGTCTTCTAGAAATGAAATAGCCTCCTCAATCACCCACTTCATCCTGCCATCTTCAAAAATCTCCTTAGTCTCCTTTAAAGCCGATACCACTTTACCATTTTTCTGAAAAGAATATAAAATCTGTTCTCCATAAGTTACTGCATCTGCAAATCTTTTCTGTTCAAACATCCCCTTATACATCTCTAATATCAATATTGGCAACATAAAACATACCGCCACCAAAACACAACTAAAATAAATGGGTTTTAATTGAAATAAAACACTCACCACACTCATTCCCGCCAATGTAGCTAACAACGCCAATAAATGTGTTTTCCAGGAAAAATGATATCCATATACATGAACTTCTCTTACAAGATTCTTAGGATTCAGTAGCTGTAAACTTCTAATAATTCTCCTTTTTCTCATTTACCTTCCTTCTTTCTGATACTGCTTAAATTCTTTACACAAAAATGGCTCTTCTATATTTGCATAAGAAAACTTTTTTAAAATGTCCGGTGGCAATTCTTTAGAAACCACTTCTCCATTTTTCACAATCATATAAACTTTATTCGTATCATTTTCTCTACTATAAAAGCACAGCTGATCTATATAGCGCCGAATATGTCCATCCTGTTCCTCCATTACACGTATCAATATCCCCACGTTTACATACTGATAGATTCGATTCTCCATTCGTTCCACATCATTCACATTATCCATCATATTCTGTATTCGATCTGGAAGTTTTCGCAAATCATCCAAATGTATTGTTGTAAAACCATTTACGCCAGTGCTCCATTGTTCTAAAAGTGAGGTCACTTCCACAGAACGTACTTCTGACAAAACCAACCACTTTGGATTTTGGCGCAAACATGCCTTAATAGCATCTGTATAGGAAAATCCCGGACCTATTCTAAGTTCTACCGCATCTGCCCCCGGATTAATCTCAGGATAATGAATCTCCAAAGAATCTTCGATGGTAATTACCCTCTCCTCCTTCGGTATAAACTGCATAAAAAACTTTGCACACTCTGTCTTACCACTACCTGGTTCTCCTCCAAATACAAAATTCATCCTCGCTTGAACGCAATTTAACAACAATTGTAAAACTTCCTGTTGACAGTATCGTTCCTTTACCATAGTCTCTATCGTATTTCTTATAAAACATGGTGATTTTCTAATACAAATACTGGTTCCGGAAGTAGCCGCAGAACTATGAATAATACTAATGCGTAATTCCTTTGTATCTGCTTCTAACACCTTATTCGCATTATTAAATTGTTTATTTACACAATTAGAAATATTATGAGTAAACGAACTTAAAAACTGTTCCGAAATCTCCTCTTTCACCTCATAACGCCCTTTCTTAAAATCTGTAATCCACAGACTTGTGCCATTATAATCAATATCTGTCACACTAGGTTCTGCTATATATTTACCAAATACCCCAAAATGTTCTGTTGTTGGTTCATATGTAATTAATTCGCTCATTTGCTCCTCCTAAATACTCCGGCAGCATAACTGCCGGAGTTTTCTTTCCCTTAAATCAAGGATTTGGCACTGTACCCGGTGTCAATGCATTCATGCTACTGAAGAAATCCTCTATTGCACTTCTGAATGCAACCGCTACGTACCCGTCAGAAGTCAATGCTGTTATCAGTATCCCTCCTAACGCAAGTAATACCACCACTACAAGAATGGCATCTCCATAATGCTTTAATACCTGTTCCATATTTTCCTCCTTATAAAATTTTATTAATAAAGAGCATCCTGCTCCTTATTGACTGAATCTTCTAATTTTAAAATGGAATATTTTTGAATATATAGATTAGATTGACGTTTTACAGAAAATATTCTAAAATAAATCTAATAATATTATTATTTTAAAATATTGTTATATAAGAATCCGTTACCGAAACTTTTCTGTGTTAATTACATTATATAGATTTTTTTCTATTTGTCAAGTTGTTTTACAGATTTTTTTCTGTGACAGAAAGGAGTTTTTATGACTTTTTATGAAAGAATTGAATCTCTCCGCAAATCGAAAGGAATTTCTCAAGGTTCTTTAGAAAAAGAACTCGGATTTTCCAATGGTTCTGTTTCCAAATGGAAAAACAGCATGCCTACTCACGAACGGTTAAAAAAACTTGCGGACTATTTTCAAGTAAGCGCAGATTATCTCGCAACTGGCGAATCTACGCCCGATTCTAACAAATATCTTTTGGATGCAATCACTGCGGAAACTGCACACCGGATATATCAAAATGACAAAGTACTATTTGACGTATACTGTAGTGCTGACAAAGAGCGACTCGTAGAGTATGCAAAAAAATTAAAAGAATTGCGTGATTTAGAACAAACTAAATAACCTTATTTCATTGCATTTCTTCTTAATTATTTCTATAATAAGTGTAACTATTCAGAGCCAAGGCAATTTTGCGAATGGTGCTCTGAATAATTACTATTAACTAAAAAAATTATTACAAAGGAAGGGTTCATTTATGAATACTTTAGAACAATTAAGTAGTACCCCACTCTTTCTCATCTCCGGTCTCATCATTTTATTCGTAGTCGGAATGAGCATTTTCTTTTTAATCCGCTCCTACCGTGCAGGAATCGCACTTGGAATGGATAAGGTAAAACTGAAACGTGCCATCACATCTAGTGTTACTTTTTCACTTTTACCAAGTATCAGCATTTTATTAGGTGTTATTGCACTTTCTGGAACATTAGGCATCCCATTACCATGGCTTCGCCTTTCTGTAATCGGTGCATTACATTATGAAACCAGTGTTGCTGATATCGCCGCAAAAAGTATTGGTCTTTCCGGTTTAAATGCTGCTGAAATGACTACCGAGGCATTCACTACTATTGCATTACTTATGACTATGGGTATTATCTGGGGATGTGTCTGTACCATTATCTTTGGAAAAGCCTATAATAAAAAACTTTCCAGCAATAAATCGAAAAAAAGCGGTGGCCGCAGTTTCGGTGACAGTGCCATGACCGCTATGTTTATTGGTCTAATTACTGCTTATACCGGAAGCTACATCGGTCAGTTCGTTCAGTTACAGAATGGTTCTCTTGTCGTAACCGGTCAATACTTACAGATTGTAACCTTCGTTTTTGCAGCTCTTGCCATGGCAGTCTTCACCTACTTTGCAGAAAAGAAAAAAATGGCTTGGCTCGATAACTTCTCCATTGCCGGCAGTATGTTGGTAGGTATGGCCGCAGCAGTCATCTGTGGCATGATTTTCTAAGAAAGGCGGACAATCATCATGAACGAAAAAGAACGTGAACTTTATCTTGAAAAATATAATGAACGAACACACCTCTTCGGCCGTATCGGTTTGATCATCGGTGTTTCAATGCTTATTATTTCACCATTTTTAATGGGTATCTCTTTAAATGCTATGCCAAATATGCCGGCTTTCTGGAAAGGTTTTGCACAGATTGCCATTATTTACATACCAAGCTGTATTGTTGAATTTTTGATTTATACTCCAATGCTTGGAGCCGGCGGAAGCTATTTAGGCTTTATTACAGGTAATTTGATTAATATGAAAATTCCTTGTGCCCTCAACGCAAGAGACATTGTTGGAACACAAGCTGGTACTCCGGAAAATGATATTGTATCTACACTATCCATTGCAACTTCTTCTTTGGTAACAACTGTGGTTATCGCACTTGGTGTTTTCATGCTAGCACCACTTCGCCCGGTTTTAGAAGCAGAGGCATTACAACCTGCATTTAATAATGTAGTTCCTGCTCTTTTTGGTGCAATGGCATACCAATATTTCCGCAAAGGAAAAAACTTAGTTGCCATCCCACTCATTGTAATGACACTGTTATTCATTTGCGTACCAAGCCTAATTTCAAATGTTGGTTTCTTAATGTTACTCAGTGGTGCAATTACTATTGGTCATGCATTCATTTTATTCCAGAAAGAAGGCAAAGAACTTGCAAAAGCTGCTGAAAAGGAGAATTCATAATGGATGCCGTTATTACAATACTATTATTATTACTTGGTATTTTACTTATGTGCCTGCTGATTGCAGTAATCCGCACACTGGTTTTACCCAAAAAACAGACCTCTTTTTCATTGTCTGAAGATACAACACGTATTGATACATATTCAGAAAAATTATCTCGCATGGTACAGATTGAAACTATTTCAGACCGAAATGACCCTTCCTATGAAAAGTTCCTTGCTTTTCATAAATTATTAGAAGAATTATTTCCAAAGGTTTTTGCAACCTGCGAGAAAGTAGAAATTGATGGTAACTTATTATTAAAATGGAAGGGAAACTCTTCCAAAGAACCCATCATGTTAATCAGTCACATGGACGTTGTTGAAGCTACCGGCGAATGGAAATATCCTCCATTTTCCGGAACAATTGCAGATGGCAAAGTATGGGGACGTGGCTCAGCTGATACAAAATGCAGTCTTATGGCATTTTTACAGGCCGCAGAGGAAATGATTTCTGAAGGTTATGTTCCTGCTTGTGATATTTATATGGGTAGTAGCTGTACCGAAGAAATTGGTGGTACTGGTGCTCCGAAACTTGCAAAATGGTTAAAAGACCATGATGTACATCTATTCATGCTCTGCGACGAAGGTGGTAGTATTATTCAAGATCCTATTGGTGGCGTAAAAGGACATTTTGCTGCAGTGGGTATTTTTGAAAAAGGATATGGTGATGTAAAATTTATTGCCAGCAGCAATGGCGGACATGCCAGTGCACCAGGCAAAAATACACCAATTCCACGCTTAGCAAAATTTATCAGTTGTGTAGAAAAGAAAACTCCTTTCCGTGTTGCCTTTACTCCTGCTGTTACTGCAATGTTTACTAGTATGGCTCCTTATGTAGGTAATTTCGGATTACGCCTTGTAATGGCAAATCTTTGGCTCTTTGGTCCTCTTTTAAAGAAAGTAATGCCAATGATTAGTGCACAGGCTGCAGCTATGTTACAGACTACGATTGCTTTCACTATGCAGGCCGGTTCTTCTGGATATAACGTACTTCCACAGGAAGCCAGCGTGTGTGCAAATATGAGATATATCCCTCATCAGGGTACAGATGAAAGTATTGAAATAATCACTGAATTAGCTAAGAAATTTGGATTAGAAACAGAAGTTGTTTACCGTGGTTATCCGTCAAAATCTTTAGATTTAAACGGAGATGCTTTTGCTATCACACAAAATACGATTAAAACCTGCTTCCCAGGTATCGGCATTCTTCCATATGTAGTAACCGGTGGTACGGATGCACGCTTCTACGATGACGTAGCAGACAGCTGTGTACGTTTCAGTCCTGTAAACTATGGACCAGAGCAGATGGCTGGTATGCACGGTTTAAATGAAACTATCGAAACCGGATGCCTGCCGGGTGCTGTTGATTACTACAAAGAAATCATCAAAGCACAGGCAGCACGAGTAAAGTAGATATTTCACTTAGTAATTCGATTTTGGTTCAAATATTATTGAACATAAAAAAGAGGTGCCGTACCAGATTTCTTTTGCGTACTTAGCAGAAAGAAATCTGATACAGCACCTCTTTTTATATTTTGCACTATTCAAAAATCAACATTAGCCAAACTCACTTTGTCTTGTATATTGTCTATAATTTGAATTTTATCTAACTTATGGGGAATTTAATAAAGAGTTATTTCATCAATTTGTATAGAAATAATATCTATATTCTCCAAAAACTCAATAATATCCTTCTTCTCTCCATAGAGAGTGAATCGTTCCGTCTTTAATTCTGTTAAATATAATGCGTCCTCATATGTATCTTGGAGAACACTCAAATCTCCATATATAACAGTTGTACTTGGCAGACTTAATTCTTTCCACATGTCTTTATGTTCGAGTAAATTTTTCAAATTGTTACAATACACATCGATCAACTCTGCCTCTGATATTTCATAGCGCAAATCTGTTTTATCTTGTGCACTGCTTAATGCCAAACTCAGTCCACCGCGATATTCCACATCGGGCTGATATACTTCTATCCATTCTAAACAAATATTTGCATTTCTAAGTTCATCTATTGCCTGTGGAAGTGCTGTGTATAACGAAATATATATATTGGAAGATTCAGGTAGCTTTCTCAACTCTTCAATAGATTCCTTAATCCAATTTTCATCATTTTGATAGAGATAATTATCAAATCTCCCCATGTAAGTCATTAAATATAATTGTGCATCATTTAGATTTTTAATAGTTCCACAATTCAAATCGTAAAGTATATTAGTTCTTCCAACATTTAACCGTTCCCTATGATTTGTCGCTTGCATAGTTACCTCATAATGGGCGAGTCCTTTATATTCTGCGTCCAAGGATACAATCTCTACATATGGACGAGTTGTTTCATAGTAATCGCGTAACACATCAAAATAAATAGAAGTGTCATTCTCATTCCTTTTCGTTGGATCAATAAAACTTACTTTAAACATAGGATTGACAAGTGCTAGCAAAAGAATTGCTACAATAACCGTCATTGCAAGTGTTTTATGCACAATCTTACGAATCCTATCATTGATATATTTTTCAATACGTTTCTCAAATTCATCATGTTCAGGAATCTCATTTAATAATACTTCTAATTCATGATCAAGTTTGTTCTCATCCCATTCTCTCATCATCGTACCTCCTTCATAAATTCTATTATCTTCTTCTTTGCTCGCGAGCGAATCTGACGTACATTTTCTTGACTCGTTCGATGTAATAAAGCAATTTCTTCGTCTCTCATATTAAGATAAACGCTTTCAATTAAAATCTCTTGCATAGTAATTGGAAGTTTTCGAATTGCAAGATATAATTGCATTCGTTCTTCATTTTGAATTATGTTATCTAATAAATCAAATTCATAGGAAGCTTTATTATCTAAGGAAAGAGAGGGATTCTCATACACTTCTCGTTTTCGCTTCCTCATTAAATTTAAAAATTCATTCCTCAGCACAATAATTAACCAACTTTTTATACTTCCTGTTGCCTCATAAGATAAAAAAGCTTTTACAACGGTTTCTTGTACCAAATCCTCAGCGTCCTGCGGATTTCCTGTAAGGGAAAGTGCATATAGATATAGTGCCTTGGAATATCTTTCATATATTAGTTTCCATTCATTATGTAACATTACACTCCCCCTTTCCTTTGTTTATATATATTAAACACTTGAAATTGCTGTTTGTGACAAACCTTTTAAAATAAACAGCAATTAGTAATTATATTTTTCTGCATTTTTAATACCTTGCACCAGATATAAAAGGATTTAGAACGATAATCTTTCATTTAATGGGCTGATAAAAAGGCGTTCTTCCTCTGAGTATTTATTTTCACAGTCTATATAAGTGCTCCTATTTTGTATAAACGTATTTTTTGTTGTGGTGTCAAAAAGTAAGGAAGTCTAATTCGCAGAGTCAACTGTTTGAAAAAGGACTTGGTTCATAGATATTGGATATATTCAACACCTATAAAAACAAGCCCTTTTATTATCTATTATCCTTTCACTTACATCCCATCTGCTCTGCTAACGTATCATACAACCTTCTAGGTTCAATTGGTTTTGCAAGATGAGCATTCATGCCTGCTTCATAAGTCTTCTGCCTATCCTCGTCATAAGCATTGGCCGTCATTGCAATAATTGGAATCGTTTTTGCATCCACACGATTAAGTTCACGAATCCTTTGTGTCGCTGTAATACCATCCATAACCGGCATACGCACATCCATAAGAATTGCGTCATATGCTCCAATTTCACTTTCTACAAATAACTTCAGCGCATCCTGCCCATTTTCTGCATGAATAACATCCATCTTTTGCCTTTCAAGTACTCTTCTTGCAACCACTGTATTAAGAGGATGATCTTCTACTAGTAAAATACGTTTTCCCACAAAAAAATCATTCTCACTCTCAGCCTGTTCTACCTGTTTGACCACATCTCGGTCTGTTGCCACATCCAGCCAGACCTCAACTGTAAAGGTAGTACCATATCCTTCCTGGCTCTCTACCGTAATATCGCCATCCATCATATGCACAAAACTTTTGGCGATTGACAAGCCTAAGCCACTGCCCCCGTAAAAACTTGTAGCCGCATCATGCTCCTGTGAAAATGCCTGAAATACTTTTGGCAAAAACTCCTTTGAAATACCAATCCCTGTATCACTGACTTTCGCCTGTAACTTAGCACGCTTCTGTACTACTTCCAACTGACTTATACATACTGTTACGGTGCCGCCCTTTGGAGTAAACTTAATCGCATTGTTAATTAGATTAATTAGAATCTGTTCTAAGCGAACAACATCTCCAATATAACTTTTTTGAATCCCCTCTTCTTTTTCAAAAACATAATTAACATCAGCCGCTTTAGCCTGTGAAGTCGCTATGGTGTTTATAGTTTCCCAAAACTGCTGCACCATAAATTCCTGCTTACTTAAAGACGCACTTCCGCTTTCCAAGCGAGACATATCCAACACATCATTTAAAAGTGATAATAAATATTTTGAAGCAGAATCCAAACGATTAGCATTCTCTAATACTGCTTCCGCATGTTCGGCCTCATCTCGAATAATCGATGCCAAACCAATAATTACATTCATAGGCGTACGAATCTCGTGACTCATATTTGCAAGGAAACGCATCTTTGTAATATTAGCTTCTTCTGCTATCAGTAGTGCTTTCTCTAATTCCTCCTGCTTCTGTTTCTCAGCCTTCACCATTTCATCAATATCCGTAATGGTAAAAAGTAATGTTCCCAAAGTCTCATTTAAATAATTAAACCGCAACTGTTTCAAACGTGCTTTTCCATTTTTAGAACGTAATGAAACCTCTTTAATATATACCGGTTCCACCTCTAAAATCTGCAAAATATGATCTAACTTCAAATCTTTTTTCAGACATTCGGCATCTGCCTTTGTACCAGCTCTTTCTATAAGATTATCAATCTCTTCTTCATAGTACCCCTCCTGCATCTGCTCATCCATAACATAACGCCCCGTTGTTACTAATGAAATCTGTCCATTAAGAGAGTCTACCGTAAAAATTTCATCATAATCAAAAGACATGATACATTCTAAAATATTAGTTAAAACCTTTTCACGAGTAATATTTTTACAGTAGGTAAATGCGATAATCTCCGCAGTTTCCGGACGTTGTACCAATTTCGCTTCACTTCTAAGCCACACATGCCTTCCATCTTTTAACTCTGCCATATATTCTTCCGAAGCACTACGTCCTCCGTGCAGATAATGATTTAGCAGAATCGAACCCGACATGCTCGTATTCTGTTCTTCCGCCATCCATACTTTATTTGTAAATGCAGTCGTACGCGATAACAAATCCACTGCATACCGATATGTATTTTCATAACCATCCTGTGTACCTACTCGCATCTCTTCCACATAGCCCTGTGACAGATTGATACGACAAGATGCAATAATATCATCTGCAATCGCCTTTTCACGATATAATACCTCTTCCTGATACTTACGTTGTAACTCCTCATGCTCTAACTGTAGCTGTTCGTTAAACTTCTTACTATCCGTCACATCTGTCAGATATTCCAGATACGCTTCTCTGCCATTCCAATCTATAATCTTACCTTTCACCTGATAAATTCTACCGGAATCATGATACTCAATCGCCTCATTACATGCTCCCGTTTTAAGTGCTGCATAATCAAGATCTAAATGTTTCTTACCACGCTCTTTTATAAGTTTTGATTCTGTCGAAAGATTTTCAATCTTTCCTTCCACCTCGTAGATTTTACGTAACAACTCATTAATGTACACAATTTCCCCAGTCTCAATATCATGTACCACAATCGCTGTTTGCGTACCGTCTAAAATTGTCTGATACAGACCGCTGATACGCAACTCTTTCGCACGTTGCTCTCGTCTGTCATATATACTTTTAGCAATCCAAATACTCAGTGTACACACCCCTAATGACACTAATATGAATATCCAGTGTTCTCCCATAAATCCTTCCTCCGACCTATTCCCTTACTACCATGAATCATTATAGCAAATAGCATCAAAAGTTTCTACAAAAAAGGGACTGTCGCAAAATTAATCATTTAGTGCATTCAACTACTCTAATAGGGTAGCAGGCCTGACTTCCTTAATTTTTAATACACTGTAAAATAATTATTGAATATATTTCGGATATTTTTTCACAAATTCCTCTTCCGTACTTTCAGTAATCTCACCTACAGTTTTCATTGGTATATCCACTTGCTTTAATGTATCTAGTGCTTCTCTGACCTGTTTTTTAATCTTTCCTTTTCATCATATGATAATTGCTCTGTGTACGTTTTAATAATTCTATAATCAGCCGGATTAATATATATAGCTTGTTTGCAACATGCGCTACATCCTTTTTTCACACACACTTTTTGTGCCAACATTTTGTTCAACCATGTTTATAATATTTTCATATTCCTTAATTCTTTTTGAATACCATCTACTAAAATCTTTTTTAGAATCTTTTTTCGCCAAAAATCTTGCCAGTATATTCACCATTATTCTCTCCTCATATCTACTATAACTTTCCAATTCATATTACAATTCATTCTACAACTTTCGACAATGTTTTTTATAGCTTTGGCACTATGCTCATAACCGAAAAAAGGCACACCAAGTATCTCTACCTGATATGCCTTGTACATTTTTTACATCTCTAATAAATCTTCTTCTCCTGTTGCCCATTGATAAATTGCATCTACCCAAATTTCTGGGTCATCATGAAGGGCAATATAATTACATGATTTAAGTACGCTATTAAAATCATACTCTCTAATCCATTTTTTTGCTTCAAACTCAGAAATATCATATTTTATTCTAAATATATTTACCATACTATTCTTATATTTATTAACCCTATCTTTCATGATTCCCACCTCTTTTCTCATTTATATAATATCACATTTTATATATTCTATGCAAGATAAAGCTCTTTCTGTGCAAAATACTATTTGTATACCGAATGAACTACCATCTTTTTTCAAAAAATCTGATAAATTCAATTCAAATTCCTCTGGTTTCAAAGTTCCAAAACGTAGATTTGATGCTATATTAGCTACACTTCCATCCGCAGTACCACCAATTATAATATCGTATTTTAAATCTGCATTACTGTCTATTAATCCTAATTTCTGTACAACATCTAATGTCAAGCGATTTGCCATAATAAATTTTGCCCAATTTATATCTTCAAATTCAAACTTTTTATAATTTAATTCCTGACATTCTTTATATTCAAATGTCATTACCGCAGGAAAAGCATCATTACCTCTCTTTGCCCTTTTTTCAAACTCTAATGCTCGCCTTGCCATATTCTTTGCCATTTCAATATCTGGTGTAACATAAAATCCTCTACCAAAATCTAAATATTTTTTACTCTTATTTAAATCAATTCCATTATTGCATATGTCAACTGCATGGCGCAAAAGCGTTCCATGATATACTTTCACTATACCAACTCCATTTACAAGATTTGGTAAGCATAACACATATTTCGACATAAATCAATAAATCCTTAAATTACTCTTGCTATTTTAAATCTACTTCTGCTACTACTGCCCCAAATTCACTAAAGAACTCTTGAACTTCCGCTACTGAACCACAAGTAAATTCTTCATACATAATAAAATTGCCACCTGCTGAAACAGCACCGTTTTCTCCAACCGTAAATGAAACTGCTACTGGGAAAGCATTTTCAAATGTATAAATATAAATCACATCTTCTGTTATGCTACTATCTACAAATGATTTTCCAAGTGTCAGTACACTAGATGCTGCCAGATTGTTTACACCTGCATAGCCGTTTATCTGTGTAATCAGTGAACCAAAGGATCTGCTTAATAAGTTTTCTTTCAATTCAGCAGAAATACCCTTCAGATTTTCCAGTCCTAACATACTTAATAAAACTTCATCATTTACAGAAAGGGAATATACCGCTGTTGGTGTTGTATAATCTCCGGCTGCCACATTCTGAATGATTTCCATAATTTCCGGATTACCGGTATAAGCTCCCACATACTCTTCTGCCTGTGCAGCCTCTGCCATCAAAGCAATAACTCCTAATCCCTGCTCATACAAAGATTTATCAGACGCGCTGTTTCCTGATGCATTGTTTTCTCCACATGCACATAAAGATATCGTCATAATAATTACTAAAAACATACTCATTAATCTTTTTACTCTCATAATATTCCCTCCTAGAACCTATAGGTAGTGTCAAATCTACTACCTTTTTTATTTTTTAAACCTTATATTTTCAAGGAATTCTCACATTTTTGCACAAAAAAGGTGATTACCCCCTAAATCACTAGTATAATTGAATCTGCGAAAACACAATTATCCGTAT
>JAFYVJ010000067.1 GCA_017549185.1 Roseburia sp. | reverse complement strand
TTTGTTCATAGTAATCTTTAAAAATGTTCTGAAGTATATTAGCCATAAGATTATTATGAAAGAAAAAGAGAAAGAAAGCAACTCCCAAATTCCCTCAAGATTGAGGGTTAGGGAGTTGAGGTGTCGAAGACACTTTTTTACCTGGAAAGCAACTTTATTTCTAAAAGAAAAACGCTATAATAAATGAGAAATATTTGATATAAAAGTGGGAATACAGGAAAGGTAACAGGCAATGGCATTTACACATTTGCATGTCCATACAGAATTCAGTTTGTTGGACGGTTCGAATAAGATAAAAGAATATGTGGCAAGAGTAAAAGAACTCGGTATGGATAGTGCTGCGATTACAGATCACGGTGTTATGTTTGGTGCCATTGATTTTTATAAAGCAGCCAAGGCAGCAGGGATTAATCCGATTTTAGGATGTGAAGTATATGTGGCACCGAATTCCCGTTTTGACCGTGAGGCAGGACACGGGGATGACCGTTATTACCATTTGGTTTTGTTGGCAGAGAATAACCAGGGCTATCAGAATCTGATGAAGATTGTGTCCAAAGGCTTTGTGGATGGTTACTATTACAAACCGCGAGTAGATATGGAAGTTTTGGAGACTTACCACGAAGGCATAATCGCACTATCAGCATGTTTAGCAGGTGAAGTGCAGCGTTATCTTGTACGCGGTATGTATGAGGAGGCAAAGGAAGTTGCTTATAAATACGAGCGATGTTTTGGAAAGGGGAATTTCTTCTTAGAGTTACAGGACCATGGTATTCCGGAACAGAAAACGGTGAATAGCCAGTTGCTACGATTGAGTCAGGATACAGGTATTGAATTGGTAGCGACTAACGATATCCACTATACTTATGCGGATGATGCGGAGGCACATGATATTTTATTATGTATTCAGACCGGTAAAAAATTATCCGATGAGAATCGTATGCGTTACGAGGGCGGTCAGTATTATGTGAAGTCTGAGGAGGAGATGCGTACATTATTTCCGTATGCACTTGGGGCGATTGAGAATACGACAAAAATTGCAGAGCGGTGCCATGTAGAGATAGAATTTGGCGTCACAAAGTTACCACATTTTGAAGTGCCGGAAGGTTATGATTCGTGGTCGTATTTGAATAAATTATGTCATGAAGGTTTGGTACGCAGATACCCAGACAATCATGAAAAAATGGCACCAAGATTAGATTATGAGCTAGGTGTTATTAAAAACATGGGGTATGTAGATTATTTCTTGATCGTGTGGGATTTTATTAATTATGCGAGAACTCATGATATTCCAGTGGGACCGGGACGAGGCAGTGCGGCGGGAAGCCTGGTGGCATATACCACAGGTATCACCAACATCGATCCGATCCGATACAGCCTGCTTTTTGAACGTTTTTTAAATCCGGCACGAGTAACCATGCCCGATATTGATATTGACTTCTGCTTCGAACGTCGAGGCGAAGTTATTGATTATGTCGTAGAAAAATATGGCAAGGATTGTGTGACACAGATTATTACATTTGGTACGTTATTGGCAAAGGGAGTAATACGTGATGTTGGACGTGTTATGGATTTGCCATACAGTACCTGTGATACCATTGCAAAAATGATTCCGAATGAACTTGGTATTACCATTGATAAAGCACTTATCATGAATCCAGAATTGCGTGCTACTTATGAGTCTGATCCTTCGATTAAGACATTGATTGATATGTCAAAGCGTTTGGAAGGCTTGCCGCGTCACAGTTCTATGCATGCGGCAGGTGTTGTTATTTCGCAGGAAGCGATGGATGAGTATGTTCCATTATCGAGAGCATCGGACGGCACACTGACCACGCAGTTTGTAATGACAACAATAGAAGAGCTAGGTCTTCTGAAAATGGACTTTTTGGGATTGCGTACCCTGACAGTTATCAAGAATGCAGTAGACTTAGTGGAAAAGAATCATGGAATTAAAATTGATGTGGATAACATCGATTATAATGATAAAAAGGTTTTAGATTCTATCGGCACAGGTAAGTGTGATGGTATTTTCCAGTTAGAAAGTGCCGGTATGAAGAACTTCATGAAGGAGTTGAAACCGCAGAGTTTAGAGGACGTTATCGCGGGTATTTCGTTGTATCGTCCGGGTCCTATGGATTTTATTCCAAAATATATCAAGGGTAAAAATGAGCCGGATAGTATTTCCTATGTTTGCAAAGAATTAGAGCACATCTTAGAGCCTACCTATGGTTGTATTGTTTATCAGGAGCAGGTAATGCAGATTGTACAGGATCTTGCGGGTTATACCATGGGGCAGGCAGATAATATTCGTCGTGCCATGAGTAAAAAGAAGCAGTATGTGATTGATGCAGAACGTCAGAACTTTGTATATGGTAATGAGGAGCAGGGAATCAAAGGTTGTATTGCAAATGGGATTAGTGAATCGGCTGCAAATCAGATTTACGATTCGATGGTAGACTTTGCAAAGTATGCATTTAATAAATCACATGCAGCAGCTTATGCAGTGGTTGCATACCAGACCGCATATTTAAAATACTATTATCCGGTAGAGTTTATGGCAGCACTTATGACGTCTGTGATTGATAATACGAAAAAAGTATCTGAATATATTTATAGTTGTCGTCAGATGGGGATTTCTGTATTGCCACCGGATATTAATGAAGGGGAAGGTGTTTTTTCGGCGGTAAATGGTAACATTCGTTATGGCATGTATGCGATTAAAAGTATAGGTCGCCCGGTGGTAGATACTATTTTAGAGGAAAGGGAAGCAAATGGAATATTTAAAACATTGCAGACCTTTTTGGAACGTGTATCCAGTCGAGAAGTGAATAAACGTGCCGTAGAGAATTTGATTAAGGCGGGAGCCTGCGACTGTTTAGAGGGCAATCGTCAGCAGATGATGAATATTTATGCGACGGTTATGGATAATCTGGCAAATGAGAAAAAGAAATCCATGTCAGGGCAGATGACATTATTTGATTTTGCATCTGAAGAGGACAAAGCAGATTATGAAATTAAACTTCCAAATATGCCAGAATATGATAAAGAAATCAGACTTGGCTTTGAAAAAGAAGTTTTAGGCATTTATTTAAGTGGTCATCCACTGGAAGATTATGAAGAAAAATGGAGAAAAAATATTTCTGCCGTTACAGCTGATTTTGTATTAGATGAAGAGAATGGTGAAGTCAAAGTGAAAGATAATGAGTCTGTTATCGTTGGTGGCATGATAACAGAGAAGACCATTAAATATACAAAGACGAATAAAACCATGGCATTTATTACATTAGAGGATCTATTGGGAACAGTAGAAGTAATTATTTTTCCGAAAGATTACGATAAATACCATCATTTATTAAATGAGGATGAAAAGGTATTTATTCGTGGTCGGGCGAATGTGGAAGAAGATAAAAACGGTAAAATTATCTGTGAACAGATTTATTCTTTTGATGATATAAAGCGTGAATTATGGTTGCAGTTTGAGACAAAAGAAGCTTTTAAAGAAGCGGAGCAGAAGTTGTACGGAATGCTTCATGACTCGGATGGAAAAGATACCATAGTTATTTATATTTCGTCTGTTAAGGCGATGAAAAAATTACCTGAAAGTCAGAGTGTATCTGCCGATAAAGTACTTGTGGGCAGACTGATGGAGTTCTTGGGTGAAAATAATGTAAAAGTTATAGAAAAGCATATTGAAAAGAAAAGATAAACTGTTTAAAATAGTATCAGAGAGATTTTTTAAAGGCAGATAAAACGTCTTTTTAGGAGGATAAAACGATGGCAAAAGAAATTAAGACAATAGGGGTTCTTACAAGTGGTGGAGATGCACCGGGAATGAATGCAGCTATTCGAGCAGTAGTTCGAGAAGCAATAGGAAAAGGGCTTAAAGTAAAAGGAATTAAGCGTGGATATGCCGGACTTTTAGCAGAAGAAATCGTTGATTTAGAAGCTTGGGATGTATCTGATATTATCCAGCGAGGTGGTACTATTTTGCAGACTGCACGTTGTAGGGAGTTTATGACGGAAGAAGGACAGCGTGAAGGTGCCGAGATTTGTAAAAAGCATGGTATTGATGGTATCGTTGTAATCGGTGGGGATGGTTCATTTAGAGGAGCCCAGAAGCTAGCGGCCCTTGGGGTAAATACGATTGCTGTGCCGGGAACGATTGATTTAGATATTGCATGTACTGAGTATACCATTGGTTTTGATACTGCTGTTAATACTGCGATGGAAGCGATTGATAAAGTACGTGATACCTCTACTTCACACGAGAGATGTTCAATTATCGAAGTAATGGGACGTGGTGCAGGTCATATTGCATTGTGGTGTGGTATTGCAAATGGTGCAGAAGATATCCTTTTACCGGAAAAATATGATTATGATGAGCAGAAGCTTGTGAATAATATTATTGAGAAACGTCGGCGCGGCAAAAAGCATCATATTATTATTAATGCAGAAGGTATTGGACATTCTGCAAGTATGGCAAAACGTATTGAGGCGGCTACAGGTGTTGAGACACGTGCGACTATTTTAGGACATATGCAGCGTGGTGGCAGTCCGACGTGTAAAGATCGTGTGTATGCATCTACAATGGGTGCGTATGCAGTAGATTTGATGTGTGAAGGCAAGAGTAATCGTGTAGTAGCTTATAGAAATGGTGACTATGTAGATTATGATATTGACGAGGCGCTTATGATGCAAAAAGGTGTTTCAGAATATCAGTGCCAGGTATGTAAAAACATGTCGCAATAAGCGAGATACGGTAAGGTTCAAAAAAGGTCCTCTTTATGTTTACATAAAAGAGGGCTTTTTTGAAGATTACTTTGGCGGGTAACGACAAAGTATTGAGGATTAAGCTGGCACATTCAAATTCTTACAACGTAGGTAATTTGTTTTGGAGAGAAGCAAGGAGAAATTATGATAACAAGTACAAGCAATCAACAGATGAAAAATTTATCTCTTCTTATGAAAAAAGCAAAGGCTAGAAATGAGCAGGGGATTTTTATAGTAGAAGGACGAAAAATGGCAGAAGAGATTCCTGCTGGTTGGTTAGAAAAAACGTATGTCTCAGAAAGTTTTCAAAAAGAGAATGAGGATTTCCTTGTGAATTGGGAATATGAAGTAGTGTCGGATTCTGTATTTAAGGCCATTTCTGATACACAGACACCACAGGGTATTTTATGTCTTGTGAAAAAACCGGAATATGAATTAGAGCAGTTGCTAATAGGAGAAGATACACATTTATTAGTTTTGGAGAGTATTCAGGATCCGGGCAATTTAGGTACAATGCTTCGAACTGGAGAAGGTGCAGGAATCAGTGGAGTAATCATGAATCAGACGACGGTAGATTTGTTTAATCCGAAAACAATTCGTTCTACAATGGGAAGTATCTATCGAGTGCCTTTTTATGTGACAAAAGATTTAAAAAGTACGATTGAAGATTTGAAGTCACAGGGAATTTTGGTATATGCAGCTCATTTGAAGGGTACATTATGTTATGATGAACCGGATTATAAAAAACCAACTGCATTTATGATTGGCAATGAGGGAAATGGTTTGTCGGATGAGATTGCAGATTGTGCGAATACTTATATTAAAATTCCGATGCAGGGAAAGGTAGAGTCGTTGAATGCAGCCATTTCTGCCACTCTTTTGATGTATGAAACAAACAGGCAACGCAGACAGCATGATATCAGCGGTAAATAATGTAATTGCATCTGTATGTGATGTATAAGACGAATCGCCAGCCAGGATATCGATAGTAAAAGTATTTAGCGGTGAGAGATTGATTCTAAGAATCAAGTGCTTAGTCATAAAGGACGCATGAGAAAACTATGGCTAAGTGGTGATAAAGGAGAGTTAAGTTGAGAATTTGGTTTAAAATGATAAAGGATAATCGGTTGTTAAAAGATACGACGATTACAGATGAGTCTGATGATACAAGAACACATAAGATTTTTGGGGCATTAGAGCAGGCATGTTATGAATTTGATTTAAGCAGACCAATCTGGTTGGATGCCAATGCGAATGAATTTAAGCAGAATGCAAAAACACGTTTTCGTCAGGAGTCATTTGTGGAAACAATCGAGTTTGATTTTTTGGAGATGCATGTAATCGAAGAAGATTAAAGTGCTATGACTAGCATAAGAAGAAAAGGGGATTGTAGATATCAGAAGGGAGTGCAGAGAAACTGTCATGGAAGGAAAGTGCAGAAGAGAGAAATTAATAGCATTATTGCAACAGGCAGAGCAGCCATTTTCTGGAACTGAACTTGCGAAACAGTTAGGGGTCAGTCGACAGGTAATTGTACAGGACATCGCATTACTTCGTGCGGTTGATAAAAATATTTTAAGCACCAACAAAGGCTATGTCTTACATGTACCAGAGAATGAGAATGATGGTGTAAAACGTAGTTTTGCGGTAAGTCATGCCAAAGAACAGATACAGGATGAACTATATACGATAGTAGATTGTGGCGGTAAGGTGTTAGACGTAGTGATTGAACATGATATTTACGGGCAGATTACAGTAGATTTGATTTTGTGTAATCGTTTGGATGTGGATGAATTTGTTGATCGCATTGTGTGCAGCAGAAGTTTGCCATTAAAGGCACTTACTGATGGAGAACACTGGCATACAGTAGAGGCATCCTCAGAAAAAGTGTTGGATAAGATTGAAGAAAATTTAAGTAAAAAAGGTTACTTAAGGAAAAATTAAATAGGATTTGAATTTAGCTATCCGGACGATTTGTAAAAATACAAAGGTCCGGATTTTTTGTATGTATTCAGGAAATATGGCAATTATGTACAAAAAATGACTGAAAAACTTGTATATTTCTACTTGCTCTCATTTATCACAGGTGCTATACTGTGTAAACAGATGTAAAGACAATTGACAAGACAGTGAAGTGTAACAGAAGAAGACTGTCGCAACAGGAAAAGATACAGGAGGAAGTCATGGAAAAGGTAAAAGCATTTTTTCAGAGAAAAAACATTGAGATTTCAGTGAAACGTTATTTTATTGATGCATTAGGTGCGATGGCACAGGGATTATTTGCATCCCTACTAATCGGCACTATTATCGGAACATTAGGTACACAGTTTGGGATAGAGATTTTAGTGACAGTGGGCAATTATGCTAAGGCAGCCGTAGGTCCAGCAATGGCGATTGCGATTGGTTTTGCATTACAGGCACCGCCATTGGTTCTTTTTTCATTAGTAGCAGTCGGTGCGGCTGCAAATGAATTGGGTGGAGCAGGTGGTCCGTTGGCTGTACTTATTGTAGCTATTTTTGCAGCAGAGTTTGGTAAAATGGTTTCAAAAGAAACAAAAATTGATATTATCGTTACACCTTTTGTAACGATTTTTGTGGGAGTCGTTCTTTCGCTTTTGTGGGCACCGGCAATAGGTGCAGCTGCCAGTGCATTTGGTAATGCGATTATGTGGGCGACAGAACAGCAACCATTTATTATGGGAATCATCGTGTCCGTAGTAGTGGGGATTGCGTTGACACTTCCTATCAGTAGTGCGGCAATTTGTGCGGCACTTGGACTTACAGGATTGGCAGGCGGTGCTGCAGTAGCAGGCTGTTGTGCGAATATGGTTGGTTTTGCAGTATTGAGTTTTCGAGAGAATAAATGGGGTGGATTTTTTGCACAGGGTATTGGAACCTCCATGCTTCAGATGGGCAATATCGTAAAAAATCCGAGAATTTGGATTCCGGCGATACTTACGTCTGCTATTACAGGTCCTTTGGCAACTTGCGTTTTTCATTTGGAAATGAACGGTGCAGCAGTCTCTTCCGGTATGGGAACCTGCGGTTTGGTTGGCCAGATTGGCGTGTATACAGGATGGCTTTCTGATATTGCAAATGGTACAAAGGCGGCAATTACGGCAATGGACTGGATTGGTTTGGTGTTAATCTGCTTTGTTTTACCAGGGGTATTAACTTGGGGTTTTGGACTTTTCTTCCGTAATATTGGATGGATTAAAGAAAATGATTTGAAGTTAGAGTTGTAAGAAAGTTTTGAAATAAAGAGTGTGATGATTTTTAGGATAGTGCTGGTCGCTATCCTTTTTTGTGTAGATAAATAATATAAATTGGACGATAACAGCTACAAACGCAACTTTAATACCCAATTTTATGGAGGCATTGGGTGATAAGGAAACATTTATCCCTTCTGATGCCCATTTTAACTTGCCTTTTGGGTGGAGGAGAACTATTAATTCATCATATGGCCCATTTACTTATGAAATTTGGGTGGCAATCAATATTTTATAGTTGTTTTCGCCCAAAGTGGTATTGAGGCTAATTTTAAATTAAATGTATATAATAAAATGGTTTTTGTTACTACTTAAAAACATCATCATATGATATTTTCTATATACTCCAGTGAGTAAATTTTTAAATATTTTACTATACATTTGCAGATACCAAGTAAAGAAATCACACAAATCCCAGTTGAGTAGTGCAGATGAATTTGAATGTGTTTTGACGCGGTTTTTGCTAAGATTCGACAGGAGTAATTGTGTATAAATAGTAATTGTGCGATTTAAGTTTTATTAGAGCAGAGTTTTGTGCTCTGCAAAGGACAAATGATTACAGTTCATAAAAATTTAAGAAAGAATATTATTAGAAAACCCCACATACAATTAGAATTGTGGTATAATCAAGAAAGGAGCAAATGTATAGGGAAAGGTATGGTTACATATATGGAACAGTCTTTCTTTAAGGGAGAGGGAATTGACAGCTGGAATGCTACAATGTTTTTGTACAATTCAGCGTTGAAAGAAGTTAAGACAAAAGTTGAAATATTAAATGATGAATTCCAACAGGTACATCAGTACAATCCGATAGAATATGTGAAAGCAAGACTCAAGTCACCAGAGAGTATTGTTAAGAAGTTAAAGCGACACGGGATGGAGACTTCTATTGATAATATGGTGAATCATATTAAGGATATTGCAGGTATTCGTATTGTGTGCTCTTTTACAGATGACATTTACCGATTGGCGGAGATGATTGGAAAGCAGAGAGACCTGACGGTTGTATCGGTGAAGGACTATATTAAGAATCCGAAGGAAAGTGGCTATAAAAGTTATCATATGTTGGTTACAGTACCGATATATATGTCGGACCGTATTGTAGATACAAAGGTTGAGATTCAGATTCGAACGATTGCGATGGACTTTTGGGCAAGTTTGGAGCATAAGATTTATTATAAGTTTGAGGGAAATGCCCCGGAATATATCAGCAAGGATTTGCGGGAGTGTTCGGAAATTGTGTCTATGCTGGATGCGAAAATGTTGCAGCTGAATGAGGCTATTTTGGAAGCAAAGGCAGCACAGAGCGAGAGGTAACAAACGATGAACATTATTAATGTGGAAAATATCACAAAGTCATACACAGAAAGGAAGCTTTTTAGTAAAGCTTCTTTCTATTTGCAGGAAAATGAGAAAGTAGGCATTATCGGTATTAATGGAACAGGTAAGTCTACGCTGTTAAAAATTATTGCAGGCATGGAAGAACCAGATGAAGGTTCGGTTATTAAGGCGAATCATGTAGTGGTACATTATCTGCCACAGAATCCGGAATTTGATCCGGAGATGTCTGTTATGGAAGCGATAATCATGCAGACAAAGGGCGAAAAAGGTCAGCGTGATGTCATGGCAGATAATTGGAATCTGGAAAGTGAAGCGAAGTCTATGATGACGAAGCTTGGAATTACAGATTTTTCGCAGAAGGTAGGACAATTATCAGGTGGTCAGAGAAAACGTCTGGCATTGGTGGCGGCACTTGTTATTCCATGCGATGTATTGCTTTTGGATGAGCCTACGAACCACTTGGATTCTACAATGGCAGATTGGTTAGAAGAAACGCTGAAAAAATGGCGTGGTGCGTTAATTATGGTAACGCATGACCGTTACTTTTTGGATAGTGTGTGTAACCGCATCATTGAGGTAGACCGTGGCAGTATTTATAGTTATGATACGAATTATTCTGGTTATTTGGAACGTAAGGCAGAGCGAGAGGATATTGCACAGGCGAGCGAGCGTAAACGACAGTCTATTTTACGCAAGGAGTTAGAGTGGGTGAAGCGTGGTGCGAGAGCCCGTACTACCAAGCAGAAAGCCAGATTACAGCGTTATGAAGATTTAAAGAATCAGAGTGTATTGGAAGCAGATGGTAGTGTGGAAATGCACTCAGTATCTTCTCGTATGGGTAAGACGACGGTAGAGCTTGAACATATCTCTAAGGCGTATGGTGACAATGTGTTGCTTGACGATTTTAATTATATTTTTCTGAAAAATGACCGCATCGGTTTTGTGGGACCGAACGGAAGTGGTAAGACCACATTAATGAAGATTATTACCGGCGGACTGGAGCCGGACAGTGGTAATGTAGTAGTAGGTCAGACGATTAAGATTGGTTACTATACGCAGGAATTTGCGGCGGATGATAAAGCGGGCATCGCCTACATGAATCCGAATGAAAAGGTAATTGATTACATTAAAAATACGGCGGAATATGTACGCACGGAAGAAGGACTGGTATCGGCATCTTCTATGTTGGAAAGGTTTTTATTTCCGTCATCGGTACAGTACAGCCCGATTGGGAAATTGTCCGGTGGTGAGAAACGTCGTTTGAATCTTCTTCGCGTCTTAATGGAGTCTCCGAATGTTTTAGTACTGGACGAGCCGACGAATGATTTGGATACAAAGACATTGACGATTCTGGAAGATTATCTGGATAATTATGATGGTATTGTGATAACTGTTTCGCATGACAGATACTTCCTAGATCGTATTGTACGTAGAATTTTTGCCTTTGAAGGTGGTGGGAAATTACGCCAGTACGAGGATGGTTACACGGATTATGTGAACCGCGTACGAGAAGAAGGCGGTGTGCCAGGGGGATTTGTAGGTGGTGCAAGTGTCGCCGGTGTCGGGGGAAGCGGTACAGCAGGTAATAATTGCATTGGAACAGGAGCAGGTAATGGTGCACAGAACGGTACAGAGAAAGTAGATTCCAGATCAACATGGAAAAATGGTCCGAAAAAGCTGAAATTCACCTACAAAGAAGAACGCGAATACGAAACGATTGAAGCTGATATCGAGGCTTTAGAAGCAAAAATCGAGGAACTTGATGCAAAGATGCTTACTGTTGCCAGCGATTTTGGAAAATTAAATGCTTTGACCAAAGAAAAAGAAGAAGTGGAACAGCAGTTGGAAGAGAAGATGGAACGCTGGGAATACTTGGAGGATTTGGCAGAGCGGATTGCAAATCAGTGATTTGTATTTAAAATTTAAGGAGATTTAGATTATTGCAAAAAAGATAAAGAATTGTATTTTGCAAGTGTGCAAAGAAGGGGGCATATCATACGATATGCTCTTTTTTAAATTGAAAAAATACCTTTGATGTTTTATAATTGGTATACTATCTTTTATCACATTTGATGTATCAAAAATCTATATATAGTCACAAATTTTCCCAAACATAAGTGAATACAAGTTGTTGCAAATAAGTGAACAGTAACAATACAAGTTACTGTTCACTCGTACCTCGTAAACAGTAACGATTCGCAGGCTCATTTATAGTTTTGCTTCGCAAAAGGAGCCTGCTCACTCTTGAATCATGTTCTTACGCAGCAAATCAGTAAATGATTAGCTGCTGAGTGAACAGTA
>JAFYVJ010000066.1 GCA_017549185.1 Roseburia sp. | reverse complement strand
GCCCTTAGAATCTCTTCTAAACACTATCTCCCCTGCCAGATGTTGAAGAGATAAGGACTGCGAATCCTCGTAGGTGAGATTATCCTCCGCCTGGATGTTACCTTATCAGTGCTCGCTACACCTTTTCCCTTTCGGTACTGAGTCTCATCGCATAGCTATTTACGTTTACTCATGTACGCCTACAATTGAAAATTTCATTTTCAATTGTCATGAATAAATTTGAATTCTGATTTCCAACCGGATTTTCTCGTGCTGTAATTGCTGTTCAATTGTTAAATTTATTATAACTGGGATTTTAAAAAGATATCGTCCTTTATAGTAACGATTTAAAAATGAAATCATCCTTTTAAGTAATGATTTTAGAATTTTCTACATATTTCAAGTATCTCAAGACACAAAAAACCCCTTAGAACCAAAGTGGCTCTAAGGGGCATAAACACTAGGTTTTTAAGTAGTTTTTTGCTTAACCCTACTTATTGTTGATAGCTGCCTGTGCAGCAGCTAATCTTGCGATTGGCACACGGAATGGTGAACAAGATACATAGTCAAGACCAATCTTGTGACAGAATTCAACTGATGTTGGATCGCCGCCGTGCTCTCCACAGATACCAACGTGAAGGTTGCTATTAACTGGTTTACCAAGCTTAATAGCCATTTCCATTAATTTACCAACACCTGTCTGGTCAAGTCTTGAGAATGGATCGTTCTCGAAAATCTTTGTATCATAATAAGCTTCTAAGAACTTACCAGCATCGTCACGAGAGAATCCGTATGTCATCTGTGTTAAATCGTTTGTACCGAAGCAGAAGAAATCAGCGTTTGCTGCAACTTCATCAGCTGTTAAGCAAGCACGTGGAATTTCCATCATAGTACCTACTTCATAGTGAAGTTCTACACCAGCAGCTTCGATTTCTGTATTTGCTGTAGCGATAACGATATCTCTTACATATTTTAATTCTTTTGCATCACATGCTAATGGAATCATGATTTCTGGAACTACTTCCCAATCAGCGTGTGCTTTCTGAACATTGATAGCTGCACGAATAACAGCTTTTGTCTGCATCTTAGCAATTTCTGGATATGTTACAGCAAGACGAAGTCCTCTGTGACCCATCATTGGGTTGAACTCGTGTAATGATGTAATGATTGCTTTGATGTCTTCTACTGATTTGCCCTGAGCTTCAGCCAGTTTTGCGATATCAGCTTCTTCTGTTGGAACGAACTCATGAAGAGGTGGATCCAAGAAACGGATTGTAACTGGGTTTCCTTCAAGAGCTTCAAATAATCCTTCGAAGTCTCCCTGCTGATATGGAAGAATCTTGTTAAGAGCTACTTCTCTTTCTTCTACTGTGTCAGCACAAATCATTTCACGGAATGCAGCAATTCTATCTTCTTCGAAGAACATATGCTCTGTACGGCAAAGACCGATACCTTCTGCACCAAGCTCACGAGCTTTACGAGCGTCAGCTGGAGTATCAGCGTTTGTACGTACTTTTAATGTACGGAATTTATCAGCCCACGCCATGATACGTCCAAATTCACCAGCGATAACAGCATCTACTGTAGGAATAAGTCCGCCATAAATGTTACCTGTTGTACCATCGATAGAGATTTCTGAACCTTCTACGAATGTCTGGCCAGCTAATGTAAATTTCTTGTTTTCTTCATCCATGTTGATGTCTCCACAACCAGAAACACAACATGTACCCATACCACGTGCTACTACAGCAGCGTGTGATGTCATACCACCACGAACTGTTAAGATACCCTGTGCAGCTTTCATACCTGTGATATCTTCTGGAGATGTCTCAAGACGTACTAATACAACTTTTTCACCTTTTTCAGCCCATGCAACTGCGTCATCAGCTGTGAATACAACTTTACCACAAGCAGCACCTGGAGAAGCTCCAAGACCTTTTCCTAATGGTGTAGCAGCTTTTAATGCAGCAGCATCGAACTGTGGATGTAATAATGTATCTAAGTTACGAGGATCAATCATTGCAACAGCTTCTTCTTCTGTTCTCATTCCTTCGTCAACTAAATCGCAAGCGATCTTAAGAGCAGCCTGAGCTGTTCTCTTACCATTACGAGTCTGTAACATATAGAGTTTTTCGTTTTCTACTGTAAACTCCATATCCTGCATATCTCTGTAATGATTCTCTAATCTAGAGCAGATTTCTGTAAATTTAGCAAAAGCTGCTGGGAATTTCTCTTCCATCTGAGCAATTGGCATTGGTGTACGAACACCAGCTACTACGTCTTCACCCTGAGCGTTTGTTAAGAATTCACCCATAAGCTTCTTCTCACCTGTAGATGGGTCACGAGTAAATGCAACACCTGTACCACAGTTATCACCCATATTACCGAAAGCCATAGACTGTACGTTTACAGCAGTTCCCCATGAATATGGGATATCGTTGTCACGACGGTATACGTTTGCACGTGGGTTGTCCCATGAACGGAATACAGCCTGAATAGCACCCATTAACTGTACCTTTGGATCAGTTGGGAAATCTTCCCCAATTTTTGCTTTATATTCAGCTTTGAACTGGTTAGCTAATTCTTTTAAATCTTCTGCTGTTAAATCAACGTCCTGAGTAACACCCTTTTCTTCTTTCATCTTGTCGATAAGTTCTTCAAAGTATTTCTTACCAACTTCCATAACTACGTCAGAGTACATCTGGATGAAACGTCTGTAACAGTCCCATGCCCAACGTGCATTACCAGATTTCTCAGCCATTGTATTAACTACATCTTCATTTAAACCAAGGTTAAGGATTGTATCCATCATACCTGGCATAGATGCTCTCGCACCTGAACGAACAGAAACAAGTAATGGATTCTCTTTATCTCCGAATTTCTTTCCTGTGATTTCTTCCATCTTAACGATATACTCATTAATCTGTCCCTGAATCTCGTCATTGATTTTACGACCATCTTCGTAATACTGTGTACAAGCTTCTGTTGTAATTGTGAAACCCTGTGGTACTACGTCAGCACCAATAATTTTGGTCATTTCAGCAAGGTTAGCACCTTTACCACCAAGAGTGTTGCGCATGCTAGCATCACCTTCGCTGAACATATAAACCCATTTGTTCGCCATTATTGTTTCCTCCTAAAAATTAACATTTTAACCATACCACCTCTATGCATAATCAATTAATTTATACTAGATGTGTTCTGATTCTGTGTTTTAATTCGCACATAATAATCATAACATAATATCCATAAAACGTAAACTCCATTTTACCAAATACCACCTTTTTTTACCAAAAAAAGGTTAGTCTGAACTATGTCAGACTAACCTTGCATTTTACCACTCATAATTTCATGAGAAATTTTTTTACCAAGCAAATTTCTCTGCGAAATAAGCATCTAATTCTTCAATTTTAATTCTTTCCTGTGCCATAGTGTCACGATCACGTACTGTTACACAACCATCTGTTTCAGATTCAAAGTCGAATGTTACACAGAATGGTGTTCCGATTTCATCCTGTCTTCTGTAACGTTTACCGATATTACCTCTGTCATCGAATTCACAGTTGTATTTCTTAGAAAGCTGTGCAAATACTTTTTCTGCACCTTCATTTAATTTCTTAGATAATGGAAGCACACCAATCTTAACAGGTGCTAATGCTGGATGGAAGTGAAGAACTGTTCTCATATCAGGCTTTTCTTCTGTTCCGATGTTCTCTTCGTCATATGCAGCACATAAAAATGCTAATGTCACACGGTCTGCACCAAGAGATGGCTCTACTACGTATGGCACATAACGTTCGCCCTTCTCATCATCAAAATAGCTCATATCCTGTCCAGATACATTCTGATGCTGTGTTAAATCGTAGTCTGTTCTATCAGCGATGCCCCATAATTCACCCCAACCAAATGGGAATAAGAATTCGAAGTCTGTTGTCGCTTTTGAATAGAAGCATAATTCTTCCGGCGAATGATCACGAAGTCTAAGTTCTTCATCTTTGATACCAAGAGAAAGTAACCATTCATGACAGAATTTTCTCCAGTAAGCAAACCATTCTAAATCTGTACCTGGTTCACAGAAAAATTCTAATTCCATCTGTTCGAACTCACGTGTACGGAATGTGAAGTTACCTGGTGTAATTTCGTTACGGAAAGATTTACCAATCTGGGCAATACCAAATGGAACTTTCTTTCTAGATGTTCTCTGAACATTCTTAAAGTTTACAAAGATACCCTGTGCTGTTTCAGGTCTTAAGTATACTACGTTTTTCGCGTCTTCTGTTACACCCTGGAATGTTTTAAACATTAAGTTAAACTGACGAATGTCTGTAAAGTTGTGTTTTCCACATGTTGGACATGGAATGTTATTTTCTTCCACGAAATTTTTCATTTCTTCGTGTGTCCATGCATCTACAGAACCTTCTAATTTGATTCCTTTTTCTTCGCAGTAATCTTCGATTAATTTGTCTGCGCGGAAACGTTCATGACACTCTTTACAATCCATAAGTGGATCTGCAAAACCACCAAGATGTCCTGATGCTACCCATGTCTGTGGGTTCATTAAAATTGCACAGTCTACACCTACGTTGTAAGGATTTTCCTGCACGAACTTCTGCCACCATGCTTTTTTTACGTTGTTCTTTAATTCAACACCAAGGTTACCATAGTCCCATGTATTAGCAAGTCCGCCATAAATCTCAGAACCTGGATATACAAATCCTCTTGATTTTGCGAGTGCAACGATTTTTTCCATTGTCTTTTCCATAATTTTCCTCCTGCTTTTTAAGCTTCCTTTATCATTTATTTATAAATAATATATGTGCATACATCTGTATTTAACGAAGTGTTCTGTTCATCGTAAATAGCTACGGTATCATTGCCTGTCACTGTCACATTAGCCGTAGACACGTAACAAATCGTACCTTCCACCATAACATTGGTATTCGCTTTAATAATTACAACAGATAGTCCTTCTTCCGCTAAAACATCTGATCTGGTTGCTTTACCTATCACTTCACCCTTTTCTACTTTAGAAAAATCTACATCGAAAAGATATCCTTCACTTACCGCCTCAGTAACTGAACCCTGATACAATGTAATCTCATTAAAATTTCTAAAATCAGAAACGGATTTGTACTCCATCTTAAGCTTTGCCACTTCATCTTTAACTACAAACTCGGTAAGAGTTATTGCATCAACTTCATGCGACTTATTATACTCATCAATCGCTTCCTGTGCAAACGTCTTAAAGTCCTCCTCACTGTAATAAGATTTATCAAACTCTTCTATATCTACAGTCTGAACCTTTCCCTTTTTTTCAACAAAAATCATATTACTCTCGCTGTCCACGGAACCACACCCGGCAAATATCATTCCAAGCATCAACACAGCAAGTATTGCACATCCAATTCGTTTCATTGGCAACACTCCTATCTAACTAGTTTGGTTAATCTTACATATTATACCTATTTTCTCTGAGAATTTCAATAAGCATTTTTTACACAGTCTTCTAGAAGCCAAAATAAAGGAATTCTGATACACCTGCAAGAGACACGATTGACCAAAATAACAACAGCACGGTAAATACTCCACGCTTTTTGGTCGGCTTAAACACAATCTCATTGCTATTTGGAGCATTCAATATCAGTAAAAAACCAAGAAGCAGGATTCCCCACATATAAAATCCATCTATTCTGGATGTAAAAACGTTTCCTACATCTATCAACTGTAGCTCATACAGTGCAAAACACTGTTTCAATTCATTTCTTATCGAAAAATCACCCAGCCAAATAATCTTCTTTAAAAAAGCAATTGCTTCTGCCATGGTATTTGAACGGAAAATAACAAGCAATCCACTTACTGTCGTAAATGTTGCCATCCACTGCACCACTACATGCACCTTACTCCACTGTTTCTCAAACATTCGATTTAAACAATTTAATATGCCGTGCAAAAGTCCCCACACAATATAAGTCCAATTTGCCCCATGCCAAATTCCGCTTACCAGAAAAACAATTATAATATTTATATATGTTCTTATCGTTCCTTTCTTACTTCCTCCTAGGGGAAAATATACATACTGTCGTAAAAACCTTGTCAGCGACATATGCCAACGTGACCAGAAATCAAGAATAGACGTTGCTTTATGCGGCGAATTAAAATTCTGTGGCAACTGTATATTGAACATATACCCGATACCAATCGCCATATCGCAATATCCACTAAAATCAAAAAACAACTGTAATGTATATGATATCGAAACAAGAATTGCTTCCATTGAACTAAGCGAACTTACCGTTCCAAATCCCCATGACACAGCGCGTCCAAAAGTATCTGCTATCAACACTTTTTTCGCCAATCCCAGTGCAAAAATATAAATTCCCTTGGCCATATTCTCACTGTTTACACTTCTTCTGTTTTCATCTCTAAACTGCGGTATTACCTCATTATGTAAAACAATCGGTCCCGCAATTAACTGTGGAAAATAGACTACAAACAATGCATACTCTATAAAACCATATCCCTTCGTTTGTCCTCTATAAGAATCCACTAAATATGACATTTGCTGAAACGTAAAGAAACTGATTCCTAATGGAAGTACAATGTGTCTCAACTGAAAAGAGGTATTTAGCACACTATTAATGTTATCAACAAAAAAATCATAGTATTTAAAGTAAAAAATAGAAACCGCATTTCCAAAAATTCCTATACCAAGTATGAATTTCCGCACACTTTCACTTTCTAGCTTATCCATCATCTGCGTCAAAGTATAATTTGCCAATACACTAGTACAAATGACTGCCAAATAACTTGGGTTATAATACCCATAAAACCACAATGACATCCCAATCAGGAAAATATTTGCCATTGAATAATTTTTCGTATGATTTAATATATAATATCCAATCAGAGTAAGCGGCAAAAATAAGAAAACAAATATATATGAATTAAAAAGCATCGCTAATCCTCCTAATGAAATATCGTATAATCATATACCTGCAAGAATTCTTCCATCTCCTTGAAATAGTCCATATAATTTTCTTCTGTCAACAGATATTGTTCTTCTGCCATCCATTGTAGTATTTCTGTATTAATCCACTCACCATAATGAACCGTATCTTTGTAATTATCCAAATTACAAATCACTTCAAAGATATTCTCAAATGAATACAATTTTATATTAGAATACTTTAGCAATTCTTCGACCAACACCCGTTCTGCCGCCAGCCAATAAGATAACTCCCCTTTATTTACAATTTCATCCCAATAACAAATACTATAAGGTGGGATAAATAAATAAAATGTAGTCTCCGGATATGCTTCTATTAATTCCGTTACATTCTGTCTGACATTTTCTTTAATCGTTAGAATCTCTTCCTGTGTCAGTTCACGTTCACTTGTCTCCGGCTCACCAAGTTTATATGTCAAAAGAACATTCTCTTTTCCATAATATGTCTCCGGCATCCAATTTGCATACTCATCAAAAGAAGTCATCGGATATCCTTTTGCTGTATTTTGAAGTGCAGTTATACTCCATTTCATTACATCTTTATTAAAAACATAATAAACATCATCCAACAAATTGTCGTTTGTCATATATGTTGGAAATACATAATTTTCCATCATGGCATCTTTATCATAGATAAGACATTGTATATCAAGAGCACGAATAACCATCTTTATTTCATTTGAAGATGAAAAGGCTCTTTTTAAATGGTCATTCATCTCTTTATATGTCCCACCAGCTAATGGTGTTTTAACAACGGTTCCTCCCATTAATGCTTCCCATTCACTAGGCTTAAAATTTTCAGTTAGGGAAGTTCCGATTATAATCGTATCATAAGAAAAATGTGATAGAATCCCCCAATTTTGATAACGTTCATTATCACGTTCTAATGAATATGATATTCCTTTTATCGGTGCATGATAATGAAAAAATGGATCTACATAAATAATAACTGCACCATATATAAATAAGCATATAAATAACGCTATCATTACCCATACGCTCCATTTACTTTCATGACTTTTCTCTTGCATAATCTTAGCTATTCCTTCATATTCTTAGTTTATAACTATCCTATCTCTTCCAATATTCTCAAAGACTTAAATGTATGATTCACATACAACTTCATATATTGCTCCATCATCTTTTGCAACTCTTCCAAAACCTGTTCTGATACTGCAAAACTGTATAATTTTGCAATATCAGAAGAAATTATATACTGCATAGTATACACGGTAGATTCATTCATTCTCCACGCATCTTCCGCCATCTGCCTACATTCGTTACACAATATCCCGCCTTTTCTCACCGAAAAATAGCACAAGCACTCTCTCGTCCCACACGCTAAGCAACCAAATACATTCGGTGCTTCTCCATTCACTGCCAACGCTTTTAATTCAAAAATTGCCCGCACTAAGCGATTATCGTATTTTTCACTTTCAAGTGCCCGCAATGTCTGATAGAGAAGTTTTAACATCTCTTTTTCATCATTGTTTTCCTGACAATAATAATCTGCAAATTCTAAAAAATAAAACCCGTAATACGCAGCCTCCGGGTCAAATGCTAATGTTCTGAAATAATTAGAAATGGTTGCTTTTGCAATCGTATATGTAGAACGTCCTTCGAAAAGTTCAAACTCACCAAAAGAAAAAGGATTGGTTGCAGCTAAAAGCTGGCTATTTGGCCGGCGTGCCCCACGGGCAAAAGCTGTAATCTTCCCTCTTTCTTTGGTCAGTAACGTTATTCTTTTGTCATACTCGCCCATTGGCATGGCACTGATAACCAGTCCCGTTACTATCAGGTTTGCTCCCATCCGTTTTTACTTCCTGTTGTAATTCTCGTTCCTTAAATTTCAAATAATCTTCCACCTTACCGGTGACCATAAAGTGCTTCCAGGTTTCCTCCATTGTTAATCCTCCTTGTTTTGCGAAGCAAACTACGACTGTTCCTGCCAGTAAGCCTCGCTGTTTTCCTTAGAAAAATTTTTAATTCAAGAATAGAATTTCCAATAGTGAAAACCCTTATACCACTATTTCACTGGTAAATGTAGCTATTAAATTTCATCTTTATTATAACCAAAGTTCTTAATTAGATAATCGCTATCACGCCAGTCTTTTTTTACCTTTACCCAAAGTTTTAAATTCACTTTTGCGTCTAACATACGTTCCATTTCATATCGTGCATTAGAACCGATTTTTTTCAGCATCGCACCGCCTTTTCCTATAATAATACCTTTATGTGAATCTCTCTCACATACAATCGTAGCATCAATATCAAAAAAATTCTGTCCTTTACGCTGCTTCATTTGGTCGATATACACCGCGATACCATGTGGAATTTCTTCATCTAATGCATGCAATGCTTTCTCACGAATTAATTCCGCAACAATCGCACGTTCTGGTTGGTCTGTAATGGTATCCTCATCATAGAACTGCGGACCATATGGCAGATATTTAAAAATCATATCGATAACCGCCGGCAAATTCTGTGCACGTAACGCTGATACCGGAATAATTTCTGCAAAGTCATAAACTTTACGATAAGTATCGATATATTCGATAACTTTTTCTTTATCTACAGTATCTACTTTATTAATAATTAAAATAACCGGTGTTGTTACCTTTTTTAACTGTTCAATGATATGCTGCTCTCCCGCACCAATAAAGTTTGATGGCTCTACTAACCAAAGAATGACATCTACTTCACTCAACGTACGTTCTGCTACATTTACCATATATTCGCCTAACTTATTTTTCGCCTGATGAATACCTGGTGTATCTAAAAATACAATCTGTCCACGTTCCATGTCAGTGTACACCGTCTGGATACGATTACGTGTAGTCTGTGGTTTTTTTGATGTAATTGCAATTTTCTGACCAATCAAATGATTCATTAAAGTGGATTTTCCTACGTTTGGACGACCAATTAAGGTCACAAATCCAGATTTAAAATTATTTTCCATGTTTTTCTCCATTAGTATAAGTTTAATAATTCTTTAAATAATTCTGCTTCCTTCTGTAACATTTCTTCGTTACCCACTACACAGATATTCCGTTCTTCTAATACAGATGCAACCAATTCCTTCAATTCTCGAATATCTGCATCTATTGCACCAATTACCTGCTCACGCTCTTTCTGCACTTTTTCAAAGCTTAATCCCTGCAAATATGCTGTCATAGAACGTTCACCTTTTGCAAATGGATTCATCGGTGTATCCATATCGCTGATGGTTCCAATAATATATTTTGTCATTTCATGCTCATCTGCCTCAAAACTTTCTATATACGCCGGAATACCATCGTATACTTCGTTTGTTTTACTAAGGTTCGGATCACGGTAAGACACAAAGTACATATCACCATTTCTCATACATCCATTCATACAACCATAAGCTCCACCCTTCACACGAACATTATTCCAAAGATAATCATAACCCAAAATTACTTTCAAAATCCGTAGTGCTCCATGATAATCAAAGCCGTGCTTACGATAATTACCCGCTCTTGCAACATACTGTACCTGTGAAGCATCCATGAAACCTTCATTTTTCTGTTCAAATGTAAACTCTACCTCCGCACCAATACCTTTATCCGCAAAGAGTTTTTCCTTTATAATAGCAATTTCCTGTTCCGCAATAGCATAGTCTTCTTCACTACAAGTCACACTAACCATTAATCTGTCATTTGTAAAAATCTTTTCGGTCAATGCCTGTAATTTCTTCGCCAATTCTACCTTACGTTCTTCAAAATTTGTCTCTAAATCTGCCACCACACGATATAATTCTATACTGTTACGATATACTGCCGTTTTTGAAAAATAGCTCATCGCACGAGTAGATGCTACTGAATGTCCGGCACCGCTTAAAGTCATCTGCAGTCTGGACTTCAGTTCTAGCAATACTTCTCGCAAACGTTTCTCGTCTGTAAAATTAGAGGTTAACATCATTTCTTCTAATAATTCTCTAGCATCCACGAGTTTATCTGCCAATGCTTTCGTACGGACTTCAAACATTACTTTTATATCGTCCTTATCCTGTATGCTCGGATATAAGCCCATGGTGCTGCCCACACCACCGGTATGGAAGTTCACCTCATTTGCAAAATCTGCATAGTTATAATTCGCAGTATCAACATACCCTAACATTGCTTTTAAAATCCCAATATAAGGAATATCCTCTTCCGGTATATCCTGCATATTGAATAATAACGCCAGATAAATAATGCCATTTGAAAAAATATCATGATGCATCACCATTGTTCCTGCAACCTGACGTTCCTTATTCGAAAATGGCTGTGCTTCTTTTTTCATATCCTCTCTAGTCAGCATCGGAATCTTTTCCATATCTTCTTTAGAAGATGGCTCTTCCTGATATTGTTCTAAATGATTTGTTGCCTCGATTAGTGCATCGATTTCCTCGGCACTTAAACTTTCCTTATAATCTTTTAATCTGGCTTCTAAAGCAGCTTCCATCTTAGCATTTAAGCCTCTTTCCGGCTCTACAATTACTACAGAGGCATGTGTATTATCAAGAAAATATTTCTGAATTAATTCTTCAAAATAATTCGTCTCTACCTGTTCTCTCAGATAAGCATATACTGCATTCGCTTCTAAATGTAAAAATACTTTCGAATCATCATACAGCCAACTTTCTAAGCACTGAATACCGTAAAGTAATCCCTTTGGTGAAGAACCATAATCTGCTTCACGATAGCGGAATTCTGAACTATTGATTCCCGCCAAAAGTGATTTTTTATTCAATCCATCTTTTACAAGTTTTTCTAATACCTCTCTTATAATTGCTAAAAACTGTTCTTTATCTGAGGTATTCGCGTTTTTGGCAATAATACTAAATGTAGGCTGCTTAATACTACTATCGTAACCGCCACTAATCTCACTACCAATCCCTGCATCTGTCAAAGCCTTTTTAATCGGTGCACCAGGTGCTCCCACTAATGCATAATCTAATATATCAAATGCTTGATATAGCTTTTCATCCAATGTTGTCCCTAGCACCAGATTATAAGATAAGTAAGTATTATTCTCTTCTGGCTCACTAGATGAAATGGAATATTTTTTATATACCTCCACCGGCTCATCAAATGCCTGTTGTGTTCCGATTTCTGAATTCGTTTCTATCTGCTCATAATGACTTAAATAAGCTTCATCTAACCATTGCAATTTCTCTTCCACATCCATATCTCCATAGAGATAGATATATGAATTGCTTGGATGATAATATCTGCGGTGAAAATCTAAATATGCTTCATAAGTCAACTCTGGGATACATTCCGGGTCGCCACCAGACTCATTAGCATAACAAGTATCCGGGAACAATGAATTTAAAATCTGACGACTTAACACATCATCTGCCGAAGAAAATGCTCCCTTCATCTCATTATAAACAACACCATTAATCATAATCGGACTATCTATATCCTCTAATTCGTAATGCCAACCTTCCTGTTTAAAAATCTCCTCATATTTGTAAATATTCGGATAGAAAACAGCATCCATATAGACACTCATCAAATTCTGAAAATCCTTATCATTGCAGCTTGCTACCGGATAAATAGTTTTATCCGGAAATGTCATTGCATTTAAGAAAGTATTTAATGACCCCTTTGCCAATTCAATGAACGGATCCTTCACCGGATAATTCTTTGAACCGCATAACACAGTATGTTCAATGATATGCGGTACACCGGTAGAATCCTCTGCTGGTGTACGGAAACCAATAAAAAACACTTTATTATCATCATCATTACTGATAACTGCGATTCTTGCACCGCTCTTTTTATGACGAAATACCATTCCTTCTGAGTTCAAATCCGAAAGTGTATGTTGTTCTACTAATTCATATTCTTTTAATTTTGCCAAATTCATACTAATAACCATGCCCTTCCAATACCTGCAAACTTTGGGCCGCAGGCACAAATTTGCGTGTAAAAAATTTATTTTTCACACTAAAATCCTCATCCCCACTAACTATATTTCTCTATCATATCTTTTACAAGATAGCCATACTCCATACTATTTTAACATCATTGAAATTAAAATTCTATCCCATTTTTCTGCAAATAATAGATATATCCTTGTTACTGTCTCTGAAAATAACAAAAAAAGGCACTCAAATTACTTTGAGTGCCTTCGGTTCGTCTTCTCAATTCAATCTATTGTCAATGATTATGCAAGACGTGAAACATTAGCTGCCTGAGGGCCTTTATCGCCATCAATCACTTCAAATTCAACTTTCTCGCCATCTTTTAACTCTTTGAATCCTTCCATGTTTAAAGCTGAGAAATGAACAAAAACGTCATTACCTGCTTCATCTGAAATAAATCCGTAACCTTTTTTGGCATTAAACCACTTTACAGTTCCCTGCTGCATAACTAAAATCCTCCTAGATCCGCGTAAGGTCTTCGCCTTACAAAATACTTCACACTTTAGTGTGTTCATGCATTTGCATGCCGTGTATACTTCTATCTAATACACTACAAGACTAAAAGTACCATAATCTGCACTTTTTGTCAACATTTTTTATAAATTGAATCGCACTTTTTTTACTTTTATTGTTTAATCTGCACATCAATCTGCTGGTATGGAATAGAGATTCCATTTTCATCCATAGCATACTTGATATTTTCTGTCAGACGCCATTTTACTGTCCAATAATCGGCTGCACTTACCCACAAACGAACCCCGATATCTACCGAAGACGCACCTAAATTATCCACAAACACAATTGCATCTTCTTCTGGTAATCTACACGCATCGTTCTGTGCTAGTTTATACATAATATCCTTTGCAACCTTAATATCTGCCTCATATGCAATACCTACCACAATATCCACACGACGTCTATCCATATGAGATACATTCATAATCGTATTATTGGATAATGTACCATTTGGTATTACCACTACTTTATTATCACCGGTCTTTAATTTCGTATAGAAAAGTGAAATTTCATACACAGTACCTTCACTACCGCCCTGAATAATATAGTCACCCACTTTAAATGGCTTCAATAATAAAATCAGAACACCACCGGCAAAGTTTGAAAGGCTTCCCTGTAACGCCAAACCAACTGCTACACCTGCAGAACCAACTGCTGCCACAACAGAAGTAGTAGCTACTCCAAACAAACCTAAAATGGTCATAATTAAAATCAAATACAAAGCGTATTTTACAATTGCACTTAAAAACTGGATAACGCCCGTATCTACTTCATGGCGTTCCATTGCTTTTTTCACTAGTTTTACAGCCCATTTTATCATTTTGGTTCCAATTACATACACTACAATAGCAAGTACTATCTGTAATACAAAACTAATCAAATTAGGCACCATACCTTCTAAATAAGTATGGAGAATCCCAGGATTTTCTACCACTTTTTCAATCGTTTCTAGTACAATTATTTCTTCTGTGGACTCTACCGCAGATGTAGCTAATGTCAAAAATCTATTCATTTAACCATTCTCCTTCTATTCCTTTTTTCATATCGTTCAATTTCATGAATAAATTATTTGTTTTTTTTAGTTATAAACATCATAAGGGAGGGCAGCAATATCTGCCGCCTTCCCTTTATTTCGTCTGATGCTCATAAATAATTTATAAATGTCATTTACTCTGTCTTTTAATACTTTATTATTTCACTTTACGCACACGAAGTACGCCATCTGTTGCTGCTAACTTAGCCAATACTTCATCTGTAACCGGTGAATCTACGTCTAATAGTGCATATGCATACTCACCTTTTGAATTGTTTGTCATATTCGCAATATTAATACCTGCTTCGCCAAAGATATTCGTATACTGGCTAATCATACCAGATACGTTTCTATGCATAATTCCAACACGACCAGCTGTTGTACATGCACCCATACTACAATCTGGGAAGTTTACGCTATGAACGAGGTTACCATTTTCAAGATAATCTCTTAATTCACGAACTGCCATAATTGCACAGTTGTCTTCTGATTCTGCTGTAGAAGCTCCTAAATGTGGTGTAATGATACAACCTTTTTTGCCAACGACAGTTGGATTTGCAAAGTCAGATACATAATGAGCAACTCTTCCTTCTTCTAAAGCTTTTACCATTGCTTCTTCATCTACTAATATATCTCTCGCAAAGTTCAATACTACTGCTGTAGGTTTCATCATTGCGATTACTTTTTCATTAATCATCTTCTTAGTAGTATCCAATGCCGGAACATGAAGCGTAATGTAATCACATTCGCGATAAATATCATCAATATTTGTGATATGTTTAACGTTGCGTGATAAACTCCATGCAGCATTTACAGAAATATATGGGTCATAACCGTATACTTCCATACCAAGATGTGTTGCTGCATTCGCAACAGATGCACCAATTGCTCCTAAACCGATTACACCAAGTTTTTTACCTGCAATCTCGGTACCTGCAAAGTTCTTTTTCTGTTTCTCAGCAGTTTTAGCAATATTCTCATCATCTTGATTTGCAATACACCATTCGATACCACCGATGAGGTCACGAGATGCATAAAGCATCGCTGCAATTACTAACTCTTTTACACCATTTGCATTTGCACCCGGTGTATTAAATACTACAATACCCTTTTCTGCACATTTATCCAATGGAATATTATTTACACCTGCACCGGCTCTTGCTACTGCTAATAAGTTATCAGATAACTCCATATCATGCATAGCCGCACTACGAACTAAAATCGCTTCTGCTTCATTTACATCTTCTGTTTTCTCATAATATTTTACAAATAAATCCAAACCTACATCTGCGATTGGATTTAAGCAATGATATTTAAACATAATGATACCCCCTATACGTTTGCTGCTTCAAATTCTTTCATAAATGCTACTAATTTCTCAACGCCTTCCTTTGGCATTGCATTGTAAATAGATGCACGCATACCGCCTACGCTTCTGTGACCTTTTAAGTTCACAAAACCTGCTGCTGCCGCTTCTTTTACAAATTTCGCATCTAATTCTTCATTTCCGGTTACAAATGGTACGTTCATCAATGAACGGTCTTTTGCTTCTACAGTTCCTTTGAAAAGTTTGCTTTCATCTAAGAAATCATAAAGAATCTTTGCTTTCTCTTCGTTATGTTTCTTCATAGCAGATAAACCGCCCATTTTCTTTAACCATTTGAATACTTTACCGCAAATGTAGATACCATATGCAGGAGGAGTATTATATAAAGATGCATTGTCTGCATGAATTTTGTACTTTAACATCGTTGGTGTGCCTGGTAAAGTATCTTCTGTAATTAAATCTTCACGGATAATTACGATAACAACACCTGCAGGTCCAATGTTCTTCTGAACACCACCATAGATAATCCCATATTTACTTACATCTACCGGCTCAGATAAGAAGCAGGAAGATACATCTGAAATTAACGTATGTCCTTTTGTATTTGGTAATTCCCAAAATTTTGTTCCGTAAATCGTATTGTTTTCACAAATATATACATAATCTAAATCTTCTGGGATATCAAGATCTGAACAATCCGGAATATATGAGAAAGTCTTATCTTCCGATGATGCAAGCTTTACCGCTTCCCCGTAAATCGAAGCTTCCTGGTACGCTTTCTTTGCCCACTGTCCTGTCACAATAAAACCTGCTTTTTTGTTCTTCATCAGGTTCATTGGAATCATAGCGAACTGCTGAGATGCTCCACCCTGTAAAAACAGCACTTTGTAATTATCCGGAATATTCATTAAATCTCTCAAATCAGCTTCTGCATCTTTGATGATTTTGTCATATGTCTTGGAACGATGACTCATTTCCATAACCGACATACCACTTCCCTGATAATCCATCATTTCATCTGCTGCTTCACGCAATACTTCTTCCGGTAATACAGCCGGACCTGCCGAAAAATTATACACTCTACTCATATGATCCTCCTTTAACTGTGTTAGTTTTTCACAGCTATCATCATTTTTTTATATCCTCATCCGTAAATGCGGAACTAATAGCTTCTCCCGGTGCTACCATTGGCCATACTTTATCATCACTATTGATAATACAGTCAATTAATACCGGTCTTTTTGAAGCAAGTGCTTTCTCGAAAGCTTCTGTAAACTCTTCTCTGGTTGTTGCACGATAACCTTCTGCCCCCAACGCTTCTGCCAATTTCACAAAATCCACATTGTCATTTAAAATAGTTGCAGAATAATGTTCTTGGTAGAATAAACTCTGCCACTGACGTACCATACCAAGCACATGATTGTTAATAACCACCTGAATCAATGGAAGATTCTGTCTGGCTGCCGTTGCAAGTTCGTTCATATTCATGCGGAAACATCCATCACCAGCAATATTGATAACCAGTTTATCCGGATTCGCCATCTGTGCACCGATTGCTGCACCTAAACCATAACCCATAGTTCCAAGACCGCCGGAAGTAAGTAATGTTCTTGGCTTACTGTATTTATAATACTGTGCTGCCCACATCTGATGCTGACCTACTTCTGTTACGATAATGGCATCGCCCTTTGTCTCTTGATAAATCTGCTCGATAACAAACGGGCCGGATAATCCTGCTTCCGGATATTTCAACGGGAACTTCACTTTATAATCAAACACATGTGCAATCCAGTCTGTATGGTTCTGCTGGGTAAGTTCTGCATTGATTCTTGTTAAAATCTCTTTTACATCACCAATCACTGCAGTATGTGCTTTTACATTTTTATTAATCTCTGCCGGATCCACATCAAACTGTAAAATCTTGGCATTGCTTGCAAACTTCTTCGCATTTCCAAGTACACGATCTGAAAAACGTGCACCAATTGCAATTAATAAATCACATTCACTAACACCTAAGTTAGCCGTCTTCGTACCATGCATACCAAGCATGCCTGTGTACAAATCATGCGTTCCGTCAAATGCACCTTTTCCCATCAAAGTATCGCAAACTGGTGCGTCTACTTTCTTAACAAACTCCCTTAACTCTGCATCTGCATCGGAAATTACTGCACCACCGCCCACAAAAATATATGGTTTCTTTGACTCTTTAATTAACTTGATTGCTTCTGCTACCGCTTCATCTGTAATCGTGTCAGATATTCTTGCAATTGCTTCCGGTTCTTTAAATATGTACTCTGTTTTTGCTGCAGTAACGTCCTTTGGAATATCCACTAAAACTGGACCCGGACGACCTTTCTTCGCAATTTTAAACGCTCTGCGGATTGTATCTGCTAATTTCTCTACATCTTTTACGATAAAATTGTGTTTTGTAATCGGAGTGGTGATACCTGCGATATCAATCTCCTGAAAACTATCCTTACCAAGTAATGGAACCGTTACGTTACAAGTAATAGCAACCATTGGAACTGAATCCATATATGCGGTCGCAATACCGGTTACAAGGTTAGTAGCACCAGGACCCGAGGTTGCAAAACAAACACCAACTTTTCCCGTGCTTCTCGCATAACCATCTGCTGCATGGGATGCTCCCTGCTCATGCGAAGTCAATACGTGATTTATTTCATTTTTATGTTTATATAATTCATCATATACATTTAAGATGGCACCGCCCGGATATCCAAAAACGGTATCAACACCCTGTTCTTTTAAACATTCGATAACGATTTGTGCACCAGTTAACTGCATAAATTCTTTTCCTTTCTATCTTGGCAACTCGAGAATTGCACCTCTGTTTCCTGATGTAACTAAAGAAGCATATCTCTTTAAGTAACCATCTGTAATCTTTGGTTCTCTTGGCTGCCATTTTGTTTTTCTCGCTGCCATTTCTTCATCAGAAACTGCAATATCCAATGTCATTTCTGGAATATTAATCTTAATGATGTCTCCTTCTTCCACTAATGCAATCGGTCCGCCAACTGCTGCTTCCGGAGAAACGTGCCCGATAGAAGCACCTCGGCTTGCTCCTGAGAAACGTCCATCTGTAATCAATGCTACAGAAGAACCTAATCCCATACCTGCGATTGCTGAGGTAGGATTTAACATTTCTCTCATACCAGGACCACCTTTTGGACCTTCGTAACGGATAACTACTACATCACCTGCTACGATCTTGCCGCCTTTGATTGCATCGATTGCATCTTCTTCACAATCAAATACTCTGGCTGGTCCTTCATGCACCATCATCTCTTCTACTACAGCGGAACGTTTTACAACGCTTCCATCTGGAGCCAAGTTACCTTTTAATACTGCAAGACCACCTGTTTTGCTGTATGGGTTATCGATTGGACGGATAACTTCTGGATTCTTATTAACAGCATTTGCGATATTTTCGCCTACTGTTTTACCTGTTACTGTCATACAGTCTGTATGTAATAAACCAATGTCAGCAAGCTGTTTCATAACTGCATATACACCACCAGCTTCGTTTAAGTCTTCCATATAAGTAGGACCAGCTGGAGCTAAGTGACAAAGGTTTGGTGTCTTTTCACTGATTGGGTTCGCAAATGCAATATCAAAATCAAAACCGATTTCATGTGCAATTGCAGGTAAATGTAACATACTATTTGTAGAACATCCAAGTGCCATATCTACGGTTAAAGCGTTCATAATCGCTTCTTTTGTCATAATGTCTCTTGGACGGATATTTTTATTGTACATATCCATAACTGCCATACCTGCATGTTTTGCAAGTTTGATACGCTCTGAATATACAGCTGGGATTGTACCATTACCGCCAAGTCCCATACCAAGTGCTTCTGTTAAACAGTTCATAGAGTTAGCTGTGTACATACCTGAGCAAGAACCGCAGGTTGGACAAACTTTTTCTTCGTATTCTCTTACTTCCTCTTCTGTCATGGTGCCTGCTGCATAAGAACCAACTGCTTCAAACATAGAAGAAAGGCTGGTTTTATGTCCATTTACGCGACCTGCAAGCATTGGACCACCAGATACAAATACAGTTGGAACATTAATTCTAGCTGCTGCCATTAATAAACCAGGTACGTTTTTATCACAGTTTGGAACCATAATCAATGCATCAAACTGATGTGCCTGTGCCATACATTCGGTAGAATCTGCAATCAAATCTCTAGTTACAAGAGAATATTTCATTCCTGTATGGCCCATTGCGATACCATCACAAACTGCAATCGCCGGAAATACAACCGGCACACCGCCAGCTTCTGCAACACCAAGCTTTACTGCGTTTACAATTTTATCAAGGTTCATATGCCCTGGTACGATTTCATTATAAGAACTAACAATACCAACCATTGGTTTTTTCATTTCTTCTTCTGTAAATCCTAATGCATTAAACAAACTTCTATGAGGTGCCTGTGCCATCCCCACTCTACAATTATCACTTTTCATATAGACCTCCTTGTTTTCCGAAGGAAAATGCGAGTCCTCTGACGAGCAGAGGTTTTTTCCTCCTTTGTTTTGCGAAGCAAAATCCAACTCTGCTTGCAGAGTTTATCCTCCTGGTGAGGAGAGGATTTGGCCTCCTTGTTTTCCGAAGGAAAATGCAACTCAACTTATTGAGTTTATCCTCTGACGAGCAGAGGTTTTTTCCTCCTTCGCTAAACGAATAATAGACTTATCATATCACATTATCGAATATTTTCACAGACTAAATCTCCCATCTTTGCAGTTCCAACAATTTCAATTCCATTATTACTGCAAACTATCTGTGGTGCGATGTCTTCCGTTCTATATCCATCTGTTAATACCTTTTTTACTGCTGCCTCCACTACCTCAGCTTCTTTATCCAAATCAAAGCTGTAGCGAAGCATCATTGCTGCACTCAAAATCGTAGCGATCGGATTAGCAATTCCCTTTCCCGCAATATCCGGTGCCGAACCACCGCTCGGTTCATACAAGCCAAATTTGGTATCATTTAAACTAGCTGATGGTAACATTCCTATGGATCCTGTTATCATACTAGCTTCATCTGATAAAATATCACCAAACATATTCTCAGTTAGAATTACGTCAAACTGTGCCGGATTTCTAACTAACTGCATTGCACAATTATCAACCAACATATGCTCGCAAGCTACTTCCGGGTAGTCCTTTGCTACTTTCTCAACCACTTTCCTCCAAAGTCTCGAAGAATCAAGTACATTCGCTTTATCTACACTAGTTACTTTCTTTTTACGTTTCATCGCAATATCAAAACCTCTTTTTGCAATGCGATAAATTTCATTTTCATTATAAACAAGAGTATCTACGGCTGTCATAACGCCATCTAATTCCTCTGTTTTTCGTTCTCCAAAATACAAGCCACCTGTCAATTCACGCATAATCATCATATCAAATCCTGCGTTTGCAATATCTTCTCGTAACGGACAGGCCGATTTCAATTCTTTGTATAAATACGCCGGTCTCAAATTCGCAAATAACTTCAAGGATTTTCTCAATTTCAAAAGTCCCGCTTCTGGTCTTAATTCCGGTGGCAACTGATACCATGGTGAAGTCTTAGCATCACCTCCGATAGAACCCATCAATACTGCGTCCGATACCTTTGCCGCTGCAATTGCTTCCTCTGTAAGCGGAACCCCAGTCGCGTCAATGGAACACCCTCCCATTAATATCTCTTCATAACAAAACTCATGTCCGAACACTTCGCCTATTCGATTCAATACTTTTTTAGCTTCGGCCACTACTTCCGGACCAATGCCATCCCCTGCAATTACACCAACCTTATATTTCATTTCCGTTCCTGCACTAACCATTTAATACTTGCATAACTATTCAGCACTATATTCGAAAAATCCTCTTGCTCTTAATAGTTGCACAATTAACAAATCTTATTTGTATTATCATAATGTATCTTAGGAAACATTTCAACCACCTACGCCATGGTACTTTTTCATGCTTTCTATAAATTGTTGTTATGGTTATTTTCACTGGGGATACACTACAACTTATAGTAGGTTATAATACAGTTCTAATATGCAAATTTTGGACTCGCTTCAACTACTTGATATATCAAAAAAATCCCTGCCACATGTTTTATCCATGGGCAGGGAAAATACAAACGTCTTAAATTTCTTCTAATGCCTTCTTTACCAACTCATCACTGATTTCCGCATATTTCTGTGCCAGTTCTCTTGACATACCGTCCTTAATCATATTTTTAAATATGCTAACTCCCTTATCAAGACTCCCATTATTAAATCCACTATTAAATGCCTCATCTATTTTCGGTTGCATAATCGACGTCAACGCTTTACATGCCATACTCTCATCCTCCCTTACTTTCTGTACAATTTCCTTATTTACAGCTTCCACTACCTCCCATAATGAATCTGCATAATTTTTATCATCTAAATGCTCTAGCCGTTCTACTCTTTCAATCAATTGTATTGCTTGCTGAACATTCACTTTATCAGATAGTGAATTTAACCAAATATGATTCTCCCAACTTAACTCTTTGGAAACTATTATCTGTATTCTAATATTACCTTCTTTAATTATATAATAAATCCCATTACATTTTTGTTCAATATAAAATTTTTCCTTTTGTAACTTTTTCAATAACTTTATAGGTTTTCTTTCACGCACAAAAGTCAGCGTAACCTCTTCTAATGCTATTTTATCAATATGCAACCCATTAGATTTATAAAGATATGCATATGCAATTCCTTTTAGAAATACATCATAATTTAATGTATCCTTTGGTGACTTATATTCTATTAAATTATACTTTTCAAATATCCTCCCAATTTCATTTTTAATCTCACAGGGATATTTCTTCTTTACAACTAACATATCCACTCTCAGCGGCAGGGTATTTAAAATTACCTCCTCCGCAAATTCTAAGTCATCCTTATTCTCTCGAAATTCTAGATGCATTGCACCATAAAACGCAGGATGCCATTGTACTTTCTTGTCTTTTGTCATAGGCTTGGGTTTCCTTCCAATATAAATTTTAGCAACTATAGTTGTTGTTTTACTTGGGAATTATGGCGAAACGCCTGAATTGTCCAAGTGATGCCAAAGATTTGGCAATGACTGCCTTTAGATAACAGTCGAATTCAAAAAACAAGTGAGTGCTTTCTGAATAAAATCAGTATAGCACTCACTTTTTTTATTTACAATATAATTTTATTCCTTATTTCTCTATCTGACAGCAAGTGCCCGATAGCTCCCCAAATAATAATTATGCCTGTTCTGGCTTTTCAACTGCTGCAATTGCTGCCTTCTGCATTGGGATACGGCAATTTTTGTTGCTACCGAATTCTACGATAACTGTATCATCTGTAATATCGATAACTGTTCCATAAAAACCACTTGTTGTCAAAACAGTATCACCTGTTGCAAGTTCAGAAAGCATTGCTTTTTTTCTTTTTTCTTCCTTCTGCTGTGGTCTGATTGTCATGAAATACATAAGTGCAAATAATACAATTAACCATACAATTGTAAATGCTCCGCCAACTGGAGCTGCTGTTGCTAAAATTGATAACATATCTTATCCATCCTCCTAAATAATCTTAGTATCTTAAGTAACTTTTCGTTACCATTTTACACACTTTAAACATTGTACACAAAAAACAGTAATTCGGCAAGTGAATCCTTACTATTTCACACTTTTTTTATTTTCCTGCTTCCTTCTCGCGATTAATCTGTCCCATGTTGTAAAGTTTTTCTTCTTTATACGCTTTAAAGTTGCCTGCGTCTAACGCATCTCTAATCTCTTCCATCATTGTGTTATAAAAATACAGGTTATGAAGCACACAAAGTCTCATACCAAGCATTTCTTTTGCCTTTAACAAATGACGAATATAGGCTCTTGAATAACGCTGACATGCCGGACATCCACAACCTTCTTCAATTGGACGCATATCTTTTTCATACTTTTGGTTAAATAAATTAATTTTACCTTGGTTCGTATAAACATGCCCATGACGACCATTACGCGAAGGATATACACAATCAAAAAAGTCAATACCACGCTCTACACCTTCCAAAATATTGGCAGGTGTACCCACTCCCATCAAATAAGTAGGCTTGTTTTTCGGAAGATATGGTACTACTTCATCCAAAACATGATACATTTCCTCATGAGACTCACCAACTGCCAAACCACCAACTGCATAGCCATCCAAATCCATCTCTGAAATACGCTTCGCATGGTCAATACGAATATCTGGCATGATCGCTCCCTGATTAATACCAAATAACATCTGGTTCTTGTTCACGGTATCTTCTAAAGAGTTCAAACGTGCCATCTCTTTTTTACAACGTTCTAACCAGCGTGTTGTTCTGGCAACTGAATTTTCCACATAAGAACGCTCTGCCAGTGCTGGAGGACATTCATCAAATGCCATCGCAATCGTAGAACCTAAATTAGACTGAATCTGCATACTTTCTTCCGGTCCCATAAAAATCTTAGCACCATCAATGTGGGAATTGAAATACACACCTTCTTCTTTAATTTTACGGAGTCCTGATAGTGAAAACACCTGAAATCCGCCGGAGTCTGTTAAAATAGGCTTATTCCAAGACATAAACTTATGAAGACCGCCTACTTCCTTGATTAATTTATCACCGGTACGCACATGTAAATGATAGGTATTCGATAACTCTACCTGACATTTAATCTGTTCTAAATCCTCAGTAGATACCGCACCTTTAATAGCTGCTACTGTACCTACATTCATAAAAACCGGTGTCTGAATATCGCCGTGAACCGTATGGAACACTGCACGTTTTGCTCTTCCTTCTTCTTTTAATACTTCGTACATACTTTTCCTTTCTTTTTACTCTTTCTCTACTTATCTGCATCGAATAGTTGTCTCATTTTTGACACAAACTATCTAATATATCAAAATAATTCTCAAATGTTTTGCTACAACACATCGGATTATCAATCACAATACCTTCTACCAAAAGACCTATTAGGGAAAATGCCATTGCCATCCGATGATCTTCATAAGTCTCCACTACTCCAGCACGTGGCATACCCGGATATATCGTAATCGAAGTTTCCTCTTCCTCGCATGTTACGCCTAAATTGGTAAGTTCAGTCGCAATTCCATGAAGTCTGTCTGACTCCTGTAAACGGATATGACCTATTCCCTCAATTCGTACCTTTTCCTTACAAAATGGTGCAATTACTGCCAAAGTCATGGTCTGATCAGAAAAATCATTCAAGTTGATATGAATTCCTTTCAAAGAACCTTGTTCCGGTCCAGTTACCACAATTCCCGCTGGTGCTTCTTCTACTTTACAGCCAAGTTTTTTTAACACCTCAAGAAATTTTAAATCTCCCTGCGTATTATCCATGTGCACATTGTATACTTGTGCTCGTCCTCCTGTCATAGCTGCTGCCGCATAAAAATAACATGCCGCCGACATATCCGGCTCTACGATATACTGTTCCTTATAATATTCTGCCTCAGGCGGTACAAGATAATTTTGTCCATCAAAAGCAACGGTAACTCCAAACTCCTCCATCATGTGACGAGTAATACGAATATAAGAACCATCTTTCTTCTCACTCGTAATATAAATCTGTAATCCCTGTTTAAACATTGGTGCTACTAATAGCATAGCACTCAAAAACTGCGTACTTTTACTGATATCAAGTTCCATATATTTTGGTCGCATTGAAATTACTGATTCATCCTGTCGTTTTACTTCTTTGCATATGGCTGAGATTCCTGTTTTCTGTTCTTCATCACTATCGGCACAGCCTTTTATACGTACCGGCAGAAAATATTCCTCTTCCAAATAAGTAATCTCTGCTCCTAACTGCTCTAGCAATTCAAAAAGCGGACGCATCGGTCGTTTCTTCATCTGTTCAGAAGCATTTATTACATAAGTGCCCTTCGAACATCCAAGCATCGCAGTCAAAAAACGTGCTGCCGTTCCGGCACTTCCCACATAAATCTCTGCCTCCTGCTTCGGTATTTCACCACCACAGCCTTCCAAAATAACTTGTTTTTTTTCTTCATCTATCTGTAAATCAAATCCTAGCGACTGTAATGATCCTAAAAATACTCTAGAATCATCCGAAAACAAAACTCCATCTATCGTAATTTTTCCTCTTTGCAACGCTGCCAACAAAAGGACTCGATTCGTCATACTCTTTGACCCCGGAACTGCTACTGTCCAGTCAATCGGATTATCTAATTTACTCACACGATATTGTTCGTTCATTTTATATCACCATGTTGCGTTTCAAAATACTACCAAACGCAATCTTTTCGCACTCATTTCGTTATATCATCACATATACATTCATCTACTCTATCATATTTTAGTTGTCATGCAAAGTCAAATCTTTTATAATCTTCCTTAACAAGTTACTGTTCACTCGCAGAAAGCGACTTTAAATATTCTTTCACCATCCGACAGCACATGTTGGATAGCTCTGAACAATAACAATCATATTCCAAGCTGCCTCAATAAATTCTGGTGCAGCTCGAAAAATAGTTTAAACGAGGTAATATATTATGGCAGGCTCTACATTTGGAACCATTTTTAAAATCACAACCTGGGGTGAATCTCACGGTGCAGGATTAGGCGTAGTAATCGACGGCTGCCCTGCAGGATTATATCTGTGTGAAGAAGATATTCAGAAATTTTTAGACCGTAGAAAGCCTGGGCAATCCCAGTTTTCTACACCACGCAAAGAGGGCGACATTGTACACATTTTATCTGGTGTTTTCGAAGGAAAGACCACTGGCACGCCAATCTCTTTAGTAATATATAATGAAAACCAACGTTCCAAAGATTATAGTGAAATCGCATCTTTCTATCGTCCGGGACATGCTGACTATACCTTCGATATGAAATATGGATTCCGCGATTATCGCGGTGGCGGACGTTCTTCTGGTCGCGAAACTATCGGTCGTGTAGCTGCCGGAGCCGTAGCACTGAAAATTTTAAATCAATTAGGCATTACATTCACTACTTATACCAAATCCATCGGACCAATCGTATGCGATGAACGTCTCTTTGACGCTATGCAGATTAACCAAAATGCTCTCTACATGCCGGATGCAGAAGCTGCTGCTAACGCATCTGCTTATTTAGAAGCCTGCATGGCAGATGGCGATTCCGTTGGCGGAATGGTAGAGTGTGTCATTTCCGGTATGCCTGTAGGTATCGGCGATCCTGTTTTCGAAAAATTAGATGCGAATCTTGCCAAAGCAATTATGTCTATTGGTGCTGTAAAAGGATTTGAAATCGGAGATGGGTTTTAGGCTGCCAAAGCAACCGGAAAAGTCAATAATGATGCATTTCGCATTGATGAACATGGTAAAATTGAAAAAGCCACCAATCATGCCGGTGGTATTTTAGGTGGAATGAGTGATGGAAGTGACATTATTCTACGTGCTTCTATCAAACCGACTCCTTCTATCTCAGCCACCCAGCAGACAGTTAATAAAGCAAACGAAGAAATCAACATTAACATTCATGGCAGACATGACCCGATTATCGCACCTCGTGCAGTCGTTGTCGTAGAAGCCATGGCAGCACTGACAATCGTAGATGCACTCTTTGTAAATATGAGTGCAAAAATGGACTCAATCCGAGAATTTTATTTTTAAAGTCATCGTAATAAACTTTCGTTTCTCGTAATAATAGAGAACGCACCGACCACAGGATTATCTCGTATATAATCTTTAATAAGTGCAATATTTTAAACAGTAAATTTAGTTGTGGTTTTGCAAAGTTTGAAATTCTAATTTCGCAGATGCCGGAAACGTGATATTTCCTGTCCGCTCAAGGTTGCACAAAGTTGAAAAAATATCTGCATAGACACGGACAGTGCCCTTGTAGGTTTCGTAGATTCTCTTGCAGGTGAGCTTTGACAAAACGTACTTCGCAGAGTCAACTGTTTGAAAAGGGGACTTAGAACGTAGATATTGAATCATTCAATACCTATGAACTAAGTCCCCTTTGAGTTTTGACGCCGCGAAGTACATAACGACTTTGCCAAAGCCACCTGCTAGAGAATCTTGAAAGCTATAACAGGCACCTGTTCGTGCTATGTCAGATATTTTCTAAACTTTTTGCAACGCGTTAGCGGACACAAAACGTTATTCCGGCATTCTGCGAAAAGAATTTCTAAACTTTTCTCTAACACAACTAAATTTACTGAATTTAAAATATTTGCACTTTCTATAGTTTTTCGAACGAGATATTCCTGAGGTCGGTGCGTTCTCTAAGACCTCGCTAAACGAAAGTTTATTTCAACCAATCATTCATGGCAATGCCACAATATCAATACAGTTCGGTTTATCTACCTTAATAGGTTTACCCTTCCACAACGCATATCCTTTATCATGATGTGCCTCATAAAACATAATCTGATTTGAATTATTATTCAAAGTCATAAAATGCTTTTCATCCGGTAAAACTGCCAACACTTTCGGAAAATCACTATTTACTCGTGTATTAAACGAAGTAGTCAACATACCTGTAGCCTTATCAATTGCAAAGCATACAACCGCATTTGTACCCGCAATACTGCAATACAGATAATTACCTTCCAGTGATACTTCCATACCGGAAGCAGCACATAGAGACTTCGCGTCTTCAGATGTCTTCGTAGAAATGGTCTGAATTAGTTCAAAAATCGGTTCTCCATTTTCTACCGAATATTTGTATACTTCTACCATATTCGCTAATTCATATAAAATATAAGCATAGTTACCGTCTTTTGAGAAACGCATCATTCTAGGAGCTGATTCCATCTGTCCACGAATGATATGTACCAATTTCAATTTTCCTTTTTCATAATCTACACGATAAACTTTCACATGATCCAAACCATTGTCCACTGCACAAAGGAACATCTGGTCAGGAGTCAACTTTACACAATCCACATGTGGAATATGATTACGCTGTTCAATACTTACTCCCATACCTTTATGGAAGATACCATCTGCGACAGTACCAAGACTTCCATCTTCATTAATATGAAGCATACTAACTCTGCCATCATAGTGTCCACCAACAAATAAATATCTGTTGGTATCATCTACTTCCACATAGCACCCTCTCATACCACCGATTCCTGCACGGTTAATCGACTCTAAATCACCATCCGGCAGAATACGGAATGCCTCCACACCTTCATCAGCAATCGAATACAAAAATCTTTTGTCTTTTGAAACCGTCAAATCTGATGGGTTATTAATTGGAACTACTTTTCGCTCTGTCATGTATGGTTTCTCTACATCGACATCATAAATATGAATACCTACACTGTTTTCATGGGTATATGTACCCACATATGCTACAAATTTCTCCTGTTTCATGACTATTACCCCTCCGTGAGTTTTACATCGTTGTTAGTCTTCTTTTCTTCTTAAAATATCGTATTTTTCTAATGGCTGTCCCAAATCGATATACAGAATCTGCTGTGGATGTGGTGCTGATTCCATTTCAGTTCCCTTCTCATCTCGAATCGCCTTTACAGTAACCAAAATATTATCACCATTTGGCTTCATAACTTCGATTTCTTCTCCTACTGAGAACTTATTTCGCTGTTCAATCTGGTAAAGACCTTCTTCGTTCTGTTCTCCCACAATACCAAGATATGTGTATTCTCTCAAATAGGTATTACTATCATAAATCTGTGCTTCTTCTGATGGTTTTCCATAGAAAAAGCCAGTTGTAAACTGTCTGTAAGTACAATTTGAAATCTGTTCTAAATACCTCGGCATATTTTCCTGATATTTTTCCGGAGATTCATAAAAATCATCAATCGCTTTTCGATAGGTTCGTGCAACCGTAGCTACATACAACGCCGTCTTCATACGTCCCTCTATCTTAAAGCTATCTATCCCTGCATCTACCATATCCGGAATATGCTCTATCATACACAAATCTTTGGAATTAAAAATATATGTCCCTCTATCATTTTCATAAACTGGGAAATATTCTCCCGGACGCTTCTCTTCTACTACTGCATACTTCCATCTACACGGATGGGTACATGCACCCTGATTAGCATCTCTACCTACGAAATAATTAGAAAGCAGGCATCTTCCTGAATAAGAGATGCACATCGCACCATGAATAAATGTCTCAATCTCTAACTCATCCGGAATATTTGCTCGGATTTCTTTAATCTCTGCTAAAGAAAGCTCTCTAGCCGTTACAACACGGTGTGCACCAAGCTGATGCCAAAACAGATATGTTCCATAATTGGTATTATTCGCCTGTGTACTAACATGTCTCTCAATTTCCGGACACACTTCCTTGGCAATCATAAAAATAGCTGGGTCCGCAATGATTAATGCATCGGGTTTTAATACCTTTAATTCTTCAAAATAAGCACGAACACCTTCCAAATCACTATTATGTGCTAAAATATTGGCTGTTACATAAACCTTCACTCCATGGGTATGAGCAAACTCAATACCTTCTTTCATTTCTTCCATAGTGAAATTCTTGGCTTTAGCACGAAGCCCAAATGCTTCTCCACCAATATATACTGCGTCAGCACCAAAGATGACTGCAATTTTTAAAACTTCCAAGCTACTAGCTGGAATCATTAACTCTGGTTTCTTCATTAAAATTCCTTTCCTATTCAGAAGAACACTTTGTGTTCTTCTACATGAAACATAGAACTTCTTAGTGAAACACCCTTTGGTGTGAACTTTAGAAGTTCTTTTCATGTTTTACACTGATTGTAATTCCATCTCCAATTGGTAAAATAGAAGTCACCAACTCTTCATGATGCGTCAATTGATACAAATAATCTCTCATACGCTTATGAATAGTTCGGTTTCTTCTAGTCACCACATAACGTGACTCAATAATATCTCCATCCTGAAGTACATTATCTGACACCAAAATTCCATCCTTTTTCAAAAGACGTAATACCTCTGGCATAAAGTGTATATACTGTCCCTTAGCTGCATCCATAAAAATAAAATCGAATGGCTCTTCTATTGTCTTTAATACCTCTGCTGCATCTCCCTCTAACAAAGTAATCTGCTGCTCTTTTCCCACTCGTTTAAAATTCTCTCTGGCAATTGGAATACGTTTTTCATAATTCTCAATTGTAGTAATATGACAGTTAGCCGGATTATACTCTGCCATCAAAATTGCAGAAAATCCGATTGCTGTTCCTACTTCCAAAATACGTGCCGGCTTTTTAATCGCAAGCAACATTTTTAGAAAGTTTTGCATTTCTTTTCGAATAATCGGCACATAAGTCTCTATGGCTTCTTTTTCAATTTGTTCTAATTCCTCTGTGTTACCGCTATCAAAAGAATTAATAAAGGTCACCAGTCGTTCATCTACAATCACTATTCATTCTCCACTTCTGCATCTTCTACTGGCGTTGACATTACGTCCATCATCTCTTTTGCTGTCATAGAAGTATTCAATGTGTACGTACCCGGCAAAAGTTTATCTACATAGGCTGACAAATAATATTGTGCCACATATAAATTAGAATCTTTTACCAATCCTTTTTCCTCTAATATTTTTCCAATATCAAAAGCGGAGTCGCCTTCATTAATTAAAACCTGTACATCATCCCCAGGATATTCGTCTACCGCTTTTTCTGTAAAAATACGATACCCAAACTCATAGCAATAAGTGCTCGTCTTAAACACACCTATAAACACCACTAACACTATTAATATCGAAAAACTAATCTCTACAAAACGAAATACTGCCTTGTTTTTATTTTTTGTATTCTTTGTACTTTTTGTACCCATTAAATCTTATCCTCTTAACTGCATTACTGTTCTCTTATTATCTCATCTAATTCTCTTAGACTTCGTAATTATTCAGTACCTTCATAATTACGATGCAAAAATCATGTTCTTACGCTCAAAACAGCAAGCGTTTTTAGCTATCCTAAACAGTTACTAGACTTCCATAATAATCGGCATAATCATTGGACGACGCTTCGTTTCTTTCCAAACAAAATCGCCTAACGCATCCTTTACCTCTGCCTTAATTTTACTCCAGTCTGTAATTCCATTATCCATACAATACTGCATTGTATCATCTAAAATCTGTTTTGCTTCATCCATCAGACTTTCTGAATTTCTCACATAGACGAACCCTCTGGAAACGATATCCGGTCCTGCCAGAACCTGACCACTTCCAGCCTCTAAGGTCATAACTACAATAATAATACCATCTTCTGCCAAATGCTGTCTGTCGCGTAATACAATATTACCTACATCACCAACGCCCAGACCGTCAACCATAACTGCACCAGTATGAACTCTACCACTTACTGCTGCACTTTCACTGTCTAATTCCAACACATCCCCAGATGACAAAATAAAAATATTCTCTTTATCAATACCCAGACTTTCTGCTATTCTCGCCTGTGCCATCAGATGACGATACTCACCATGCACAGGAATTGCATACTTTGGATGTAGCAAAGAATAAATTAGTTTAATCTCTTCTTGGCAAGCATGTCCTGATACATGTACATCCTGAAAAATAACATGTGCACCTTTCATAGCCAATTCGTTAATAACATTTGATACTGCTTTTTCGTTACCCGGAATTGGATTAGAACTAAATACAATCGTATCTCCTGGCTTAATGCTAATCTTACGATGTACGCCATTTGCCATACGTGACAAAGCCGCCATAGACTCACCCTGACTTCCCGTAGTGATAATCACCTGCTGCTCGTCTGGATAATTCTTAATCGCTTCAATATCAATTAAAGTATTCTCTGGAATATTGATATAACCTAATTCACTAGCTATACCAATGATATTCACCATACTACGACCTTCCACCACTACTTTACGCCCATTTTTATATGCTGCATTGATAATCTGCTGCACACGATCTACATTTGATGCAAATGTTGCAACAATGATTCGAGAGCTGGAATGATCTTCAAAAATCTGATTAATGCTCTTACCTACCGACTTTTCTGACATAGTAAAGCCTGGTCTCTCTGCATTAGTGCTGTCGCACATCAGTGCCAGCACTCCCTTCTTACCAATCTCACCAAAACGCTGCAAATCAATCGCATCACCAAAAACCGGTGTGTAATCTACTTTAAAGTCACCTGTATGCACTACGATACCTGCCGGTGAATAGATTGCAAGTGCTGCTGCATCCTGAATACTATGATTGGTCTTAATAAACTCTACTCTAAAACAGCCAAGATTAATATGCTGTCCGTATTTTACCACTTTACGCTTCACGGTCGTTAACATATTGTGCTCTTTTAATTTGTTATCAATAATACCTATCGTCAGCTTTGTCGCATAAATCGGTACATTAATATCTTTTAATACGTAAGGAATCGCACCAATATGATCTTCATGTCCATGCGTAATAAAAAATCCTTTCACACGATCAATATTCTCTTTTAAGTAACTAATATCTGGGATTACAAGATCAATTCCATACATATCATCTTCTGGAAATGATAATCCGCAATCCACGACAATAATACTGTCTTCGTATTCGAAGGCAGTAATGTTCATACCAATCTGCTCTAAACCACCCAATGGAATGATTTTAAGCTTTGAAGTTGTTTCTTTTCCGTTCAAATTCTTACCTCCGTTTTTGCATCATTTCAAATCAATCTCAAAAATCCATCCAAATTAATATGAAATGTCTGCGTCGTCAATTAATTCTGCAAATACTTTACCAAGTGCTGCAAGCTTCGCATCGTCCTCTACCATACCGTACACGATATCGTCATTATCATTTGCCAGTTCTTCTAAAATATATGCATCACTATCGCCGTCCTCTTCCTCTGTCACTAAAAGATATTTTTTTCCATTAATCTGTGTCTCTTCTACGACAAAGAATTCGATATTCTCTTTTGTTTCCGGATCTACAAATACTACTTTTTCCATACATTTACTTCCTTCCAACTGCCGTAGCAATGGACGACAGTTTTCTATATATTCAGCGACAAAAAAATTCGCCTCATTATAGCCCTCCGGGGGATGCACACACATACACATAGGGAAACCGTCACTTCGTGACCGCATGTGGTGCAGGCGTGATTTTCAATCACTGCCTATCTCTTTCTCTTCTGGATGTAAACTGAGGTAGTCTAAATATCCCTGTAAAATAAAGACTGCTGCAATCTCATCCACAAATTTCTTACGATCTTCTCTACGAATACCACTCTCCATCATATAATGATCAGCAGAAACCGTAGTTAATCTTTCGTCCCATAAAATAACAGAAAGCCCTGTACGCCTTTCTAACATTTCTTTGAACTCTTTCGTTTTTTCACATCGCTCGCCTTCCGTATTATTCATATTCTTAGGATATCCCAAAACGATGCGTTCTACTTCATATTCTTTAATAATCTCTTCGATACGAGCTAATGTCTGACGCAGTTTATTTGGTGACTGTCTTCTGACAATCTCCACTCCCTGTGCAGTTAATAACAATGGATCACTTACTGCTACACCCACTGTTTTAGAACCAAAATCTAACCCTAAAATTCGCATTTTTAAATCCTCTTACAAACCGTTATTACGGATGTATTCTTTCAAAACTTCTTCGACCAATTCATCACGCTCAACCTTCATAATCAGACTTCTAGCGTTATTATGACTTGTAATATAGGTTGGATCACCGGACATAATATATCCTACAATCTGATTCACAGGATTATATCCTTTCTCTACCAACGCCTGGTGAACAATTCTAATTACGTCACTAATTTCTAATTCTGGTGCTTTTTCAACTCTAAAAAACTGTGTGTTATTAATGTTCTGCATAGTTTCCTCTTCATCTGCGCCTATTTTGTAACTATATATTCAACGATAAAAATCTTCGTTTCTATATGTTACTGCAAAAATACTCCATCATTATATTATTTTAATATAGTTCGGTCTAAAATTCAACCCATAACATAGACTTCATTTATTAGACATTCCTTAATTTTACCGGTAATAAACTGATTGGTTAAATCTTCTTGTGTTTTAACGGCCACTTTCACATATTCTTTTGTATATCCCACAAAATACCGGTTGCCTCCATAATTCCATTCCTCTTCCATAAGTGCGGTCACTTCGCGTTCCACATAGTATTCACGGAATTCTTTTGACATCTTCTGTTCCAATTCTAAAAGCTCTGCACTTCGCTCTTTTTTCATCGGTTCCGGTATTTGGTTCTTCATAACAGCAGCCTTTGTTCCTTCACGCTTTGAATATTGGAAAATATGCATTTCATAAAAATGAATATCTTCCAGATACTGTTTTGTAACAGCAAACTCTTCTTCTGTCTCTCCAGGAAAACCTACGATCACATCTGTAGTAATCGCCGGATGTTCAAAATATTTACGCAAAATATCACAACCTGCTTTATACTCAGCCGTATTGTAACGACGGTTCATACGCACTAAAGTAGCATCACAACCACTCTGTAATGATAAATGGAAGTGTGGGCATATTTTTTCCAGTTTTGACAAAGCACCGGCAAATTCTTCCGTTACAATACGCGGTTCTAAACTTCCCAAACGAATACGCTTAATCCCTTCTATTTTGTGTACTTCTTCAATCAAATGCAATAGACTATCATTCGTATCCACACCATAAGAGCTTAAATGTATTCCTGTCAGCACAACCTCTTTAAAGCCATTCTCTGCTAACTTTGTCACTTCTGAAATCACATCTTCTAATTTTCTGCTACGCACCCTTCCTCTTGCAAATGGAATAATACAGTAACTACAAAACTGATTACAACCATCCTGTACTTTAATAAAAGCTCTGGTATGCTCCGCTGTATGACTCAAAAACATTTCCTCATAATCCTGTTTCTCGTGATTAATATCCACGATACTACTACATTTCATATGAGTCTGTTCATATTCTTCTAAAAGATTTATAAGTTCTGATTTCTTGTTATTACCAATAACAATATTGATACTCTCATCCACCAATGCCTGTGCCTCTTTCGTCTGCACATAACAGCCTGCACCCACGATTACCGCATCCGGGTTCTGTTTTTTTGCTTTATGAAGCATTTGTCTGGATTTGCGATCTGCCATATTCGTTACAGAACAAGTATTGATCACATACACATCTGCATACTCAGAAAATGGCACTATTTCATAGCCAGCTTCCTCTAACAACTGCTGCATAGCCTCAGTCTCATAAGAGTTCACCTTGCATCCTAAGTTATGCAATGCCGCTTTTTTTCTATTACTCATTTAAAACTTTCCTTTCTAGTTCTAAAGTCATGTTTTACTCATTTTATTACTAATGCTTTCCCGAAGTTCTTCGGAAATTTTCACAAACCATTCTATTTATTTTTGTTGACTTTTCCAATAAAAACCATTACTATAAGGTTGAGACGAAAAGTGATTAAGGAGGTCAAATACATGAAGACAGTACAGATTTCATTAAACTCAATTGACAAAGTAAAATCTTTTGTTAATACGATTGCTCAGTTCAATTTTGATTTTGACTTAATCTCTGGCAGATACGTTATCGATGCAAAGTCAATCATGGGTATCTTCAGTTTAGATTTATCAAAACCTATCGATTTAGCAATTCATACTGAAACTGATATCGATGAAATCATGGAAGTATTAAAACCATATTTGGTATAATCACTTCCCTTAATAAAAGAATTATTTACGCCACAGATTACTCTGTGGCGTTTTTTTATGTGCAAAGCCCGTTGAACAACTTATCCTTCTACACGAATTACTTCTACTGAATCAATAGCTTCCTGCATCAACTGGTCAATCTTTTCAGCCAATTTCTTCTCGTCATTGTGAATCACATTCAGATTTGGTTTTGTAACCGGATGCTTTGCCACGAAAATAGTACAACAATCTTCGAATGGCAAAATAGATGTCTCATACGCATCAATTTTTTCTGAAATAGTTACAATTTCCTGCTTGTCAAATCCAATTAACGGACGATAAACGGGCAATGTACATACCTCATTTGTTGCAGCAAGTGACTGCATCGTCTGACTTGCAACCTGTCCAATACTTTCTCCCGTAATCAAACCTAAACAATGATTCTCTTTTGCAAAATGCTCTGCCAATTTCATCATATAACGACGCATGATAATCGTCAATTCTTCATGCGGACACTTTTCATAAATGTATAACTGAATATCTGTAAAGTTTACTACATGTAAATTAATTGGACCAGAATATTTCGCCACAATTTTCGCCAAATCAACTACTTTTTGTTTCGCACGCTCTGAGGTATATGGTGGTGCATGGAAATAAGTCGCATCAAGTGCAACACCACGCTTTGCAATCATCCAGCCTGCCACCGGACTATCAATACCACCGGAAAGCAATAACATCGCTTTACCATTGGTTCCAACCGGCATACCGCCAGGTCCTGGAATAACCGTAGAATATACGTTAATCTTATTACGGATTTCGATATTAATCATTACGTCCGGCTTGTGTACATCTACACTCGTCTCCGGATATGCTTCTAAGATACGTCCGCCCATTTCAGAATTGATTACCATAGATTCCATCGGATAATTTTTACGTGCACGACGTGCATTTACCTTAAATGTAAAGTTTTTATTTGGATATACTTTATCGATATAAGCAATCACATCTTCTGCCAATTTATCAAAGCCTTCATCCTCTAATAACACTACCGGACAAACACCTACGATACCAAATACTTTCGTAAGTGCATCTACTGTCTCATCAAAATCATACTCACTTAACGTATCTACATAAATTCTTCCCTGTTCTTTACGAACATGAAATTCACCATCTACTTTTTTGAGTGCTGTGTTAATCTGACTTACCAATGCATCTTCAAACAAATATCTGTTTTTTCCCTTAATTGCGATTTCTGCGTATTTAATTAAAAATGACTTATACATGTTCTTCCTCTCATTCTAAATACTTTTTCTCTCTGTAAATTGTGTATACTCTCTACATTTATTTACGTGTATATTTCTGTAACATTGGAATCACTTCCTGCATCACAGATAATGCATAGTCGATTTCTTCTTCTGTGGTATCCCCACAGAAGCTGAAACGAATCGTAGAATCCAACAGATTTTTCTTTAATCCAATAGCCGTTAATGTAGCACTGACTGCCGGTTTATTGGATGCACAGGCACTTCCAGCAGACACATAAATTCCTCTGTCTTCTAAAGTATGAAGCATGACCTCACTCCGCACTCCATCAATGCTGACACTGACAATATGAGGTGCAGAATCTCTGCCCGTCTTGCCATTGACTGTCACTCCGTCTATCTCCTTTAATCCTTCTACAAAACGTTCTTTCAACGTATACAAATAATCTATCTTAGCATCAAAATCTTCATAAATTTGGGCTGCTGCCTCTGCTAAAGCTGCCACTCCCGGAACATTCTCTGTACCGGAACGCATACCTTTTTGCTGACCGCCACCATAAATCAATGGCTTTACCTTCACTTTATCACGGATGAACAAAAATCCTGTACCTTTTGGTGCATGAATCTTATGACCACTGACAGATAGTAAATCTACCCCGATTTTCTTTGGATAAATACGATATTTACCATAAGCCTGAATCGCATCCACGTGCACTAATACTTTTGGATTCTTTGCTTTAATGACTTTTATAGCTTCTTCAATCGGTTCTACTGCACCGATTTCATTATTCACCATCATTAGAGACACTAAAATCGTCTCCTCGGTTACCGCTTCTCTCAACTCATCTAAAGAAATTATTCCGCAAGTATCCACCTTTAAGTAGGTCACTTTAAATCCTAATTCCTCTAAATACGCTGTTGTAGCAGAAACAGAAGCATGTTCAATACTTGTAGTAATAATGTGATTACCGGCACGCCTATTCGCTAATGCTGCACCGATTAATGCCATATTATTAGACTCTGTTCCACCCGATGTGAATACAATTTCCTTTTCATCTATTTTTAAAGTTTTTGCAATCTTTGCTTTCGCTTCTTTGATATAATTCTCAGCTTCTACACCTTTCATATGCATAGAAGATGGATTACCAAAATCCTCCATTAAAAGCTTTACCATCAAATCAGTGGCGCGCTTGCTGCATCTTGTAGTAGCTGAATTATCTAAATATGCCTGCATATTTCTCTCCAAATCTTTATTTTGTAACTATTCAGAGCACCATTCGCAAAACCGCCTCTGCGAGGCTTTATTTTTGCTCATGTTGACTTCTCGCCAAAGAAATTTTCATAAAATACATTCATTTCAGCAAGCTGAAAGTCTGCATTTTATGAAAATCACCTTGGCTCTGAATAGTTACCATATTTTATACTTCAAGCTGATAAATAAGCATAGAAAGTGTTGCCAGACCAGCTGTCTCTGTTCGCAAGATGCGATTCCCCAATGAAATCAAGTGAGCATCTTCTCGTACCAATTCAATCTCTGCCTGGTCAAAACCACCTTCAGGTCCAATAAAGATACCAATAGACTGTCCTTTTTTTATAGCACTTAACACTTCTCTGGTCGCCTGCATTCCACGCTCATTTTCATATGGAACTAATACCACATCAAGCTCCTTTGCCTTCTGCACCGCTAATTTATAAGTTAACGGCATTTGCACTTCCGGAACCAAGCTTCGTTTTGATTGTTTTGCTGCGCTTTTAGCAATCTCCTGCCAACGTGCGATTTTAGCTGCTGCCTTTTTATCATCTAATTTTGCCACACAGTTTTTCATAGCTACCGGAATAATCTCATGCACACCAAGTTCTACTGCCTTCTGAATAATGAGCTCCATTTTATCACTTTTAGGAAGTCCCTGAAACAAATAGATCTGATTTGGCAATTCTGTATTTTCTTCTAACTCTTCTACGATATCTGCCCTCACAAATTCCGCTGTAATCTCAGCAACTGTACAGTAAAAATTCCTTCCTTTAGTACTGCTTATGCGAATTCTCTCTCCGCATTTCATTCGCAATACATTTTTTATATGATTCACATCACTGCCCTCAATCACCACATCTGTGGAAGAAATCTGAGCATCTTCAACAAAAAACTGATACATTCTATTTCTCCTTGAACCTACAAAAACCGGAACACTGCAAAACTCTACAAAAATTATGCTGTAATCTTCTGGGCAGTAATATTCACCCATTCTCCCTGATGGTTAATCTCGATTACCTTCAATCCCGCTTTTTCGATTGCCTCTTTTACATCGTTTTCTCTAAAATCAATAATACCTGATGTTATAAAATAACCACCCTCTTTTAATCTCGCTGGAATCACTGGTGCCATAGGAATAATGACATCTGCTAAAATATTTGCCACTACGATTTCATATTCCTCTGTACCTACTTTCTCCTGCAACGCTACATCATCAATCAAATTGCCTTTATAAAAAACACCTAACTCCTCAGAAAGATGATTTACCGCCATATTTTCCTGTGAAGATGTAATACAATCCGCATCTAAGTCCGTACCAATGACTTCCCTTGCACCAAGCTTTAACGCCACAATGGACAAAATACCGCTACCACAACCTACATCTAATACCTTTGGTGCTTTTACTACTCCACCAATATATTTCTGTAACTGCTTTATACAAAGTTGCGTGGTCTCATGTTTTCCTGTACCAAAAGAAACTCCCGGATCAATCTCAATTAAGATTTTATCCTTATCTTCTACACTTAATTCTTCCCAGGTTGGTTTAATCAAAATATTGTCAATAGAAAACGATTTAAAAAATTCTTTCCAGTTATTAATCCAATCCACATCTTCTGTCTGATCAGATGTAATTGTTCCTGTTCCCACATCGACCTGTTCTCTTAAATCTTCCAATGCGATTTTTACCTGTTTTAATAATTCTGTATCGTCATTCCCATCGTCTTCAATATAAAAACTAACATAACTTACTCCATCATCCGGTGGAAGTTCCGGCAAAAAGTCAATAAACATGTCCGCCTGATCTTCTTCGGATAACGGAATCTTATCCTCAATTTCTACTCCCTCAATTCCCAATTCTAACAGCATAGAACTCATATAATCCTCCGCCGCTGTAGTGGTTTCAATTGTATATTTATTCCATTTCATAGACTTTTCCTCCATCTGCACACAATTGGATACATCATACCATAATTTTTATCCTCTTGGCAACCTATCCTTTCTTTTATTGATAATGTATAATATAACACTTCAGCCCTAGCCATTCACAAAGGCGACTTTGTCGCTTTTCCGTCACCTTACAATCTTATGTAAAATCTCATATACCAATGCAGTATCAATCGGCTTCTCCAAATGACCGTTCATACCTGCATGAAATGACTCACTGACATCCTCTGTAAATGTATTCGCTGTCATCGCATAAATCGGAATCGTCTTTGCTTGTGGATGTGCAGACGCACGAATTGTTTTTGCAGCTTCGTAACCATCCATTTCAGGCATCTGAATATCCATAAAAATCGCCTCATACTGTCCGACTTCTGATCGTTCAAACATTTCTACTGCAATACGACCATTCTCTGCCCAATCCACCTGCATATTTACCATAGCAAGTAAATCAATTAGAACGTCTGCATTAAACTCCGTATCATCTGCCAACAATATTTTACGATTCTCAAAATCATATTCCGTTGGACTTACTTCCCGTTTTTCCTCTTTTTTCATCACTTTCTGTTCTTCTGGAATTCCAAATGGAATAGATACAAGGAATGTCGTCCCCTCTCCTTTTTTCGATTCACAGGAAATAGAACCGGACATTAATTCCACCAGATTTTTCACAATAGAAAGACCTAATCCACTGCCACCATGAGACTTAGCTGTACTTGCACTTTCCTGTTCAAATGGTTTAAATAATCTGGACATCATCTCCGCTGTCATTCCTTCACCGCTGTCCGACACACTAAAATTATAAAAAACCTTATCCTCTCGTTCTGATACTTCTGTTGCTTTGATCGTAATCGTACCGCCAACCGGTGTGAATTTGTAAGCATTGGATACAAGATTTAAAAATACCTGTTTCAAACGAAGTACATCTCCCATAACTTCCGTATCTCTTACATTTTCCATAATTACGTCTAATTTCACACCTTTTGCCTTACATTGTTCATAGTAGATATCCTCTACGGTTTTAATAACATCTTTGACAGACAATTTTGCTGATTCAATTTTAATTTTATTACTCTCGATTGCTGACATATCTAAAATATCATTAATAACACCACTTAATACTTTAGAAGCATTCTCCATTTTATTTAAGTACTCTTTTACTTTATCAGGCTCCTCCAAATGATTCTTGCAGATAGCATTCATTCCTACAATCGCATTTAGCGGCGTACGAATCTCATGGCTCATGCGTGCAAGGAATGTACTCTTTGCCTCATTGGCACTATTTGCCTGTGCCACTGCTTCTGCCAGTTCAATATTCTTACTTTTTATCAATGCATAATGTCGATTTCTGACTACCATACTTGTTATCATCATTACAAAAAGCCAAAGGATCAAAAAACTAATAATTGCCACTTCTGTACGCGATTTATAGAGAATGTCAAGCCATGTAAGCTCATAAGTATTCTTAAGCGTATAATCTACGATACATTGTGCCCGTTCACGTTCTGTAATGGTTGCAATACACTTATCAATAATATTCATCCATACATTATGCTCATTAATATTAAGTGCAACAAGTGCCATCTTCTCTTCCATAAAAAAACTAGATAAGACCGTAAAGTCCTCATAAAGCGGCTTCTGTAAATACGGAGACAACACATTTATATTTTGTGCCATAAAATCTACTTCTTCGTTCAACACCATTTTTAAGCATGCTTCTGTAGAATCCACAGGCACAATTTCAAATTCCGGATATTTTTCTTTTATATATGACTGCAATGCCATAAAGCTTTTCGGTATGGCTAATCTATAATACTCGCTTTGTGAATCCACCTTATATTCCATACCTGGTCGACCTACAATCGCCACATTATCCGAACATATCACTTCAGACAACTGATAATTATTATTTAAAAATTGAGGATTTAGAGCTGACACACCAGCAATTATATGTTCCGGATGTTTTTTTAAATACTCAGTTGCCGTTTCTCCAGCTCCCATCATGACATATTTAAATCGAAAACCACTTTTTTCCTGAATCTGTTTCACAAGATCTACCGTTATTCCTTCTATCTCCCCATTTTCATTTACATATGAATACGGCTTTCTATTTGGAATAAATGCTATCGTTATCTCCTCATCTGTGGCGATATATTCCGCCTCATCTCGGGTAAATACCACTGATTGAACACCCGCTTTACCATAATACTTTTCTGCCAAATAATCTCTATAATTAGGTTTTACCGAATAGAGCTGTTCTATAGCAGCGTTCATTTCTTCCATCAATTCTGTATTAAATGCTCCTGTAACGGCATAAAAACCAGCTGATCCAAAACGACTGACAATCTTATATCCTTCATTCAAAGCATTGCTTCCAATCGCAACCGCATCTACCAGTCCCCGTTCTAATGCACTAAAACATCCGTTTGGTGTCTCATACACATGCATTTCATAAGAAAAATCTTTTTCTTTTGCAACCTCCTCAAGCTGCTGCGACTGAAAGCTTCCCCATACACATGCGATTTTCATACCATCAAACGCTTCATAATCATTGTAATAATAACGTTCTTCATCACTTCGGACATACATAACACTAGACTCGACACCTACGATATTCTGCGAATATAAAAATTCTGCTTCTCTATCAGGTGTCTTTTGCAACTCTATCATAAAATCAATTCGTCCGGTTCGCAAATTCTCTAAATGATTTTCAAAATCATCATATATAAATTCATATTTCCAACCCGTGTAATCTGCTATCTCACTTAAAAACTCTATACCATATCCGGAATAATTCCTTCCACCATCCTGCGTAATAAAACCTTTATATCCCAAATAACCAATACGAATTACCCTTTCAGACTGTGTTTTTGGTTCGTCTGCACTTACTATCTGTGGTATCCCCACTATCAACATGCCTACTAATAATAGAACTATCGTTGTACAGACACCCCATTTTCTTTTATATCTGTCTCGTAAATATTTTTTCATTCGCTTGCCTTCTCCTCTATATAAATTACGTGAATCAAGTTCTTTCACTATCGAACAGCCAGTATCCGCTAACTCTCTGTACAGTAAGCAAATCACTGCTTATCTAACATATATTTTTATTATAGCAAATTCTATTAGAAATGAAACTATTTTTCCTTGACGGAAAGGTATAAATACTATAAAGTTTTTCATAGAAAGATACCTTTTTATCAAATGATTGATTACTATTATAAAAATACTGGAGGAATCACATATGGAAAAAATCGCAAGTTTTACCATTGACCATATTAAATTAGAACCGGGTGTATATGTGTCACGAAAAGACCATGTAGGATCTGAGATTATCACAACTTTTGATTTACGTATGACTTCACCTAATGATGAACCCGTTATGAATACTGCTGAAATGCATACCATTGAACATTTGGCAGCTACTTTTTTACGCAATCATCCTGTATTTAAGGATAAAACCATTTATTTCGGTCCTATGGGCTGTCGTACCGGCTTTTATTTGCTTTTAGCCGGAGACTATGAATCAAAAGATATCGTAGATTTGATGATTGAAATGTATGAATTTATCCGTGACTTCCATGACGAAGTTCCTGGTGCAAGTGCAAAAGACTGTGGTAATTATCTAGATATGAATCTTGGCATGGCTAATTACTTAGCAAAGCGTTACCTTGAGCATACTTTGTATGTAATTGATGATGCACACCTTGTATATCCCGAATAGATTTATTGCTTGTTATTCTATAAGAACGTTATATGTTTTTATAAACTAACATAACAATGTACTTCCTAAATCGAATAATTTAAGAGGCTGCATTCCTACACTGACTTACAACCAATCATCGTAGAAATACAGCCTCTTTTTAAATCTTTCTAATTATATTTTCATTTCTGTTTTTAACCAATTCTTTTCTATTCCTCGTATAATGCTTTTAACTTCTCGTATTCTGTATTAATCTCCTGTATCGTATCCTTATCTCCATTAAGATTATCCGGATGATAAATTTTAATCAAATCTTTATAACGTTTCTTTAGTGCATCTTCACTATCTACACCACAGAAAAACAACTCCCCTTTCACTACATTTGATGAATGGTAAGTCTGTGTCTCATGCTGACTGACATAGCGATAAAAATCACGTTGTTTCTCTATCTGTTCCTTCTCCGCAGCAAGCTTTTTAAGCTCCCCTTCTAATATCTTCCACTTCATATCGAAAAGATGCTTCTCATGCTCTGCACACTTGTCCTCGATACGCTTATTGATGTAGAATTCTTTTTTTTCTTTCTCAAACTTCTCACGTTCTAATGCAAGTTGTCTGCGTTCCTCTTTCAGTTGTTGCTTTTGATGCTCTAATTCTACGGTTTCCTTAAACTGCCACTGACGGAATGCCGCATTTCTGTCATCAATCTGTGCACTAACCTGACTCATACAATTCCCCTTCTATACCGCTACTCGCCAAATCCACCTATTAGCAGCCGCTTTTTCTCACTCATCGGAACAAAAGTGTGCTTCGCACACTCTCACGACCTCATTTACTGATATAGCACAGCTTTTGCTCCGCGCGCGTAGCTGCGCATCGTTTGCACGTAGTGCTTTTATTCTATAGGAAAGTCATAGACTTTCACAAATTAACGCATCAAGGTCTTTCCTATAGAACAAAAAATCGGCAGATATGTATACTCACATATCTACCGACATCATAACACCATTATTTAAAAATTGCAATTTGTACCTTTGTACTATTCCATAATGTCATCAATGGACTCTTTTAACTTATCCATGAAACCTTTTTTCTTTTTCTTAGTTACAGCTTCTTCTGAACCTTTCTTCAATGAACCGCCTGTTGCTTCATCAAACTGACGAAGAAGTTCTTTTGCTTCTGAATTTAATCCGGTTGGCGTCTGAATTACTAAGTCTACATACTGATCACCACGCACATCTTTGTTACGCAATGACGGTACACCTTTTCCTCTTAAACGAATTCTAGTACCTGTCTGTGTACCCGGCTTTACTTCATACAACACATCTCCATCTACTGTATTGATACGAATCTCACCACCTAAAGCTGCCTGTGCAAAGCTCAAGGTAGCTGTTGAGAAAATATTCATATCCTGTCGCTGTAAGTGTGCATGTTTTGATACGATTACTTCTACTAATAAATCACCTCTTGGACCACCATTTAACCCTGGCTCACCTTTTTCACGAATGCGAACACTTTGTCCATGGTCAATACCAGCCGGGATTGAGACCTGAATCTTCTTTTTGCTCGAGATGTAACCAGAGCCATAACAATCTGAACACTTTTCACGAACTACTTTACCCGAGCCGTGACACTCCGGACAGGTCTGCACGTTCTGTACCATTCCAAAGAACGACTGCTGTGTCATCACAACCTTACCTTTACCATTACACTTCGGACAGGTCTCTGGGGATGTACCCGGTTTTGCACCGGTTCCATGACAAGTCTTACACTCGTCTTTTAATACTAATTCGATTTCTTTTTCACAACCAAAAATCGCTTCTTCGAATGTAATACGTACGCTTGCACGAATATTAGCACCCTTCATAGGGCCATCGTTACGTCTTCTAGAACTACCGCCGCCAAAGAAGTCGCCAAAAATATCTCCAAAAATATCTCCCATATCCATACCAGAGAAATCGAAGCCACCGGCACCGCCGCCTCCCATTCCATCAAATGCAGCGTGACCAAACTGGTCATACTGTCTTCTCTTATCCGGATCACTTAATACAGCGTATGCTTCCTGTGCTTCTTTAAACTTCTCTTCGCACTCTTTATCTCCCGGATGTGCGTCCGGATGATATTTTTTGGCCATGGTACGAAACGCCTTTTTAATTTCTGCATCATCTGCGCCCTTGCTTACACCAAGGACCTCATAATAATCTCTTTTATCAGCCATGAGTTATCTCCAATCTATAGAACCGCTTCCTTCTAACTTTTGCGGCACCCGTTAAATCTTCTTGCTAACATTCATAATTTGTATCCTGTTCACAAAAAAGATTCTACACTTGAAAAATCACCAAGGATACCAAACAAATACATTGTCAGTATCCTTGATGGATTTTATTAATTCAAAAACTATTTTATTTCTAATTCGTAACTATTTACACTTCTTTGAAGTCTGCATCTACAACATCATCATCTGCTGCACCAGCATTACCACCCATGTTGCTCATGTCTGGACCTGCACCAGCTGCACCCTGTGCTGCCTGTGCCTGATCATACATCTTAGCAAATACGCTCTGAGCGCTCTGTGTTAATTTTTCCTGCATAGATTTTAATTCAGCAACATCTGCATCTGTCATGTCTTCTGCATTTGGATGAGCTTCTAAGAATGTCTTAATTGCATTCATATCAGCTTCTACAGTTGCTTTATCGTTAGGATCTAAAGAAGCACCTACCTGATCTAATGCCTGCTGTGTCTGGAATACGAAAGAATCTGCATCGTTTCTAGCGTCGATTGCTTCTTTACGTTTCTTATCCTGTGCTTCGAATTCTGCAGCTTCTTTTACTGCTTTTTCGATTTCAGCATCTGACATGTTAGAACCAGCTGTGATTGTGATATGCTGTTCTTTACCTGTTCCTAAATCTTTTGCAGATACGTTTACAATACCATTAGCATCAATGTCGAATGTTACTTCGATCTGTGGAACACCACGACGTGCTGGTGGGATACCATCTAAACGGAACTGTCCGAGAGATTTGTTATCTCTTGCAAACTGTCTTTCACCCTGAACTACGTTGATATCTACTGCTGTCTGGTTATCTGCTGCTGTAGAGAAAATCTGGCTCTTCTTTGTAGGAATTGTTGTATTTCTCTCGATAAGTCTTGTAGCGATACCACCCATTGTCTCGATAGAAAGTGAAAGTGGAGTTACGTCTAATAAAAGAATCTCGCCTGCACCTGCATCACCTGCTAATTTACCACCCTGGATAGAAGCACCGATAGCTACACATTCGTCTGGGTTTAATGATTTACTTGGCTCTTTGCCTGTTAACTGTCTTACTTTGTCCTGTACAGCTGGGATACGTGTAGAACCACCAACTAATAATACCTGACCGAGGTCTGCATTTGTAAGACCTGCATCTTTCATAGCGTTCTGAACAGGGATAGCTGTTCTCTCTACTAAGTCATGTGTTAATTCATCAAATTTAGCTCTTGTAAGGTTCATATCGAAATGTTTTGGACCTTCTGCTGTAGCTGTGATGAATGGTAAGTTAATGTTTGTTGTTGTAGCTGATGATAATTCTTTTTTCGCTTTTTCAGCAGCTTCTTTTAATCTCTGAAGTGCCATCTTGTCTGTAGATAAGTCTACGCCTTCTGCTTTCTTGAATTCATCAATCATCCACTGTGTTACTTTTGCGTCGAAGTCATCACCACCAAGGTGTGTATCACCGTTTGTAGATAATACTTCGATAACGCCATCACCGATTTCGATGATAGATACGTCGAATGTACCACCACCTAAGTCGTATACCATGATTTTCTGTTCTTTTTCGTTGTCAAGACCGTAAGCTAAAGCTGCTGCTGTTGGTTCGTTGATGATACGTTTTACATCAAGACCAGCGATTTTACCAGCATCTTTTGTAGCCTGACGTTCTGCATCGTTGAAGTAAGCAGGTACTGTGATAACAGCTTCTGTAACCTTTTCTCCTAAGTATCCTTCAGCATCAGCTTTTAATTTCTGAAGAATCATAGCTGAAATCTGCTGTGGAGAGTAGCTCTTGTCATCGATTGCTTTCTTGTAATCTGTACCCATATGTCTCTTGATAGAAGAGATTGTCTTGTCAGCATTTGTAACTGCCTGACGTTTTGCAGGTTCACCTACTAATCTTTCACCTGTTTTTGTGAAAGCTACTACAGATGGTGTAGTTCTAGCACCTTCTGTGTTAGCGATAACTGTAGGTTTTCCACCTTCCATAACTGCTACACAGCTGTTTGTTGTTCCTAAGTCAATACCAATAATTTTTCCCATTTTGTTGTCCTCCTGAAAATTTATTCAAATTGTTGATTTGTTTCTTATTTCTTTGTAGAAGTCTTAACTTACAACTCCTACCATACTATGTCTTACGACACTATCTTTATACATATAGCCCTTCATAAATTCCTGGGCAATGATGCCTGATTCGTATTCATCGCTTTCCACCTGCATTACTGCGTTGTGGAAGTCTGGATTGAATTCCTGACCTACGGCTTCGATTGGTGTAACACCGATTGCTTCAAGCTCTTTCATCAGCTGTTTGTATACCTGCTGCATACCCTGAACAAATGCATCGTCTTTGTCTGCTTCTTCTACTGTAGTAAAGCCTCTTTCGAAGTTATCTACAACTGGAAGAATCTTTTCGATTACATTTTTTGCTCCCATATCAAACATCATAGACTTTTCTTTCTCTGAACGCTTGCGGAAGTTTTCAAATTCTGCCATCTGACGAACTACGCGGTCATTTAATTCTTCAATTTGTTCATCTCTTTTGTCTTTTTTCTTTTTGAAGAAGCCTTCTTTTTTAGGCTTTTCTTCAGTTTCTTCTGTGGTCTCTTCCACAATTTCTTCTTTCGAAGTTTCTACTTCTTCTGTCTCAGTAGTTTCTACTGTTTCTTCCACAGTTTCTTCTACTTCATTTTCCTGACAAAACTTTTCTTCTGCCATTTCTTCCTGCCTTTCTATGATTCCTTTGACTTATTTAAGATGCCATCAAGCTGGCTTCTTAAGGTCCTTAGGTTATCCATTACATTTTCGTAATCCATACGTTTTGGTCCGATAATACCTATCGTACCCTT
>JAFYVJ010000065.1 GCA_017549185.1 Roseburia sp. | reverse complement strand
TCGGTTCGTTTGTTCAACACGTTGGTGGACACAAAACGTTATTCCGGCATTCTGCGAAAAGAATTTCTAAACTTTTCTCTAACACAACTAAATTTACTGATTTAAAATATTCGCACTTTCTATAGTTTCTCGAACGACAAAATCCTGCGGTCGGTGCGTATTCTAAGACCTCGCTAAACGAAAGTTTATTGTATTAATAATTTATTTTATGACGCCCTCTTTACTTTTTTGACGTAATATAGTAAAGTAGAGAATAGTTAATTTCACAAGGTAAAGTGATAAAATATGAAAAGGGAATAAAAGGTATTAAACGTATAGAAGAGAGGTATTTGATATGATTTCGAAGAAGATTAAAACCGCATTGGCAGGAAGTTCAGCAATCCGTGCGATGTTTATAGAAGGAAAAGAGATGGCAGCGAAATATGGTGCAGAGAATGTGTATGATTTTTCGTTGGGGAATCCGGCGACACCGGCACCAAAGGCGTTTAATGATGCTGTAATTGAGTTGGCAAAACAGGCAACAGAAAGTGACAGTGTAGCTTTGGAATTACATGGTTATATGTCTAATTCTGGTTACCCAGAAGTACGTCAGGCGATTGCAGATAATTTAAACAAACGTTTCGGTACAGATTTTGATTTCCATAATGTGGTAATGACTGTGGGAGCAGCAGGCGGTCTTAATATTATTTTCAAGACCATTTTAGATCCGGAAGATGAAGTAATCGTATTTGCACCATTCTTTGGAGAATATCGTCAGTATGCAGCGAATTTTGATGCTAAATTGGTGACTGTTCAGCCAAATTTAGAGAATTTCCAACCGGATTTGGTAGACTTTGAATCAAAAATTACAGATAAGACCAAAGCGGTTATCATTAATACACCGAATAATCCTACTGGTGTCATCTATAGTCCGGCAACTATGCAGGAGATTGCCGCAATTTTGGAGAAAAAACAGCAGGAAATCGGACATGATATATATTTAGTATCCGACGAACCATATCGTGAATTGGTATATGATGGAGCAAAGCAGGATTTTTATACAAAGTATTATAAAAATACGCTTGTAGGATATTCTTTTAGCAAATCATTGTCACTTCCAGGTGAACGAATTGGTTATGTAGTAGTGCCAAATGAAGCGTCTGATGCAGAAGATTTACTTGCAGGTATTGAGATTTCAAATCGTACTTTAGGCTTTGTAAATGCACCATCTCTGATGCAGAAAGCAGTGGCAGAATGCTTAGAAGAGCCTACAGATGTAGCGTTCTATGATAGAAATCGTAAGTTGTTATATGAGAGCTTGACCAAGTTAGGATTTACTTGTGTGAAGCCGGAAGGTGCATTTTATCTTTGGATGAAATCTCCAGTTGCAAATGAAGAGGAATTTGTGGCAGCAGGTAAGAAATATAATCTTTTGATGGTAAAAGGTAGTGCATTTGGATGTGCTGGTTATGTGAGACTGGCTTATTGTGTATCTTATGAGATGATTGAACGTTCGTTACCAGCATTTGAAAAACTTGCGAAAGAGTATAATTTATAACTATTTAAAGCTAAAGCAATTTTCATAAAGGTAGGAATTATGCTTGCATAAAAGAATGTTTTTTGAAAATTTCTTTGGTGAGAAGACAATATGAGCAAAAGATAATAGTTATATAGCATGAATAATTAGGGGAGAACGATATATGGGCAACTGGGAAGCAAATGTCAGAAAAGTAGTTCCGTATGTGCCGGGAGAACAGCCGGCAGAACAGAATATTATTAAATTAAATACGAATGAGAATCCATATCCGCCGGCACCAGGGGTAGCAGAAGCTTTGCGGGAAATGAATATTGGAAAGTTGCGGAAATATCCGGATCCGACCTGTAAGATTTTAGTGGATGCAATTGCAGAGAATTATGGTCTAAACGCTAATCAAATTTTTGTAGGAGTAGGTTCCGATGATGTACTGGCTATGATTTATATGACCTTTTTTAATAGCAAAGAGCCCATTTTATTCCCAGATATTACATATTCATTTTATGATGTATGGGCAGATGTGTTCCGTGTGCCATATGAGACAAAGCCATTAGATGAGAATTTTTGCATTGTAAAAGAAGATTATTATGGTAAAAATGGTGGTGTAATTTTCCCAAACCCGAATGCACCGACAGGAATTTATATGGAACTTTCTGAGGTGGAGGATATCATCGCACATAATCAAGATGTAATCGTAGTAGTTGATGAAGCGTATATTGATTTTGGCGGAGCATCGGCAGTGCCTCTGATAGAGAAGTATGACAATTTACTAGTGGTACAGACTTTTTCGAAGTCACGTTCTATGGCAGGCATGCGAATTGGTTTTGCGATAGGTAATGAAAAATTAATCAAGTATTTAAATGACGTGAAATATTCATTTAATTCTTATACTATGGACGAAACAGCATTGGTATTAGGAGTAGAAGCGATTAAGGATAAGGCGTACTTTGAAGAAAAGTGCGAGATGATTATTGCTACTAGAGAGTGGACAAAAGCGGAATTGAAACGTCTGGGATTTTCATTTGGCGATTCTAAAAGTAATTTTATTTTTGCAACACATGAGAGAATTCCGGCAAAAGAGTTATTTGAGGCATTGAAAGAAGCGGGGATTTATGTTCGCTATTTTTCGAAGCCAAGAATTGACAATTATCTGCGTATCAGTATTGGAACAGATGGGGAAATGTTCAAGTTGATTCAGTTTTTGGAAAATTATATAAAATAAAAATCATATATTTACTTTAAAACTTTAATATGTTAAAATACACAAGTGATGAAGTGTTTCATTAAAGGAGAAGAAAATGAGTAAAAAACTAAGAACAGAGGCAGTGGATCGTCTTTTTGATGCGATTTTAAGCTTAGAAAACAGAGAGGAATGTTATATCTTTTTCGAAGATATATGTACAGTAAATGAATTACTTTCTTTATCTCAGAGATTTGAAGTAGCAAAGATGCTTCGTGACCAGAAGACATATCTGGATATTGCGGAGAAAACGGGTGCGTCTACTGCGACTATCAGCCGTGTTAATCGTTCGTTGAATTATGGTAATGATGGTTATGATATGGTATTTGCCAGAATTTGCGGTGGCGAATCAGCAAAAAGTGAAGAATAATTAGACGAAGATAGCAAAGAGGATTTCGCTTTTGACGAAATCCTCTTTATTGATTATGAATTAGTATGATTGCCTGTTGTATTTTTAGAATTTTCAGTCAAGTGATCTGTATTGATTTGATCAATAATTCCTTCAATAATTGATTTTTTAATGTAAATATCGTAGCTAAGCATGCAGATAAGTGTAAAGCGGTGTAAAAGAGCGGCTTCTTCTTCTGGAACATTTTCGAAAGTCTGCATGGATTTATTAAATTTCTTTACCACATCTTTCATAATATTTTTGGTTTCCTGATATTCTAAACTGAACACTTCGTTATAAATATCAGTGAGGTTTAAGTGTTCCTCTTTTTTTCCAAAGTATTTGTCTGTGATAGGATTCATAATACTTTGAATGTCGCTGATACTCATTACATTTTTCAGATAGTAGATAAAGATGAGAGTCAGCATGTGATCCTTGTTATATTTTTTTTTCGTTGGTGGTGGAAGCAGGTCGTTTTTGGCGTAATTGTTAATCATCGTTTTTGTTAGAAGTTTTCCATCTTTGCGGTGATTGGATGGAGCAAGTTGAGATTCGATGAAAGTAGTAACCTGATCCATATATAAATCAATATTAGGAATCTCTTCGGGTTTTACATAGTCGATACCTTTTAAACCAGTTAAAATTTCTCCTAAAAATTTTTTTGCTGCTGCGTCCATAATATTCCTCATTTCTATGAATTGTAATATTAGAATTAAATTATATAGTATCAAAAACTAGATGACAAGAGGTGAATGTTAAAATTTATTCGAGAAAAATTTAACATGTAGTTTTAATATGAAATTGACATTTAAAATGATGTGAAAGTGAATAGAAGAGAGTTTGATACTGAGAACGGAGTGAACAGTAACGTGAGTTTGAAATAATCTAGGAATAGTATTTTTTTGATTGCAAATGTATGTTCGATTAGATATAATGAGGATATGTAATTATTTTCAAGGTGTGTTCGGAAGGACATGCTATGACTAGGGGATAATTATTATCAAGTTGCCTACGATAATTCAGAAAGCGAGAGATAATATGAGTATATATGATTCATTAAATGAACAGCAGAGAGAGGCTGTTTTTCATACAGAAGGACCTGTTTTGATACTTGCGGGTGCCGGTTCGGGTAAGACCCGTGTACTGACGCATCGTGCGGCATATTTGATAGAGGAAGAAGGAGTGAATCCTTATCATATTATGATGATTACCTTTACCAATAAGGCTGCGGAGGAGATGCGTGAGCGTATTGATGATTTGGTGGGGTATGGTTCAGAGAGTATCTGGGTATCAACATTCCATTCAGCATGTGTACGGATTTTGCGTAGACATATTGATAGAATTGGATTTGATACCAATTTTACAATATATGATTCCGATGATCAGAAGTCATTGATGAAGGATATCTGTAAGAGTCTGAATATTGATACGAAGATGTATAAGGAAAAGGCTTTGCTTGCAGCGATTTCTAAGGCGAAGGATGAATTGGTATCACCACAGGAGTTTTCACTAAAAGCAGCGACTGCTGGCAATTATGGTATGAAAAAGCAGGCGGAAGTATATAGAGAGTATCAGGAGCGTCTGCGGAAGAATAATGCATTGGATTTTGATGATTTGATTGTGAAAACGATTGAATTGTTCAAAACGGATGCAGAGGTGCTGAATTATTATCAGGAGCGTTTGCGTTATATAATGGTGGATGAGTATCAGGATACGAATACAGCACAGTTTGAGTTGATTCGTCTGTTAGCAAATAAGTATAAGAATTTGTGCGTAGTAGGTGATGATGACCAGTCGATTTATAAATTCCGTGGTGCTAATATTTATAATATTTTGAATTTTGAGCGTTATTTTCCAGAAGCAGCGACGATTAAACTAGAAGAGAATTATCGTTCTACACAGAATATCTTAGATGCAGCGAATGCGGTGATTGCGAATAACAAAGGCCGAAAGAGTAAAGCACTGTGGACGAGAAAAGATGCGGGATCACAGATTCGATTTGAACAGTTTGAAACTGGATATGACGAGGCTGATTTTGTGGCAGGAGAGATAAAAGATGTGGTGATGTTTGGCAAATATCAGTACAAGGATTGTGCTGTATTGTATCGAACGAATGCACAGTCACGTCTGTTTGAAGAACGTTTTATTACGTCCAATATTCCTTATAAAATTGTGGGTGGTGTAAACTTCTATGCTCGTAAGGAAATCAAGGATTTATTATGTTATTTAAAGACGATTGATAATGCAAGAGATGATTTGGCAGTAAAACGTATTATCAATATTCCAAAACGAGGAATCGGCGCAACATCGATTGCGAAGGTGCAGGATTATGCGGATATGGAGGATATTAGTTTCTATACGGCATTGAAAATGGCGGAGGATATCCCGACACTTGGTAGAGGTGCGGCTAAGATAAAGCCATTTGTAACTACGATTCAAAGATTCCGCAGTGCAGCAGAATTTTTGGAAGTATCGAAGTTATTGGAGATGGTGATTGAAGAAACAGGTTATTTGCAGGAGTTGGAGGAAGAAGGTACAGAGGAGGCACTTGCTCGTATTGAGAATATTAACGAATTAATCAGTAAGGCGGTGGCTTACGAAGAAGGAATGGACGAACCATCCCTGAGCGGTTTCTTAGAGGAAGTGGCATTAGTAGCGGATATCGATAGTTTGGATGAGGAGAGCAATCATGTGGTGCTTATGACTTTACATAGTGCCAAAGGTTTGGAATTCCCGAAGGTATTTTTGACTGGTATGGAAGATGGACTTTTCCCAAGCTATATGTCTATTACTTCGGATGATTCGGTAGAAGAGATTGAAGAGGAACGTCGTCTGGCTTATGTAGGTATTACTCGTGCGAAGGAGGAATTAGCAGTAACTTGTGTAAGGCAGCGAATGGTTCGAGGAGAAACGCAGTATAATAAAGTATCCCGATTTGTAAAAGAGATTCCAGTCGAATTGATGCAGGGCGGCCCACAGAAGATGAAGTATGTGGAACGCAGGGAAACACCGGTAGGAAAAGCGACAACGGCTTATCGTTCGGCTATGGCGACCGGACATAAACCATCTGGTCAGAGTATGCAGTCTATGGCATTTGCGACTTTAGGCGGTCCTAAAAAGTCAGATTTGGATTATGAAGTTGGTGACATGGTAGCACATGTGAAGTTCGGTAACGGTGTGGTGAAAAGTATCATAGATGGCGGCCGTGACTATGAAGTGACCGTAGAATTCGAGTCATATGGAACGAAAAAAATGTTTGCAGGTTTTGCAAAACTTCGAAAATTATAAAAAATTTGTTTTTTATAAATTTTTTATAGGATAAACGGGAAAGATATGATATAATTAATGTATGAGTCAAAGTGTCATAAATTCATGCAATAAGGAGTGGTATCATGGCGAAAGTAGAAGAGCTTATGGAATTATTAAAAGCTGTAGAGTTAGAAAATGTGAAAGAAGAGTTGATGAGTATGACAAAGTTAAATGAATTATTAAAGAAAAAAGAAGAAAAGAAAGAACCATGTAAGCTCGTATGGGTATTTGCAATTATCGGGGTTATTGTTGCGATAGCAGCTATTGCGTATGCGGTATACCGTTATTTTACACCTGATTATTATGACGATTTCGAAGATGAGTTTGAAGATGAATTCGAAGATGATTTTTTCGAGGATGAAGAAGTTGTAGAACTTGAGCCGGATGAGGATGAGATTACAGAAGAATAAGAATAATAATGGGGGCTGCGAGAGCGCAGCCCTTTTTAAAATCGTAGGAAATTCCTATGATTTTAAAGCACTACGTGCAAACGATGCGCAGCTACGCGCGCGGAACAAAAGCTGTGCTATATCAGTAAATGAGGTCGCGAGAGTGTGCGAAAGTACACTTTTGTTAAATCATATGAGGAAATACCAGTGAAGTTAAATTTTTCACAAGGATGTGTGATTTACGGGTTTCTTGTTTTGAACAAGAGAAAGGATATATATGAAAAAAGGACAGATTATAGAAGGAATGATAGAACGCGTTGATTTTCCGAATAAGGGTATTGTTATTACAGAAGACGGAAAACAGGTTATCGTGAAAAATGGTGTGCAGGGACAGAAAGTTTCTGCATCTATCAATAAAATTCGTAAAGGAAAATGCGAAGGGCGTTTGTTGGAGGTATTAGAGAAATCACCACTAGAATTAGACGAGCCGGGATGTGTGCATTTTAGCGAATGTGGTGGCTGTACATATCAGACATTGCCTTATGAAGAACAGCTTAAAATGAAGGCAGAACAGGTAAAGAAGCTGATTGATGATGTGATTGCACCGATTAGTGAGGGCTATGAATTTTTAGGTATTAAGGCTAGTCCTATGCAGAAGGCTTATCGTAATAAAATGGAGTTTTCTTTTGGCGATGCTTATAAGGACGGACCATTAGCACTTGGTATGCATAAACGCGGCAGTTTCTATGATATTGTTCCGGTTCCGGAATGTCAGATTGTAGACGAAGATTTTAGAACAGTTTTGATGACGACATTGGAATTTTTTGAAGGACGTAAAAGTGCGTTCTATCATAAATTGCGTCATGAAGGATATTTGAGGCATTTACTTGTGCGTAAGGCTGTAAAGACGGGCGAGATTCTAGTTGATTTGATTACTAGTACACAGTTGGAACATATGGGTGTAACCGGTGAGAATGATGAGGAAAATGGTGCTGTTGGTACAGTGTGTGGAGATTTACAGGCAAAGGAAACGGCTTTGTTAGAGGCTTGGAAAGATGCTTTATTAGCGAAAGAATATGTGGGTAAGATGACCGGTATTCTCCATACAAAAAATGACAGTCTGGCAGATGTAGTGGCAAATGATGGCACAGATGTGTTATATGGTCAGGATTATTTCTTTGAGGAGTTATTAGGATTACGTTTTAAGATTACACCATTCTCATTCTTCCAGACCAATTCATTGGGAGCAGAGGTACTTTATGAGACAGCAAGAAGCTTCATCGGAGATGCTTTGAGTGGTGAAGACGTGGCAGAGAATGGCAAGGTAGTTTTTGACCTTTACTCTGGTACGGGAACGATTGCACAGATGTTATCGCCGGTTGCAAAGAAGGTTATCGGTGTGGAAATCATTGAAGAAGCAGTAGAAGCAGCAAAAATCAATGCAGAGTTAAATGATTTACATAACTGTGAATTTATTGCAGGCGATGTATTGAAAGTAATTGATGATATTGAGGAGAAGCCGGAATATATCGTACTCGACCCACCTCGTGATGGCATCCATCCAAAGGCATTGGAGAAAATTATTCGTTATGGTGTGCCACAGATGGTGTATATTTCTTGTAAGCCGACGAGTCTTGCGAGAGATTTGGAAGTGTTGCAGGCGAGAGGATATAGAGTGGAGAAGGTTTGTTGTGTGGACATGTTCCCAAATACCGTTCATACAGAAACAATTTGTAAGCTTACTCTTGCAAAATAAGGTGTTATAAGCAGTGGCTAAAGTGAAAAATAAATATTTGTCCACGGTTTGCCCACGGAATTTTTATCCGTGGGCATTTTTTGTTATTAGAGACTGTATTTGTATTTAGAAAATACAAATAGGCATTATGTACAAAAATGAGTAAGATTATTACAGAACGAAAAAGCTGACTTGCGAAAGGAAAGCGAGGGTGTTGTTATTTGAAAACTATTTTGATATGATAAATCCACAGAGTCGACGCTGTAAATTTTAGGAGCAATAGGAGGACCAACATGAATATAGAAGGTTTAGACGCATTAGATAATAAGATTTTAGATGCAATAAAAGATAATGCAAGGCTTAGTTATTCCGACATTGGAACTATGGTTGGTCTATCAAGAGTAGCAGTGAAAAACAGAATGGATGCTATGGAAAAGAAGGGGATCATTCGAGGATATCAGACGGTAATTAATGATAACCATATGCCAACAGGTGTACATTTTATGCTTGATGTGGAGGCTACATCTGAGTCGGTTCAGTATATTCTCGAAGTGCTATGTGGTGACCCATATATTCGTCAGGTGTACAGTACCACAGGAAATTGCCGTTTCCATTGCAGAGGCTATGCTCCAAATAATGAAACATTAGGTTCACATGTGCGTTATCTGTATAACCATACGGAAGGAATTAGACGTATGGAGTGTCATGTTATAATGGAGACGTACATGGATGTAGATGGAGGCGTCGAGTATGTACGATATAAAGAATCTGAACATTTGGAAAGTAAGTAGTAATATTAATATTTTTAAATGTAAAGATAAGGTACTTGAAGTAGAAGCCTCGAAACGAAAGGAGATTTCTATGAGTGAAAAGTGCCAAAAGGTATTTGATGAGATATTAACATTAGTTCCAACTGCAAATTTTTCAGAAATAAAGAGAAGACGTGGCGGTAAGCTTCGATATCCAATCTATATTAATGAAAAACTAAAATCTACAGAGCTGGAAGCATTGGAATTATCGGTTCGTTCAAGCAATTGCCTGCACAGAGCCGGATATAAAACCATTGGGGAACTTGTAGAGGCAATCGAAAGTAGCGAAGATTTAAAGAGAATTAGAAATTGTGGGGCAAAGAGTATTGATGAGATAATGGAGCAATTGTTTTGCTACCAGTATAGTCAATTTGATACACCACAGAAAATAAAGTACATAAATAAAGTTCTTGAACTAAATTGATAGATGTGACAAGGAGAAAGTATCATGCCATTTAAAATAGTTAGAAACGACATAACAAAAATGCATGTGGATGCAATTGTTAATACGGCTAATGAAGCACCTCAGTATTCGGATGGTGTGGATAGAGCAGTTTATCATGCAGCAGGTGTGAAAGAACTTCTTGCGGAAAGAAAAAAGATAGGCTGGATGAAGGAAGGAGAGGTGGCAATTACACCGGGATTCAAACTTCCTGCGAAATATATTATTCATGCGGTAAGTCCTTGTTATATAGATGGAACATTTGGGGAGGAGCAGTTACTTCGTGAATGTTACAGCAAAAGCCTGCAATTGGCGTACGAGAATAAGTGTGAAACAATAGCTTTTCCTTTGATTTCTACGGGATGTTTCGGTTATCCGAAAGAAGAGGGGATGCGAATCGCATTAGATGAGATTAATGCATTTTTAATGTCGCATGATATGCTGGTCTATTTGGTGGTATTTGATACGGAATCAACTAAATTGGGATTGAATTTATATCCTAATCTGGAAGCATATATTGACCATAATTATGTGTGTGAAAAAAGGGAAGAAGAGTATGGCAACAGATACTTTGGTTCAGTGGTCAAGGGAGCACAGGGATATGATGCGTACAAGCAGGAGCGTGAGCGAGTAGAAAAGGCGTTAAAAGTTCCTGTGGAAATAGATGAATGCTGTATGAGTATGGAAACCGTATGCTCAGCTTCATCTAAGTCAATTAGTGTGAAAGATATGGATGTTGATTCATATAAGGATTTTTATGAAGAAAATGAATCAGCATTAAAAGAACGCATGAAGCATATGTCAGATACATTTCAACAGTATCTCTTGTATTTAATAGAGGTAAAGGGGTTAACACCTGCAGAAGTGTACAAAAGAGCAATTATTACAAAGCAGCTGTTTTCAAAGATAAAAGTAAACCCTAATTATCATCCGGATAAAGCGACAGCGATGCGTTTGTGTGTTGGTGTAAAACTTAATATAGACGAAACAAAGGATTTGCTTAGTAGGGCGGGTTATGCATTATCGCCATGTGACAAAAGAGATATTATTTTCTCGTTCTTCATAGAGAATAACGTGCATGATATGATTGAAATTGATATTGCATTAGAAGAACACGGTTTGCCATGTTTCATTGAGTAATTTATCAGGTCGCTTTCACGGCGACCTGATTTTTTTTTGGCTTATGATATAGTTACCTCACGAAACAAGAAAACGATAAATTTTTGGAAGGTAATAAGTTTTCTGCTCGCAGAAAGCTCGCACTTTCCAAGGGAAAGCGAGGAAAACTATGAGAAAAGGATTAACAGAAATTATATTTATTTTAGACAGAAGTGGTTCAATGAGTGGCTTGGAGGCAGATACAATTGGTGGTTATAATTCGCTAATTGAGAAACAGAAGAAAGAAGAGGGAGAGGCATATATCTCAACGGTATTATTTGATGATGCGTGTGAAGTATTGCACGACAGAGTTCCATTGGAGAAAATTTTGCCTATGACAGATAAAGAGTATTATGTTAGAGGTTGCACCGCATTACTTGATGCTATTGGTGGTGCAATACATCATATTGGAAATGTACATAGATATGCCAGAGAAGAAGATAGACCGGAAAAAACGTTATTTATTATTACAACGGATGGTCAGGAGAATTCCAGCAAGCATTATTCTTATGAGAAAGTAAAGCATATGGTAGAACGTCAGAAAGAAAAGTTTGGATGGGAATTTTTGTTTCTTGGAGCAAATATTGATGCAGTAGCAGAGGCAAGCCGTTTTGGGATTAAGGCAAACAGAGCAGTTAATTATCATAGTGATAGGGAAGGAACAGAAGTTAATTATAAGGCACTAAGTAAAGCGGTTAGTGTGGTAAGAGAATGTGATGCTTGTTGCGTTGAAGTGGCATTAGAAGGTTGGGACGAAGAAATCCGTGAAGATTATAGCAGAAGAAAGAAATAGGTGTGCATATGAAGAATATTTGGATAGATGGAATTATGGGTGTGGTTATTGGAGATGCATTGGGAATGCCCGTTCAGTTTATGGAGCGTAATGAAGTAAAGAAGACTCCTGTTGCAGGAATGGAAGGCTATGGAACTTATAATATGCCACCAGGGATTTGGTCGGATGATAGCAGTTTGACGCTTGCGGCATTGGATAGTATACAAGCGTTAGGAAAGATTGATAGTGATGATATCATGAAAAGATTTGTAGACTGGTATGAAAATGGAGCATATACACCACATGGGTTTGCTTTTGATATAGGATCAACTTGTGAGGAAGCAATTTGTAGATATGGCAATCCATATAGCTATAAAGAATGTGGTTGCACAGGGGAGTATTCCAACGGGAACGGATCGCTGATGAGAATTATGCCAGTATGCTTATATGTATATGAAAATGTAAAAAATGGGACTATTACAGAAGATGAAGGTCTTGTACTTATTCATGAAGTATCAGCGTTAACGCATGCGCATCTTCGTTCGAAAATGGCGTGTGGATTTTATTATTTTATGGTTAAAGCAATATTGGATGAAGATGGGGAACTTATTTCCGAATTGCAAAAAGGGGTGGATGATGCAATAAGGTTTTATCATCATGATGTTGCTAATCTTGTGCAGATGTCACATTACGGCAGATTGTTTCATTTAGATGAATTTGCCAAAGTTCCGGAGAACAAAATAAAAAGTACGGGGTATGTAGTAGATAGCTTGGAAGCTGCTGTCTGGTCTTTGATTACAACAGAAAGTTTTAAAGATGGACTTCTTAAGGCAGTAAACCTTGGTGGGGATACAGATACTATAGGGGCAATTGCTGGTGGGCTAGCGGCATTGCATTATGGATATGGCAGTATTCCGGAAGAGTGGAAAACTTTAATCATAAAGCGTGAAGAGATAATTACATTATGTGAGCGGGTGGAATCGAAAAAACATAAAAATGATGAGTAAAAAGTGAAAAAAGAGGAAAACGGGGGAAGATTTGTTGCTTGAGGGAAGTTTATTGGACAGGTTGTGTGAGAAAATTTGGATGTACAGGAAAACAGTACCCTTTCATAGAGTGTTTTGATTGTTTTTGTTTGTCATAATAGCAGGTGTTGAATGAAATGATTTCCTTCTGAATAGTAGGCATCTGCAGCTGTAAATCAGCTACCAAGCACGGTAGGAGGATGAAATATGTATAAATCAGCTGTGCTTCCTTTCTAATATTACAGCGAATGGCTGTTGATATATATATTACAATGAATGTCGGAGGTGTGATTATGGACAAAGGATTTTTCGGTGGATTATTTGATGTGAACCACGATGGAGAGTTGGATGCATTTGAGAGAACTATGGATTTTATGGCGTTTAATGAAATGATGAACGAATCCGAAGATTCATCGGAGGATGAAGACGAATTGTTGGATGAACTTGAAATGGCGGGCTTAGATTATGATGAACTGTCATTTATGGATGAGAATGAACGGAGAGAAGTATTAGAAGATGCTGGGTTAGACCCGGATGATTATGATTTTTAATGAACGATGTAGAGAGGTCGCAATGAAAGTTGCGGCCTTGAAGTGTTTAGATCTATGCTAAAAATGATAGTGAAAATTTTCATCAAACATGATATAATAAATTATCTATTTTGTATAATTTATTAACGCTGATTTGGTGAGGTGAGTTATGGTACGAAACAACGTTGAAGTGGATGTGAAAGTAAAATGCATAGAGGCTGGATTGACGCAAGCGCAGGTTGCGGAAAAGATAGGAACAAGCAGTCCGTATGTGAATCGTATTATCAAAAAACAGGATGGTATTGTAAATAAAACATTCGTTCAAATGCTTGAGGCACTAGGATATGATATAGAAATATCTTACGTTAAACGATAATGAATGTGAAAATATTGCAAGAATGCGTATAGAAGGAGAATCTTATGATAACAGGAGCTATAAAAAATAAAGTAGATAAAATATGGGATGATATCGCTGCCGGAGGAATTACGAATCCGATTACAGTAATTGAGCAGCTTACATATTTGATGTTTATAAGATCCTTGGATGAAAAGGAATTGGAGAATGAAGAATTTGCTAATATGATGGGTGAAGCTGTAGATAATATTTTCCCATTGTCTGAAGTGGGACAGGCAATGCGTTGGAGCAAATTCAAAGATAAAGACCCAAGAGAAATTTTTGATGTTATCTCTCAGCGTGTATTCCCAGCTGTAAAGAAGATAAAGAATGGGAAATTACCTGATTTTAATGAAGCAGGTGAATTAGTAGAAAATACGGAAATCGTTGATGAAGCAAATATCGCAGATACTGCGTTTTCGAGATACATGGAAGATGCAATGTTCCTTGTACCTACTCCACAGGTATTACAGAAAATTGTAACCGGATTAGAGGATTTATACACTCATGATATTTCAGATAGAGATATGCAGGGTGATTTATATGAATATATGCTTGGTAAATTAGCCACCGCAGGACGTAACGGACAGTTCAGAACACCAAAGCATATTAGAGAAATGATGGTAGAGTTAATTGCACCAACACCAGATGATTTGATTTGTGATCCGGCATGTGGTACGGCAGGTTTCCTTGTGTCTGCAGCAGAATATGTCAGAAAAAATTATGAAGACACAATGACAAATGAACAGTGGGACTCCTATGCGAGTACGATGTTCTCTGGTTTTGATACAGATAGAACCATGCTTAGAATTTCTGCCATGAACTTAATGTTACATTCTATTAGTAATCCGGATGTAGATTATAAGGATAGCGTTTCTAAGCAGAATGATACTAGTGCAAAATATACAGTATGTTTGGCAAATCCACCATTTAAGGGAACCGTAGATGCAGAAAGTATTCATGATAATCTGAAAGCAGTTACAAATACAAAGAAAACAGAATTACTATTCTTGGCATTATTCCTACGCTTATTGAAAAAGGGTGGAAGATGTGCATGTATCGTTCCAGACGGAGTATTATTCGGTAGTAGTAATGCACATAAATCCATTAGAAAAGAAATTATTGAAAATCATCACTTGCAGGCCGTTATTTCAATGCCTTCCGGTGTATTTAAACCATATGCAGGTGTATCAACAGCGGTACTTGTATTTACAAAGACAGGTGCAGGTGGAACTGATAACGTATGGTTCTATGATATGAAAGCAGATGGCTATAGTTTGGATGATAAGAGAAGTGAAATCCAGGATAACGATATTCCAGATATTATTAAGAGATTTCATGATTTGGAAAATGAAACAGGAAGAGAAAGAACAGAACAGAGCTTTTTTGTACCTAAGCAGGAAATTATTGATAATGATTATGATTTATCCATTAATAAGTATAAAAAAGTGGAATATGTTGCTGTAAAATATCCGTCAACTTGGGAAATCCTTGCAGAACTTAGAAAACTTGAAAAAGAAGTGGCAAGAGAGATGGATGAGTTGGAAAAACTGCTTCAGTAAAGTAGGGAAAGGAGTGCAAATTCAATGATAAATTCGGATTTGTAGGGATGAAGAGATGAAAACATTAAAGATACAAGAAGTTGCAAATCAAGTTCGAGGGGTGTCGTATAAGCCAGACGATTTGCATGATTCTCTAAACGATTCATCTGTGATTTTGCTTAGGGCCAATAATATAGATGATGGAAAAATTAATTTTGATGATGTTGTATATGTTGATAAAAGTAAGGTGTCAAAAGAACAGTATTTAAAAAGAGGTGACATTCTTGTATGTGCTTCGAGTGGTAGTAAGCAACTTGTAGGAAAAGCAGCAAGTGTGGATTTTGAAACAGAGTGTACATTTGGCGCCTTTTGTAAGGTGGTGCGTCCTCAAGAGGAGTTTGCAAGATATCTTGGAAAATATTTCCAGAGCAATACGTATCGAAGTAAAATTTCTGCTGTAGCTATAGGTGCTAATATCAATAATATAAGAAATGAACATATAGATACTCTTGATTTACGTGTTTATGATGAAGTTAAGAACGAAGAGATAGTTCATGTGATCTCATGTGTACAATCAATAATTGAACATAGAAAACAGGAAATTAAGAAACTGGACGAACTCATCAAAGCCCGATTTGTCGAGCTGTTTGGTGATCCCATTACTAATACTAAATGTCTTGAAACAAAAGATTTAAAAAATGTTCTAATATTAAAAGCAGGAGATTTTACAGCTGCATCAGATATTTCAGATGAACCTAACAAAACACATAGTTATCCGTGTTATGGTGGAAACGGAATTAGAGGTTATGTGGCTGAATACAACCAAGATGGTGAGTATTCCCTTGTGGGTAGACAAGGTGCCTTAAGTGGAAATGTTCAGTATGCAAAGGGTAAATTTAAAAATACTGAACATGCATTATTAGTTACACCAATAGTAGAGATGAATAGCATCTGGTTGAATCAGCTTTTGATTAATCTTGATTTGAAAAGATATCAAACAGGAGCAGCACAACCAGGATTATCAGTAAAGAACTTACAAGAGATACAGATTCTAAGGGTTCCTATAACTGAGCAAAATAACTTTGCTGATTTTGTTACGCAAGTCGACAAATCAAAAGTTGCTGTGCAGAAAGCTTTGGATGAAGCACAATTGTTATTTGATAGTTTGATGCAAAAATATTTTGGATAAGAAAACTGAAGATAGTTGGAGAAGGATGTTGGTACAATTGAAAGGAGAGTACCAACATGGAAGAAAAGGTAGTAAAAATCATCAATGAAATGGCGGAATATCTGAATGTATCGCAAATGAAAAAGTTGCAAGAGGTATTATTACAGACATTTTCTGAGCATGAATCCGAAAGAAAAGAAATTAGTAATCAAGAATATTTGCAGCTTTTTTTGGATGCGAAGCAAATTGAGGGGTGCTCTGAACGAACAATTCAATACTATAGGACAACCATAGAAAAATTATTACTTACCATTCCTACGCCAATTCGAAAGATTACTACTGAGGAAATAAGGCATTATCTGGTTGAATATCAGCAAATTAATGATTGTAGTAAAGTAACGGTAGATAATGTTAGACGTAATATTTCAAGTTTCTTTTCGTGGTTAGAGGAAGAGGACTATTTACTAAAGAGTCCTATGCGAAGAATTCATAAAATTAAAACGAAACAACAGGTTAAGGAAACGATTTCAGATGAGGCTATTGAGCAATTGCGTGATAAGTGTAATTGCCAAAGAGATTTGGCAATTATTGATTTATTGTATTCAACCGGAATTCGAGTTGGAGAGTTGGTAAATTTGAACATTTCAGATATAGACTTTGAGGCGAGAGAATGCGTCGTGTTTGGCAAGGGTGATAAGGAAAGAAGGGTATATTTTGATGCTAAGGCCAAAATTCATTTGCAATCATATTTAAGCAGCAGGAAAGATGATAATCCAGCACTGTTTGTTACATTGGATGCACCTTTTGATAGGTTGAAAATAAGTGGTGTGGAAATCCGTATGCGCAAATTAGGTAGATTGTTGAGTATGGATAAAATTCACCCACACAAATTTAGACGAACAATGGCTACAAGAGCGATTGACAAAGGGATGCCAATTGAGCAGGTGCAAAAATTATTAGGTCATTCACAGATTGACACTACAATGAAATATGCAATAGTAAATCAAACAAATGTAAAAACATCCCATCAGAAATTCATTGCGTAATACAACTTCGGATTTGTAGACATTGTTTGTAAAAGAAAAATGAATATAGGTAAAGTTGACACAGAGAAAGTGTAGTGGTAATATAATTATAGAAAAGGTGCTACCGATAGACGGTTCGCCTGATATAATAAGGTCATTAAAAAATAACCGCTTGTTTTCTCAGGACAGGGCGGTTATTTTTGCGTCTTGGAATCATGCTGCCCATGCAGATAACCAAGACTATAAAAGGTAGCACAAAGTGCAATTACAGCAATAAGGTCACTTATGGTAAGCATATATAATAGTCTCCTTTCCAAGATTTCCCTAAAGGGATGAATCTATGTAATCGGAGCTATGAACTCTCCGCAAGAAGCGAACCGCCAGACATAGAGATATGTCATACACACGTCAATGTGTGGTAGCACCTGAATATATTATAACAAACAAACGTTCGATAATCAATAAGAATATTTAGATTTGTGGAGATGATAAGATGAGTGATACACTGGTAAAAATTGCTAATATTGCAAAAGTAATTACCAAAGGTACTACACCAACCACGTTGGGATACGAATTTCAGGATATAGGTGTAAATTTTTTGAAAATAGAATGTTTTGATGAGAATGGCTGCTTTATTGCAGACAAAGTTACACATATTTCTGAGGAGTGTAATGATAAATTAAAACGTTCACAACTAGAGTGTGGAGATGTTTTGTTTTCTATTGCCGGGGCGATTGGACGTGTAGCAATCGTGACGGAGGAAATGTTACCTGCCAATACAAATCAAGCCTTGGCGATAATTAGAATACACGATGAAAATGTTCATTTGCCATATATTAAGTTGATTTTAACTTCCAATATCGTAAAAGAACAGATTGAAAGAAAAAAACAGGGCGTGGCTCAGTTGAATCTGTCATTGAAAGATGTCGGAGATATTGAGATACCAATGCCTAAATTAGAAAAGCAAAAAAAAATTGTTGAATTATTTGGTAAAATTCAAAACATTATTAGTAATCGAAATCAGGAATTAAATAATTTAGATAATCTTATCAAAGCCCGATTTGTCGAGCTCTTTGGTAGTGAGGAAAATAAAATTCCTATTAGAGAAATGTGCAATGTCACAGGTGGGTATTCATTTAAAAGTGGTGACATTTCTAATGATGGTGCAATAAAAATTTTGCAGATAGGAAATGTGTATTTAGATAATGTAAGTTGGGAAACAACCAATTATTTGCCTGAAGGATTTGATGAAAAATATTCAAAATTTATGTTAAATGAGGGCGATATTGTTATTGCTCTAACCCGTCCGATGATCCAATCATTAGGAAATGTAAAGGCTTGTATTGTTAAACCGAGCGATTTGCCTTGCCTTTTAAATCAAAGAGTGGGTAGAATTGTTGCAAAAAAAGAAAAATCAGTTTTTCTTGAGTTTATATATGGTTGTTTAATGACAGATGATTTTACAAGATATGTTGAAACTTGCAGTATTGGATGTTCACAACCTAATATAAGCACAAAAGATATTGAGAACTATTTAATTCCAAATGCTACATACGAAAGACAAGAAGCATATGTAGAATTTAAGAAACAGACCGACAAATCAAAATTTAAGGAAATAGCAACAACGAATATATATATTGTTTTAATTACATGATGGGTAGTTAGGAGGAACGCAAGATGGCAAATTTTGAGTTTTTGAAAGGACAAAAAGAATATGTGTTATTTGCAGATGCTGCGATAGAAGCAGAAAAAGTTTATGCGACTTCTCCGGCGATGGCAGCAGTTGGTAGCAGAAAGGCATTGGAGTTAGCGGTGAAATGGGTATACTCTGCAGATACTTCTATGCAGATGCCATACAAAGACAATTTGCAATCGTTAATACACGAGCCAAGCTTTCGTTTTTCTGTGGATTATAATACATGGGGAAAACTACCGTTTATTGTGAAGTTAGGAAATTTGGCAGTTCATACAGAACGTAGCGTGAGCGCAAGTGATGCGCTTATGGCATTGCGTAGTTTATTTGAGTTTATTGAATGGGTTGATTATTGCTATGGAAAGCAATATGAAGAGCGTCATTTTTCAGAAGGAGATATTCCAAAAGAAAAAGTAGTTGTTGATACTAAAAAGATTAAAGAACAAGAAAGTTTGCTCGGTGAGAAAGATGCAGAAATAGAAAAACTTCGTAAGCAGATTGCGGCGATGGCAGAGCAATTTACTGCGTCTAAGGAGGAAAATCAGCAGAGTAGAAATTTTGAGGCAGAGGATATTTCTGAATTTTTGACTAGGAAGAAATATATAGATGTTGATTTGAAACAATTAGGCTGGAAGTTTGAAGGCAGTGATGCAGATGTTTGGGAAGAATATGAAGTAGATGGAATGGCTGGTGTGCTTGGACAAAAAGGGTATGTTGATTATGTTCTGTTTGGGAAAGATGGATTGCCACTTGCGGTAATAGAAGCAAAACGCACTAGCAAAGATCCTAATATTGGACGTAAGCAGGCTTTGTTGTATGCAGACTGTTTGCAGAAGAAATTTGGTCGAAGACCAATGATGTTTACAACAAATGGATTTGAAACATATTTTTGGGATGACCAGACAAGTCCACAAAGACGAGTAAGTGAGGTATTTAGTAAGGATGACTTGCAGCGTCTTATGAATCGTAGGACAGAAAGAAAGCCATTAAATGAGATTTCTATTAACGATAAGATTACAGATAGATATTATCAAAAAGAAGCTATTCGAGCTGTATGTGACCATATTGAGCAGGGATTTCGTACGAATCTGCTTGTTATGGCAACAGGTACTGGAAAGACGAGAACGGCATCAAGTTTGACAGATGTATTGAGCCGTGGTGGATATGTTACAAATGTATTGTTCCTTGCAGATAGAACTGCACTTGTAAAACAGGCGAAGGACGATTTTAAGAATTATCTTCCGGATATGTCACTTTGTAATTTATGTTCAAGTAAGGATGACAAAACGGCAAGAATTGTATTCTCAACATATCCAACAATGCTAAATGCAATCGATGAGTGTAAGACAAAAGAAGGAACACCGTTATTTACACCTACACATTTTGATTTAATTATTGTGGATGAAAGTCATAGATCTATTTTCAAGAAGTATAGAACGATTTTTGAATATTTTGATGCATATTTGGTAGGGCTTACTGCTACACCGAAAACAGATGTAGATAGAAATACATATGATTTCTTTGAAATGGAGAATGGTGTTCCAACATATGCGTATGACTATGAAACTGCGGTAAATGAGGATCATGTGCTTGTACCATATTATAATTATGAGGTAAAGACGAAATTTTTGGAAGAGGGCATTACTTATGATGACCTTTCGGAAGAGGACAAAGCACGATATGAAGACGATTTTGCGGAAGATGGCTACATGCCGGATTTTATTCCGTCAGCAGAATTGAATAAATTCGTCTTTAATGAAACCACAGTAGATGTGGTGTTACAGGATTTAATGGAACGTGGCATTAAGGTTGAAGGTGGTGACCTTATTGGTAAGACTATTATTTTTGCTCAAAACAAAAAACACGCAGAATTTATCCTGGAAAGATTTAATAAATTATATCCTCAGTACAAAGGAACATTTGCACAGAGGATTATTTGTGATGATACATATGCACAAACTATTATAGATGATTTTAAACAACCAGAGAAAGAACCTAGAATTGCTGTTTCGGTGGACATGATGGATACAGGTATTGATGTCCCGGAATGTGTCAATCTTGTATTTTTCAAGAAGATTCGTTCCAAGACAAAATTCTGGCAGATGATTGGTAGAGGAACAAGATTAGCACCTAAATTAAATTGTGTGGACTGCATTAATGGAGAATATATAGGAAAGAAATATTTTATGATTTTCGATTACTGTGGCAATTTCGAGTATTTCCGTCAGAAACCAAATGGTTTTGAAGGAAGTGATACAAAATCTCTTTCAGAGAACATTTTTGGAAAGAAAGTCAGATTGGCAGTCGCAATGCAAGAAAGTGCATTTGCTGATGATAGTTATCAGAACTGGAGAAAGCAGTTAGTAGAAGAGTGTAATGAGCAGGTTCGTATGCTTAATACAGAATTGGTTTCTGTAAAGCTGAAACGCGAATTTGTAGAACGATATAGTAAAATTGAGAATTTTACATATATAAGCGAGGGTGCCAAAGGGGAACTTATTACTCATGTTGCTCCATTGGTATATATGAATGAAGCAGACGAATATGCTAAGCGTTTTGATAATTTTATGTATGGAATGATGATTGCACATATTGAAGCAATGCCCGCATTTAAGCATGCGAAAAAGCAGTTGTGTGATATTGCTGCAGCTTTTGAAAGAAAGATTACAATTCCACAGATTAAAGTAAAACTTCCAATTATCAAAGAGATTAATACAGATTCATATTGGGCAGCTAATGATATCTTACTTTTTGAACAGACAAGAAGAGAACTTCGAGATTTGATGAAATTCTTGGTTGATGATGGGCCGGTAAGAAAGCCAATCATTACTAAATTAGCAGACCCTATTTTAGATATGACAGAAGGACAAAAATTGGATCCGGCATATGATTTTGAGGATTACAAGAAAAAGGTAAATCGATATGTGAATGAACACGGCAATTCTATTGCAATACATAAACTTACGCATAATATTCCGTTGACGGCGGGGGATTATGCAGAATTAGAGCGTGTTCTCACAGAGGAACTTGGTAGCAAGGAAGATTATCAGCGAGAATACGGAGACACACCATTTGGTTTACTTGTACGCAAGATTGCGAAATTAGACCACAATGCTGCGATGGAAGCATTTTCGACCTTTATTAATGATGCGTCGCTGAATCAAAAACAGATTGCGTTTGTACACAAGATTATTAATCATATAGAGCAAAATGGTTACATGGAAGATATTAAGGAACTTATGAAACCACCATTTGATAAGCCAATCAGTTTTGTTAAGTTGTTTGATGCAAGAACAAGAACAGCATTGATGGAAAAGATTAATGAGATTAAAGAGAATGCGGTTAATGTAGTTGCATAATTTTGTAGTTAGGATGGGTAGGTTATGGATACAGAAATGCTTGTTGGTATGCGAGTTATGAATACCAATACACATGCAGTAGGTACAATTGAATATATACGAGATGGCATTATTGCAGTGGATTTTTATGGAACTATCAGCAAGTATTCTTATCCGGCCGCGTTTGCAGGTTTGCTTGAATTGGAAGATGAGGAATTACAGGAAGAAATTCAGGGTGAAAGTGTTGGAGCTTCGTTTGACAATTTTAAGAGAGATTTTCATTTTGCAATTAATAATGAAATCACTTATTTGAAAGCTACTGGAGGAAAGAAGTATAAGATTATAGATGGGGAGAAACTCCCAACTAAAAGTGGAGAATATCTGTATGCGTTTGATACAGATACAGATTTGCATTTCCCAGATGGAACAGCAGTTAAACTTTGGTTTCTGGATAATATTGTTCCTGGATATGTTATTTCATGCGAGGATTTCTCTATTCTTATAAGAACGGTAGAATATATTGGTGATTCTGTTGAAAGTGTTGATATGACATGTGAGCAATGGGCATTATTAGAAGCGTTGATGGAACGACTTGAAGAAATGGAACCTAGTACGGATTCTTTGGCTTATCAAATTGCGTGTAATGGTAGAAGACAAATTACGAAATGGCAAGGAATTAAGAGCGGACAGAACCTTGCATTTCACAGAGCAACATCAGAGGGAATCACATTTATTTGGGGACCACCGGGAACTGGTAAAACGGAAACATTGGCTAATATTGCATTAGAACATATAAAAAGTGGAAGACGAGTTCTGATGTTATCATATAGTAATGTTTCTGTAGACGGAGCACTTCTTAGAGTCGCTAAAAAGGCAGATTTACCGGATGGAAAGATTATCCGATATGGATATCCTAGAACAAAAGAATTGTTAGAGAGTAAGACATTAACATCTTATCAGTTTGTGCTACATAGAAATCCGGAGAAGGCAACAGAGTATCATGAGTTAACAGAAAGAAAACGTAAACTCAAGAGAAAAGACCCGGAAAGGGTGGAAATAAATAAAAAACTTAATAAGATACGTGAATATCTTTTAGAAGAAGAAAAAGTACTGATTCAAAATTCTGCATTTGTAGCAACTACGGTATCGAAAGCAACCGTTGACAAAGCTATTTATAATCAGAGATTTGATGTGGTGATTTTTGATGAGGCGAGTATGGCCTATGTACCACAGATAGTATTTGCAGCAAGTATTGCGAAGAAATATTTTGTATGTCTTGGAGATTTTCGACAGTTACCGGCTATTGTTCAGAATAATGCAGAAGAGCGATTGACACGCGATATTTTTGAATATACAGGTATTACAGATGCTGTCGAGAATGACCAAGGACATGAGTGGTTAGTGATGTTGGATTTACAGTATCGTATGCATCAGGATATAGCAGATTTTGTGAGTGAGCATATGTATCATGGCAAATTAAAAACGTCTGAAAGAATTGCGGAGAGTAGAGAAGAAATAGCAAAGTGTCATCCATGTCCGGATTCGGCAATGTCATTGATAGACCTAAGTGGAATGTATTCTGTTTGTACAAAGACAAAGGATGGCTCTCGAATTAATATTATGTCGGCACTAATGTGTTTACGTGTAGCTGAAAAAAATATTGCACAGTATGAAGTGGGAATTATTACACCGTATAGCGCACAATCCAGATTAGTATTAGCTATGATAAGAGATATCCAAGAGTATGATAAAAGGTGGCATAAAGTGTCTTGTGCAACTGTTCATCAGTTTCAGGGTTCGGAGAAACCTGTGATTGTATATGATGCGGTCGATTGCTTTAGAATGCCTTATCCGGGGATGCTTTTAACATCGTTAAAAAATGATACAGCAAATAGATTATTTAATGTTGCTCTTACTCGTGCAAAGGGAAAGTTTGTTTTAGTTGCGAATGTAGATTATTTAGTAAGAAAAAATATATCGAAAAAACTGATTTTTACAAAGGCAATGAACCAGATACGAAAAGAAAATCAAGATGTAAAAGATAATTATGTTATGGAAGAGCTGGTTCCGTTGCAAGAAGAAAATCCGTTGGTTTATGTGGGGGATAGAAAGTCTAGCTGGAAACGATTTATTCAAGATATAGCAGATGCAAAGAATAAGATACATATAGATATGCCGGATGTTATTGACGATGATGACGAGGCAATTCATGAACTTGTTTCTGTGCTGAATAAAAAGCGTGAAGATGGTTTGGAAATTTGCATTCGAATTTCTGAAGATGTAGATTTACCAGAAGGTTTACAAGAATATATACGACCATTTGAATATGTGACGAATCCAATTACTGTTATCGATAAAAAGACGATATGGTTTGGTCAGCCTTTGTATGCAGCAGATTTTATTACGGAAGGAGAAATATTGGATACGGAATATTTTCCATGTGTAAGATTTGAAGGTGCGCATACAGCAAGGTCTATTCAAGCGTTTTTAGAGATGTAAGAGAAGGTGGGGAAAAGCATTGAATTTTAATGATAATCCGGAGGAATTAAAGAAAGAAGAACAAGCCGTATTGGATGAACTGATTCGGCGAATGAATAGGGTTTTAGAGAAATTAGAACGTAGAATGAAAAACTATGTTTATGAAGCAAAGAATGCGGATATTTCAATTAACCCAGATGCATACTTAGCAAAAGTATTGGCACAGAATGGAATGGCGGATACAAAGGAAAATAGAAAGAAGTTATTGCAAGCTAGAGATGAGTTGTATCATACAAGATTATTGTTGCAGTATGAAAATTCTCAAGAAAGTGGTGTTGAAGAGATAAAAATCGGTCTACACGAATGTGGATATGCAGGTGAACATTTCGTAACATCATGGACAATGCCATTGTGTCGTCATTATATATTGGATAATGCTTCTGTTGAATACAATGGTGTTGTTACAGGAAAACATGGAGAAAAGTATTATACAGATTATAAATTGCTTGTGAAAAATCAGGTGACGCTTCGTTTTACACGTGTGGCTAAAGCATTAAATTTATTTCCGGGGTTATTCGATGCAGAGACATTAGAATTAATGAAATCGAAAAAATTTCTTAGTGATGAGTATTTGGAAGAAATGATTAAGCGATTCAATCCTGATGATTATGATCCGGATGCGGCGGCAAAGATTATTTCGGATGAATTTTTGCAGGAATTGTTAGAGCGTAGAAGTACACCGGAATTTAAAAATATTGTTTTCTCTATTCAAAAGAAGCAAGGAGAAATTATTCAGGCTCCGTACGGTAGAGATATGGTTGTACAGGGATGTGCAGGTTCTGGTAAATCTATGATTATGTTACATAGACTGCCAATTTTGTTATACGATAATCCTAATAATTTGAGCAGAAATAGTATTTATGTTATTACTCCGTCTCAAATGTACGTACAATTAGCGGAAAGTATGCGCCACCAATTAGAAATATCGGATGTTAATATGGGTACAATAGAGCAATACTATGATTATTGTATTTCAAAATATCCGGGGCATAAGGCCGGAGAATACGGAAAGATAAACTATGGTTCAAGAATCAATGCAGAGCATGAGAGATATGTTTATTCGAAAGAATGTATTGCTGATATTTGCAACGTTTATGATAGCATTGGTAGAGACGAAGTTGCTTTAGAAAAAGCGTATTCGGTTCTTTCAATTAAGCGGAATGATAGGAGAATAAGCGATACACATGCACAGAGAATTAGCAATCGTTTAATTGAAATACAGGATGTTTTAAATGCGAATAATCAAGTAGTGGTTAAGTATTTCAAAGGCATTAGAAACGTATTGGATTCGTTATATACATTGAGTGCAGTTTTGCGCCATAGAAAGAATGAAGTAATACGAGAAATTACAAAGCTAATTTCTAAATCTGAGGAAGATATTATAAAAGCAGAGAAGGAATTAGAAAAACTTAATCTGGAAGAAAATGAAATTGCGGTTCAGAATCGTGTGAAGATTATTGAAACGGCGAAGAATAGAATCGAGCAATTACGCATGGAAATTGCGTCCGTAGAAGCAGATACAGAGTATTTTGATACACTTAATGAGTTAAATAAGAAAATAGAGACTGTATTAGAACCATTTAGCAATATAAAGAATGAGTTCAGTCAGAATACAGCAAATGATATCTACAGTGCAATTGATAAGACAGGACAGCTTATTGGTGGATTTTTTATGCTTGCTTGGGAGTTTTCCAAGATAGAAGATAAGTATGCGTCTTATTTAGATGAAATAAAGGTCGATGTAGATAAGGCAGAGAAATGTATATCAATATTACAAGGAACAACGGATAAATACTTAGATTTTGATTATTATTCAAAAATTAGGAAAGAGCGTGAGAATTTATCGGCTGCAAGCAACAATGCAATTAAGCAGGCTTATGATACTGTTATGGAAAAAATTGGTATTAAGCGTGCGGAAAGTGGTAATATTCGTGCAATTAAATGTTCACCATACCTTTACTTGCAGACTATTTATTGTTACCAGGGGGCTCCTGGCTCAAGAGAGTCTTTGCTTGCGATAGATGAAGCGCAGGGGATTTCACCTGAAGAAATACGACTGCTTAAAAATATTAATGGAACTAAGGTCATTTTTAATATGTTTGGTGATATTCATCAGCACATAGAAGGAACTAAGGGTGTAGATAGTTGGGAAGAGTTTTCTGAAATATGTGATTATGATTATTATGAGATGCAGGAAAATTACCGAAATGCATCGCAGGTTACGGAATACTGCAATCGTGTATTTGGAATGGAAATGAAGCCAATTAATACGCTGGGCAAAGGTGTTCATGAATTGAAAACTGTATCTGAATTTGAGTCAGAGATGATTACACAATTATTAGATACACAGAGAGCTGGTCTGGCTGCGATTTTGGTAAGTAATGATGCGGAAGCTAGATATCTTCTTGACAAGTTTTCGGCATATGAACAAAAATTCCATAATATGACAGATGAGGAATTTAGTATTCATCATACAAGGTGGAATATCATTTGTATAGAGGAGGCCAAGGGACTGGAGTTTAGTTCTGTAATAGTGCTATCTGGACGTATGAGTAGAAATGAAAAATATATTGCATTTACTCGTGCGTTAGATGATTTATATATCTATTCAGATGTGATTGATATTGCCGGATATGAAAAGAAACCGAAAAAAATCGAGAAAGAAGAGTCATACCGTAAAGAAGAAAGCAGTACTCAAACTGACGGAATAAAAAATGAGGCTAGTCAGACAAGTACAGATGGCTCGAAATCGAAAGACGAGAAAGTGATAAGCGAAAAGGATTATTCAGATAGTGAAGTGAGAAAATTCTTTGAAAGTAATGGTCTTGAGGTTGTTGATAATAGAGATCAGGGCGGACGTCTTTGGGTGATTGGTGAAAAAATTGCAATTAGAAATATTGTTAACGCAGCAATTGCAAAATTTGGAATATCAGGAAAGTATGCATCTAGCAAAGAAACAAAAAATAGAAATGGATGGTGTACGAAAACGGATAAGTAGTTGTGTTAGCAGGAATAATTTGAATGTGTAAACAGAGCATTTTATGAGAAATGAAAGGAGGCAGCAGATGAAACTTACAGATATGACAATTGAAGAAATGTGTACGACTACAGAAAAGCAGTCATTTGACCGTAAGAGTGCAAAGATAGAAGCGACAGCAATTGCTACTCCGATGATTGCGTTTGCAAATGCAGACGGCGGACTCTTAGCTGTAGGTATTGAGGATAATGGCGAGATTACCGGAATAGATGATTATGCAAAGAATATTAATGAAATACTTCGTGCCGGATATGATTTTTGTCAGCCGTCTATTTTCATTGAAAAGGAAACAGTTGATTGTATTGATAAGAATGGTAATACAAATCATATTTTGCTTATTAAGATTCCGCAAAGTGCGGACATGCATGTAAACCATAGAGATGAAGCGTTCTTGCGTGTTGGCGACAGGTCAAAGAAACTTACCTTTGATGAACGTATGGAACTGATGTATTCAAAGGGAATTCGTTTTTATGAGGACGAGCCTGTATATCGTAGTACTTTGGATGATATTGATATGGAATTTGTTGCAAAGTATTGTGAGAAGATTGGCTACGGAAAGACTCCGGAAGAGTATATCCGACAGAATAAGGATTACATCGTAAATGTGGCAGGACGCCAAGAAATGAGCGGTGCTGCTATTATGATGTTTGGAAAAGACCCACAGAGATTTTTCCCGAGGTCAAGAGTGCGTTTTATACGATATGAAGGTACTGAGGCAAAAGTCGGTGCCGAAATGAACGTTATTAAAGACAAAATGTTCGGAGGACGTATTCTTGATTTAGTGGAGCAGACTATTGAGTATGTGCGAACACAGATAAAAGAGCATACTTATCTTGGACCAGACGCTCGTTTTGTGACAGAACCGGAATATCCTGAATTTGCATGGAAAGAGATTATTGTAAATGCTATTGCACATCGTGATTATAGCATAAAAGGGACAGATATTCAGATTAAGATGTTTGATGACCATATTACTGTTGAAAGTCCGGGAACACTACCGGGAACTGTGCGTCTTAACAATATGCGCGAGATACATTTTTCAAGAAATCCGAAGATGGCACAGCTTCTGCATGAGTATGAATATGTGCGAGAGTTTGGTGAAGGTGTAGATCGTATGTATCGTGAGATGGAAGAAGCAGGTCTTCCGGAGCCAGAGTATAAGACAGTTGCGTTTATGGTGCATGCTACGATTAAAAATAAAAAGTATCTTGTGGAGTCAGAGGCGACAAAAAATCAGGATGTCGCTCAAAATGTCGCCCAAGGTGTCGCTCAAGATGTCGTTCAAGAGAAAAAAAGAACACTTGCTGAAATAATTATTGCTGAAATACGCAAGAATGAAAAGGTAACAAGAGAGCAGATCGCAGTAAAAGCAGGTGTAAGCAAGAAAACGGTTGAACGTGAAATTAAGAAAATGGGTAATGTTCATTATGTGGGAAGAGGTTATAGTGGACATTGGACTATTGATTAAGAGTAAGCTAATACACAAGGTATGTTCCCTTTAACAGTAAAAACCCTTGATTTATTCCCTTATACTTCGATACAATAAATTAAGGCAGACATCAAAATGGGAACATCGAGCCATGTTGAGACAATTTGTTTATTGCAGAAATATGAAAGTTAAGAAATTAGAACAAAAAGTTTAGGAGAACATATTATGGAATTTATGGGAAAAAATTTAGAGGACATTGTTGTAGAACTTCCTTTTGAAGATGGAACAACGGTAGAATGTGGCGTATATTCTTACTTTGAAGTTAATAATAAAAAATATTTTGCATTATTGCCGCTCAAAGGAGAAAAGGAATTAGATTTTTCTCAAAGCTATATGCTTTATGAGGTCGAAGAAGATGAGGAGGGCAATCCTATCGTTTTATATATAGAGAATGATTATGAATACGCTGTTGCAGCACAGTATTTTTCAAGACAGTTATCAAAGAAATAAAGCAAGATAAGAGCTTGCTACGATAGTACATTATTATAGAAGCTATAAGATATTTATATAATAGAATTCAAGAAAAAGTTGGTATTTTGCCAACTTTTTTAGTATCATAATATATGTTGACCTGTAAGATTTTATTTGCTATAATCAGTTTATTGCATGAAAGCGTTGAAGTGTTAAAGTATTGCAGAGAAGGTACGAGGGATTGATATGATAATTACAGACTATTTAGAGAGAAATGCTAGAGAGTATCCGAATGATATTTGTCTGGTGGAGATTAACCCAGAGATTAAAGAGGATAGAAGGGTTACATGGAAAGAATATGAATTGATTGAGCCAAGTCCAAAGACCAGCTATCGCAGAGAGATTACCTGGAGCGTGTTTAATGAGAAGGCAAACCGTTTTGCAAATCTCTTAATTCAGCGCGGTATCAAAAAAGGCGATAAGGTAGCGATTCTTATGATGAACGGTTTAGAGTGGCTCCCGATTTATTTTGGTATTTTAAAGACAGGTGCATTAGCAGTGCCGCTTAACTTCCGTTATTCATCTGATGAGATTGAATATTGTGTGAATTTAGCAGAAGCAGATGTTTTAGTATTCAGCAATCCATTCATCGGTCGAGTAGAGGAGATAGCAGACCGCATCAGTAAAGGAAGACTGTTAATTTATGTTGGAGAAGGTTGTCCGGGATTTGCAGACGATTATAATTCATTATCAGCGAATTGTTCTAGTCAGTCACCGGTAGTGACGATTTACGATGATGATGATGCGGCAATTTATTTTTCATCTGGTACAACAGGTTTTCCAAAAGCAATTTTACATAAACATAGAAGCTTAGTACATGCCTGTCGTGTAGAGCAGAATCATCATAACCAGCAGAAAGATGATGTATTTTTATGTATTCCACCGCTTTATCATACAGGTGCGAAAATGCATTGGTTCGGAAGTTTGTTATCAGGCAGTAAAGCGATTTTATTAAAAGGTACAGCACCAGAATTCATCTTAGATGCAGTATCGAAAGAAAAATGTACAATCGTATGGCTCCTTGTTCCGTGGGCACAGGAGATTTTAGAAGCAATTGAAAGTGGCAAAGTGAATTTAGACGATTATGATTTAGACCAGTGGAGACTGATGCACATTGGAGCACAGCCGGTTCCACAGAGTTTGATTAAAAAATGGAAGAGCATCTTCCCGAATCATCAGTATGATACCAACTATGGTTTGTCTGAATCTATCGGACCTGGTTGTGTACATTTAGGTGTAGAGAATATTCATAAAGTTGGTGCGATTGGTAAACCAGGTTTTGGTTGGGAAGTACGTATCGTAGATGAGAATCGTCAGACGGTAGCAAAAGGCGAAGTTGGTGAATTAGCAGTAAAAGGACCTGGTGTTATGACTTGTTACTATCGTGATGAGGCAGCAACAAAAGAAGTATTAGAAGATGGCTGGCTGTTCACAGGTGATATGGCACAGGAAGACGAAGAAGGATTTATTTTCTTAGTAGACCGTAAGAAAGACGTTATTATCAGTGGTGGTGAGAACTTATATCCGGTGCAGATTGAAGACTTTATCCGTACCAATGATAAGGTACATGACGTAGCAGTTATCGGTTTGAAGGATAATCGCTTAGGTGAAATTGCAGCAGCAATCATCGAATTAAAAGAAGGTGTGACGATGACAAAAGAAGAAGTGAATGAGTTCTGTCTTGGAATGCCTCGTTATAAACGTCCGCGTGAAGTTATTTTTGCAGAGATTCCACGGAATCCAACCGGAAAAATTGAAAAACCGAAGTTACGTGAGATGTATGGTGCAAATCACTTAATCGCAGATCAGAATATGGGATAAATGATAAAAGAGAGAGGTTAGAAACAATGAGCGAAACAAAAATCATGCTCGGCAATGAGGCCATTGCCAGAGGAGCATTTGAAGCAGGAGTAAAAGTATCAGCTGCATATCCTGGTACACCAAGTACAGAAATCAGTGAAAATATTGTAAAATATCCTGAAATCTATGCAGAATGGTCACCCAATGAAAAGGTTGCTATGGAAGTAGCAATTGGTGCATCAATCAGTGGTGTTCGTGCAATGGCATCTATGAAACACGTAGGTGTGAACGTTGCATCTGACCCACTTTATACGGTTTCTTATATTGGTGTAAATGGTGGTTTGGTTTTAGTAGCAGCAGACGATCCAGGATTATATTCTTCTCAGAATGAGCAGGATACCAGATGTGTGGCAAGAGCAGCGATGGTGCCTGTATTAGAGCCGTCTGATTCACAGGAAGCAAAAGATTTTATGAAATATGCTTTCGATTTATCTGAAAAATATGATACACCAGTGATTGTGCGTACTACAACCCGTTTATCTCATTCACAGGGACCAGTTACATTAGAAGAAAGATGTGAGCCAATCGATGCGACATATGAAAGAAATCCTGCAAAATACGTTATGATGCCAGGTAATGCCAAAGGACGTCATGTGCATGTAGAGCAGAGATTAAAAGATATGGCAGAAGATGGCTACACAATGCCTATTAATAAAGTAGAGATGAATGATACCAAGATTGGTTTTATCACTAGCGGTATTGCATATCAGTATGTAAAAGAAGCCTGTCCGGAAGCCAGTGTTTTAAAACTTGGTATGGTACATCCACTTCCAAGAAAATTAATTGAAGATTTTGCCTCTAAAGTAGAGACCTTATACATATTTGAAGAATTAGAGCCTGTATTTGAAGAGCAGATTAAGTCATGGGGCATTAAATGTATCGGTAAAGAAATCTTTACCGTACAGGGCGAATACAGTGCGAATATGCTCCGCAAAGCAGTATTAAAAGAAGAATTGGAGTTGAATGCAGCAGCACAGGTACCTGCAAGACCACCTATTCTTTGTCCTGGTTGTCCACACAGAAGCGTATTCTCTGTACTGAATAAGTTGAAAATCCATGCAGCAGGCGATATTGGATGTTATACATTAGGTGCAGTTGCACCGCTTAGCGTGGTAGATACTACTATCTGTATGGGAGCAAGTATTTCTTCGTTACATGGTATGGAAAAAGCAAAAGGAAAAGATTATATCAAAAACTGGGTAGCTGTGATCGGTGATTCTACTTTCATGCATACCGGTATCAACTCTCTTATGAACATGGTTTATAACCAGGGAACAGGTACTGTTATGATTTTAGATAACTCTACCACAGGTATGACAGGACATCAGGATCATGCGGCTACCGGTAAAACCCTTATGGGAGAAGAAGTACCAGCAATTAATATCTTTGAACTTTGTAAAGCATTAGGTATTAAGAATGTAGTAGAAGTAAATGCTTTTGATACAGCAGAATTAGAACGAATCGTAAAAGAAGAAGTAGCAAAAGAAGAAGTATCTGTTATCATCACAAAAGCACCTTGTGTACTTTTGAAAAAACAGAAGAGTACAGTAACCTGCAGACCGGTTTCTGATAAATGTAAAAAATGTGGTGCCTGCTTACGTCCAGGCTGTCCAGCTATTACGAAAAACGCAGATGGAACTGTTTCTATCGATGAGACAATGTGTAATGGCTGTGGTCTTTGCCAAGGACTTTGCAAATTTGACGCAATTGAACAGGTGGAGGTATAAAATTGAAAATAACATGAGTGTTATTTTCAATTCGGAATTTGTGCGTTGCACAAAGTTCCCATTATTTCATACGCTGCCTTATGGCAGCAGAAAAGAGGAAAAATGGCAAATAATACAAAGAATATTATGATTGTAGGTGTTGGTGGACAGGGTACATTGCTCACCAGCCGAATCTTAGGTGGTATCACCGTAGATGCAGGATATGATGTAAAATTATCTGAAGTACATGGTATGGCACAGCGTGGTGGTAGCGTAGTAACTTTTGTACGCTATGGCGAAAAAGTAGCAGAACCTATCGTAGAAGAAGGTCAGGCAGATGTATTGATTGCTTTCGAAATGTTAGAAGCATTACGTTATGCTCACTTTCTCAAAAAAGATGGTGCGATTGTAGTAAACGAGCATCGCATCGACCCGATTACAGTAGTAACAGGTGCAGCAACATATCCGGAGAATATTATTGAGAATCTTGAAAAAGAACATAAAGTGTTTAAAGTAAATGCTATGGAGGAAGCCTTAAAATTAGGCAATTCTAAAGTGTTTAATATCATCGTTTTGGGCGTGGCAGCACGTCATATGGATTTTTCAAAAGAAGCATGGCTTAATGTGATTGAAAAGACTGTTCCACCGAAGACAGTAGAGATTAATAAGAAAGCATTCTTACTTGGATTTGAGGGGGAATAGTGTCATGATTTGGAATGAAGCAAAGGAATGTATGAGCCGCGATGAAATGCATAACCTGCAGAGTAAGCGTTTAGTTAAGTTAGTTGACCGTGTCTATCATAATGTAGAATTTTATCGCAAAAAAATGCAGTATATGGGTGTTGAACCGGGAGATATCAAAGTAATCGAAGATATTACAAAACTCCCATTTACAACCAAAAGTGACTTGCGTGATACCTATCCATTTGGACTTTTTGCAGTGCCACAGTCTCAGATTGTGCGTGTGCATGCATCTAGTGGAACAACAGGTAAAGCGACAGTAGTTGGTTATACCAAAAGAGATATTGAAATCTGGTCTGAATGTGTAGCTAGAGCTTTTGCACAGGCCGGCTTAAATCGTGATGATGTGATTCAGATTGCATATGGATATGGTTTGTTTACAGGTGGTTTAGGCGCACATTATGGTGCGGAACATCTTGGGGCTACTGTAGTACCAATGTCAACTGGTAATACGAAGAAACTTACTACAATGATGAAGGATTTTGGTGCAACAGCGATTGCATGTACCCCTTCTTATCTGCTACATATTGCAGAGACATTAGAAGCAGATGGCGATTTAGACAAAATAAAATTAAAAGCAGCTATCTGTGGTGCAGAGCCATGGACAGAACAGATGCGTAAACAGATTGAAGAAAAACTTCATATCAATGCATTTGATATTTATGGATTGTCAGAAGTTATGGGACCGGGTGTGGCTTGTGACTGTATCTATCATAAAGGTTTACATGTATACGAAGATCATTTCTATCCGGAAATCATTCATCCTGAGACGTTAGAACAGGTTCCAGAGGGTGAAACAGGAGAATTGGTATTTACAACATTGACCAAAGAAGGTTTACCATTGCTTCGCTATCGAACAAGAGACCTTACAAGTATTAGTTACGAGAAATGCGAATGTGGAAGAACGACTCCTCGTATCAGCAGATTCAAAGGACGTTCAGATGACATGCTTATTATTCGTGGTGTTAATGTATTCCCATCACAGATTGAAGCTGCATTATTAGAAATGGGCGAAACTTCACCACATTATATGTTAGTGGTAGATCGTGTGAATAACTTAGATAGTCTTGAAGTTCAGGTAGAAGTAGACGAAAAATTCTTTTCTGATAAGATTAGTGAACTTGAGAATCTTACAAAGAAGATTGCACATGTGATTCAGCAGGCAATTGGTTTGGCAGTAAAAGTAAAACTGGTAGAGCCAAAGTCTATTGAGAGAAGTATGGGCAAAGCAGTTCATGTAATTGATAAACGTAAATTAGTGTAAGAGGAAAAGTGTACTGAGTAATTACGAATAGGTATTATTTTGACAGACTTATGCTTGTGCTGTGGCATGAGTCTGCAAGGCGAGAAGCAGCACAGAAAGAGGAATGCTATGTATATTAATCAGTTATCAGTGTTTCTAGAGAACAGAGAAGGTCGTCTAGAAAAGGTATTAGATACCTTAAAACAGAACAATATTAATATTATTTCCTTGTCATTGGCAGATACCAGTGACTTTGGAATGTTACGTATGATTGTATCAGATCCAAAAGTGGGAAAAGATGCATTAAAGGCAGAAGGATTTTCTGCGATGCTTACACCAGTATTAGCAGTAAAATTATCTCATCAGGTTGGACAGCTTCAGGTGCTTCTTTCTGAAATCTGCAAGGCAGGTATTAACATCGAATATACCTATGCACTTGCAACCGGTAATGATGATGCCTCTATCGTAATCAAACCGGCAGATTTAGAGAAGGCAGCAGCAGTATTAGAAGAGACTGGCGTAGAACTGATTCGTGCAGCAGAACTGAGTAATTAGGAGAGGTGTGTAACTGTTACGAAGTAAGCGGTAGCAAAGGTAGAGAAATGATAATAGATTTTCATACGCATATTTTTCCTGATGCAATTGCATCCAAAACGATTGCCGGATTGGAAATGGCATCTGGGATAAAAGCTGCGGCGGATGGTACATTAGCCGGATTATTGCAGTCTATGGAAAAGACAGGTGTGGATATGTCTGTTATACTTCCTGTGATGACAAAACCCTCCCAGTTTGAGAGTGTGAATTTATTTGCCCAGAGTGTAAACGAACAATATGGAGGAAAATTACTGTCTTTTGGAGGGATTCATCCGGATTGTGAAGATTACAAGGGTAAACTGCGTTTTATTAAAGAATTAGGATTGCCTGGTATAAAGCTTCATCCAGACTATCAGGACGTTATGATTGATGATATTCGTTTTATGAATATTATCGAATATGCCAGTGAGCTTGGGCTTATTATAACAACACATGCGGGACTGGATAATGCTTTCCAGGATTTGGTACATTGTCCGCCGGATAGAATGCGAAAGGTAATAGATACCATTAAGCCAGAAAAATTAGTGGTAGCACATTTTGGTGGTTGGAAGCGTTGGGAAGAGGTGTATGAGTATCTGGCAGATGCAGATGTATACTTTGACACAGCGGTTACTTTGGATTATATAGAGCAGGAGATGTTTTTAAAAATTTGGGAGAAACATGATAAAAAGAAGGTTCTTTTTGCTACGGATTCCCCATGGAGCGATCCTGCGAGGATTATTGCGAAGGTCCATGAATTGCCGATTACACAAGTGGAAAAAGAGGCAATTTTTGCCGATAATGCAAAGAGATTACTGGCTATAGAGTGATGTAATGTTATTTGGCTATTGTAAAAATATATGTGTGGGTGTTGTAGAGGCCTAAGGCTTTTACAACATCTATTTTTTTATTCTATAGGAAAGACCTTGATGCGTTAATTTGTGAAAGTCTATGACTTTCCTATAGAATAAAAGCACTACGTGCAAACGATGCGCAGCTACGCGCGCGGAACAAAAGCTGTGCTATATCAGTAAATGAGGTCGC
>JAFYVJ010000064.1 GCA_017549185.1 Roseburia sp. | reverse complement strand
TCTCGCGACCTCATTTACTGATATAGCACAGCTTTTGTTCCGCGCGCGTAGCTGCGCATCGTTTGCACGTAGTGCTTTTATTCTATAGGAAAGTCATAGACTTTCACAAATTAACGCATCAAGGTCTTTCCTATAGAATAACAAAAGTGTGCTTCGCACACTCTCGCGACCTCATTTATTGATATAGCACAGCTTTTGTTCCGCGCGCGTAGCTGCGCATCGTTTGCACGTAGTGCTTTTATTCTATAGGAAAGTCATAGATTTTCACAAATTAACGCATCAAGGTCTTTCCTATAGAACAAAAAAGAAGTAGCCGGATGTTTTTGCAAGCAAACATCCGGCTACTTCTTTTTTATTTTTCTCTGCCTATCGCGGCTATTTTCTACTCTTTAAAAAATCTGGAATCTTAATATCCACAGGTGTTACAGAACTTTCCACTGGAGCCGGCTTCTGAATACCTGGTATTGTTGTAGGTGCTGTAGTCTGTGTAGCACCTGTATAAGCAGCTGAATTATAACCGCCCATTGTCTTTGTCATTGTTGAAGCCCCCATCGGTCTTACACTTGGAGTTGGTGTGCTATATTTCATGCTATCTGGCATAAACTTGCTTGTTACTGTTCTTGGTGCACTTTCAAGACCTGTTGCAATAACTGTAATCGTAGCTTCGTCTGTCATAGACTCATCATACTTCGCACCAAAGATGATATTTGCTTCATCACCTGCAAGATCCTGAACGTAGCTTGCAGCATCATTAGCATCCATAAGGGAAATATCACCGGAAATATTGATAATAACATGGCTTGCTCCATTGATAGTTGTCTCTAATAATGGGCTGGCAACTGCTAATTTAACAGCTTCAATAGCCTTATCATCACCCTTAGCAGAACCGATACCGATATGAGCCATACCCTTGTCCTTCATAACAGTAGATACGTCTGCAAAATCTAAGTTGATTAATGCAGGTAAGTTAATCAAGTCTGTGATACCCTGAACTGCCTGCTGAAGTACTTCGTCTGCCTTCTTAAGTGCATCCGGCATTGTAGTTCTTCTGTCAACGATTTCTAATAATTTATCATTTGGAATTACAATTAAGGTATCTACATTATCTCTTAAACGTTCAATACCTGAAACCGCATTCGTCATTCTCTGTTTTGCTTCGAATTTGAAAGGTTTTGTAACTACACCTACTGTTAAAATACCCTGCTCTTTTGCAATCTTAGCTACAACCGGAGCTGCACCTGTACCGGTACCGCCGCCCATACCACAAGTAACGAATACCATGTCAGCACCTTTAATAGCTGCGGATAATTCTTCTACACTTTCTTCAGCTGCTTTTTCGCCAACTTCTGGTTGTGCTCCTGCACCAAGACCTTTTGTAAGCTTTTCGCCAATCTGTATTAAAGTCGGTGCCTTACATAATGTAAGTGCCTGTTTGTCCGTATTCACTCCTACGAACTCAACACCACCGATACGTTCATCAATCATTCTATTAACAGCATTGTTACCCGCACCACCGACACCGATAACAATTATTTTTGCACTATTATCTGCTTCTGTTGTTCTAATTTCTAACAAGACCGTTCCTCCTCATCTCTCCCTGTTTTATGCAAACACATCCCGAAACTCTTCCTACCAAACACCCAAAACACATGTTTTTGTGTAGGTACTCTATGTCAATACACAATATATGCATTTTCAATCCATACACTATAATATAATTTTTCTCGCAACAAATCAACTATTTTTTCATTTTTTTCATAGATTCTCGTCTCTTTCTTCCATATCAAATACGATATCCTTGCTTTCTTCTGTCCAATTTTCCAAATGAAGCGTCCCTGATGACAATCCTCTATTTGATAATTCGAGCAAAATTTCTGAAAGCCTTATCACTTTTTGAGACAAATACTCCTCACCTCCTATGATTGTGCGAATATCACCATAGTATACAATAGCCCCTTCTTCCTTATCAAAAGTAATCTCATTTGGCACCAAATCGTACTTCTTTAACGTTTGGGTCAGATTCAGTAATAACCTTAAAACACCTTCATCTTCTAATGGAAGTTTTTCATATAATGCAACCTCACTACAATTCAATCCCGTTATTTTAGGTACATCTGGTATAATATTCGTAGAAGTCTCTAATACAAATCCATCTTTATCAAAATAAGCATTCTGTCCTAAAATTGGAATGTACAAATATCCCAGAATCGCTTTTTCATATACTTTTATACGGAGTGTATGAGGATCGTCTAATGATACTTCCATCTCATCTACAAATGGTACCTCTCCAATATCTACAAAATGATACTTCAACGTAACATACAGCGAATTCCATGAATACTCATCGTTCAACAACATTTCTTCGATTTGTTTCGAAGCATACCATTCATTTCCTTCTACTACCACATGCTCTACCGTAAAAACTTCTACTACGATATATACAGCCAATGCTATCAATAGCGTTACCGTTAGAAAAATATACAATTGTACTTTTCTTCTCTTCCGTTTCCTACGCTCTTCTTTTATCAAAACAACTACCCTTCACTAACTTTCTAACTTAATTCCTCTGGCAACACTTAATGCCAATCCCATTTCTGCCAGCAAAAACAAAATAGAAGTACCACCATAACTAATAAACGGTAACGAAATACCGGTATTAGGTATCGTATTGGTTACTACTGCAATATTTAAAACCACCTGAATAGAAAGGTGAGACATTACACCAACTACCAACATTGACCCAAATAAATCCTGTGCATTGTTTGCGATAATCATCAATCTCCAAATCACTAGAATAAATAGGATGATAACACAAATTGCACCAAATAATCCCAATTCTTCACAAATAACAGAAAAAATCATATCATTTTGGGCTTCTGGAATAAAGCCGAGCTTTTGCATACTCTCGCCCAAACCTTTTCCAAACAGACCCCCAGAGCCAATAGCATATAATCCCTGCAAAGTCTGGTATCCTTTCTCGTGAGCCTCCGGATTCAACCAGATTTGTACACGTTCCAGACGATAACCACCTTCTCCACCGCTTATTGCAAACATCACCACCAATACGACTGCAATAATACCTACTGCTCCAAGCAATATGAAATATCTGCTCTTTGGGCTTGCTACAAATAACATACATACAACAATACCTGCAATGATAATAGCCGTACTTAAGTTATTATACAAAATAGGAAAAATCACAGGTAGTGACATAGCACCTATCTTTAACAGATTCTTCCAATTACCAAGCCCCCTCGGTGTCTTATAAATTATTGTTGCGATAAATAATATAATCGCAAGTTTTGCCAATTCGGAAGGCTGAAAAGATAATGGACCAATCTGAAGCCACCTGGACTGTCCTTTGGCTTCTCTTCCCACGAAAATAACCGCAACACAAAGTCCAAAAGCTGCTATGTAACCTAACGTGGCCCACTTCATCCACCACTGATACGGGATAATAGATACCACAAACATTGCCACAATACCAAGGCTAGTGGCAAACAACTGCTTTTTTACATAATATGCCGAATCATCAAATCTCGTAAATCCATAATAAGAACTGGTACTATAAAGCATAACCAATCCAAAACAAAGTAGGAAAATTATTAAAAATAACAGACTGTAATCATAATACCGTAATGGTTTACTTTTTTTCTGTTTTCCTGCCATCTTACTCTCTTAAACCTCTTACATATTCCTTAAAAATATCTCCACGCTGCTCATAGTTCTTAAACATTCCCCAGCTTGCACAGGCAGGTGACAATAAAACTGCCTCTCCATCTTTTGCATTTTCGTAGCAGACATCAATGGCATCCTCTAACGAATCACATAAAACGATATCATTAAAACCATGTTTTCTCGCACATTCTGCAATCTTTTCTCTAGTCTGTCCGATAAGTACTAATTTACGTACTTTTCCTCCAAAACTCTCAATCCACTCATCATATTCAGAAGCTTTATCGTAACCACCACCAATCAGATAAGTCGGACGATTCATCGCCAAAATACCCTTGATGGCAGCATCTGGATTCGTTCCCTTCGAATCATTATAAAACTTCACACCTCGTTTCTCTGTCACATATTCAATTCTATGTTCCACAGCCTGGAAACGTTTTAATACTTCTACAATCTTATCCATTGGAACACCAATGCTAAGTGCCATGCCAACTGCCGCCATAACATTCTCATAATTATGCAGTCCCAAAATATTCAGTTCATCCACATGAATCACTAACTGTGTTCCATGTTCATCTGCGTAAAAAATCTGCTCACCATCCAAATACAAGCCATGTTCTAACTTCTGTCGGCTGCTAAAGAATAGCACCTTTGTATGAAGCTGTTTACCAAACTCACGAAGTACCTCATCCTCGTAGTTCAATACACAGGTATCTGTCTCTTTTTGTTTTGCCGTCACACGTTCTTTTGCCTCGATATATGCTTCCATCGTATGATGACGGTCCAAGTGATCCGGCGTAATATTCAAAATTGCAGACACAGCCGGAGCAAATTCATGTGTAGTCTCTAATTGAAAACTACTGATTTCTGCCACAGTAACTGTCTCTTCTGTAGTATCAGCAGCTACCGATGTATATGGAATACCGATATTCCCAACTACTTTTACGTCAGCAAAATAATTAGCCATAATCTCGCCTGTCAATGCAGTTGTAGTCGTCTTACCATTTGTTCCTGTAATTGCTACAATTTTTCCTTTTGCAAAAAAGTATGCAAGCTCTATTTCTCCCCAAATTGGTATCTCTTTCTCACGAAGAGCATTTACCATCGGTAAATCTGTTGGAACGCCCGGACTTAAAATCACAAGTCCAAGTGTATCCATAACTTCTTCACTTAAATCTCCAAGAATAATCTCCATATCTGAAAAAACCGGAGCTTTCTGCTGTAATGCTTCTATATCCAGGTTCTTATTGCCATCAAAAAGAACAACTTCCACTTGCTGTTTTTTTAATAATTCTGTAGCTGCCACGCCACTAATACCGGATCCTACCACCAGTACTCTTTTTCCTGTTAAATCCATAATTATCCTCACCTTTCATGATATTAAGATAATAACATTATCGTAACTATTCAGAGCACCATTCGCAAAACCACCTTGGCTCTGAATAGTTACACATCATCTTATATTGCGAGCAATGCCAGCATACAAAGCAATGCTGTTACAATGGAAAATACTGCCACAACTCTAGTCTCAGACCATCCACCTAATTCAAAGTGATGATGAATTGGTGCCATACGGAAAATTCGCTTTCCTCCGGTCTTTTTGAAATAAGTAACCTGAATCATAACAGAAAGTACTTCTACCAGATATATCAAACCTACGATAATGATAAATAATGGCATCTGCATCATATATGCAGCTGAAATTACAAAACCGCCTAGTGCAAGTGAGCCTGTATCTCCCATAAACACACTTGCCGGATATACATTAAATAACAAAAATCCCAATAATGCACCTGCTACTGCACAAGTAATTGGCTCAATCCCTGCATCGGTACCAATTGCAACTACGGAGAAAAATGTAGCCACAATCACAGTCACACTAGATGCAAGACCATCTACACCATCTGTAAAATTCACACCATTAACGGTTCCAATAACTGCTACGTATAAAAGCGGAATCGCCAACCATCCAAGATTCAAATACAAACCGCCGGTAAATGGAATCAACATCGTCAACGACACTCCCGAATAAAGCACCATGTACACAGCAAACACTGTTGTCACTACCAACTGGCAGAGCATCTTCTGCCATGGAAGCAATCCATCTGAACGACGTAATACTACTTTTAAATAATCATCCAAAAATCCAATCACGCCAAATCCTACTGTCATGAATAAAATTGGAATAATTTTAGGATAATCCATTATATAAAACAAAGAGGTAATAATGATACTCGCTAAAATCATCACCCCACCCATAGTAGGCGTACCATTCTTTTTTAAATGCGATTCTAATTCTGCTCTCTCTGTCTGACCAACTTTTAATCTGCGTAAAAATGGAATCACAATTGGTCCTAAAACTGCACTGATAGCAAATGCGATCATTACTGGAATCACTACTTCATAATTCATATGCTTTCCCTTGCCTTTCAATAAAACCGTCACATTTCTGTCCGCGGTTTATATTTTATTTTATCCTTTGTATATGTTTTATGTACAAACCCTCTCTGGCATTATTAGCTCAAAAAAAGGTGAACATACTTGGTATTAGTATACGTTATTTTCACTCATTTATCAAGGTAAGGCAAAATGTTTTCAAAGATTTCTTTTGCCAGCGGAGCTGCTATTGTTCCACCGTAATATACACCCTGCGGGTCATTAATAATTACTAATACCAATACCTCTGGATGTTCTGCCGGAGCAAACCCTAAAAAAGATGATATATAACGTTTTAGGCTTCTTGGCAGTGTCTGTGACGTAGCCGTTTTTCCACCGATTGCAAATCCATCCACTTTTGCATTTTTACCCGTTCCTTCTGAAACAACTTTCTCCAATAGAGTACACATTGTCTCACTGGTTTTGTCACTACAGATATCTGTTGCCACTGGATACTCTAATGTTTCTACCAACTTACCTTCCGACGTTTGCACCCGAATACCAAAATGAGGAATTACCCGATTCCCTCCATTAAGAATCGCTGATACCGTAGTACATAATTGAATTGGTGTTATCTGAAAAGACTGCCCAAAAGAAATAGTCGCTAGTTCTACCGGACCAATATTTTTCTCTGCGTGCATAATTGTAGCTGCTTCGCCCGGAAGATCTATATTTGTCTTTGACAATAAACCAAACTGCCTGAAATATTTGTAGAAATTTGCACTTCCCAAACGCTCTCCTAATGTCATAAAAACAGGATTACAAGAATTGCATAATCCAAGAGAAAAATCCTGTGACCCGTGTCCTGTTGTCTTCGAACAACGTATTCTTCTGTCTTCTACTATCTTATATCCCGGACAGTAAAAATTATCAGAAAGACTTACCACATTTTCTTCTAACGCCGCAGCGGATGTAATGATTTTAAAAGTAGATCCCGGTTCATATGTATCGCTGACACAAGGATTTCTCCACATTTGATTTAAGGCATTCTGTTTTTCTGCATCAGACAATACCCCAATCTCTTCTTCTGATAAATTCAATGTAAAAGGATCATTCAAATTGTATTCAGGATAATTCACCATTGCCAGTAATTCACCATTTTGTGGATTCATCACAATAATAGAGACACGATCCGCGGACTTTTTTATATAAGCCCGCTCTGCCACCTGCTCACAATACATCTGGATATTATAATCTAAGGATATCACCAAATCATTTCCACTTACCGGTTCTAGTCTTGTCTCACCAGCATTCTCAATCTCAATCCCCCTAGCATCTGTCAAAGTCAAAATTTTTCCGCTAATCCCTTGTAAATAGCTATCATACTCTACTTCTAATCCTACAATTCCCTGATTGTCAGCTCCGGTAAACCCTAAGACTGTGGACGCTAACGTATGAAACGGATAATATCTCTTATAATCTTCATCTACTTTCACCCCAGCTAAACCATATGCCCTGATTCTATCTCCCACTTCCTTATTTACATTCGTTTTCACTCGTTCAATAGAACTGACTTTTTCTACTCTTTTTTTAGCCGTTTCTTCGGAAATTCCAAGTTCTGCTACCAACATATCAATCACTGCCTCCGGCTCCGTAATCTGATTATGAATGACCGATATGGTACACACAGACCTGTTAGTAGCCAACACCATTCCATTTCGGTCTAAAATTTTCCCTCTGGCAGCTTTTATGTCACGCTCACGTTCATGTAAATCCTCTGCTTTTTGCCCATAATACTCTGAGCAAAAAATCATAAGATACACCAAACGCCCTGATAAAAACATCATAGCTAAAAATACCACTAGAAACATGATTGTAATCTTTTTTCTGTTTGGCGTTTTGTTTCTTTGCACAAAAAACCTCATAAAAGTTTTTATAAAATCTTATTCATTCTTTCATGAGGTTATGTTTTGTTATTTAATTTTATTAATTTACGCCTGCCACATCTTCACTCACGCCATCATTTTCCTGATTATCCTGCTGATTCTCTTCTGCACCCGGTAAATCATCCATCGTATTTGGAATGTCTCCTGCTGCTTCATTCATCATGTTTTCAAGTACGATATCTGTTGTCGCCTGCTGACCTGTATCTGTACCTGTAATATCCCATCCAAGATGTAAACCAGTCGTTTCCTCATCTGGATAGATATTCATATATGGCATAATTTCTTCCAAAATTTCTCTAACTATATTCTGTGCAAATGTACTATGCGGCTGGTCTTCCACATTTGGTTCATCAATAATACAGTAAATGACAAGTTCTGGATTTTCCACCGGTGCAAATCCAATAAAAGAAACCAAATAACTGGTATCATCACGTGGAATTTTTTCTGCAGTACCGGTCTTTCCGCCTAAAGAATAACCATCTACTTTTGCAGTTTTACCAGTTCCGTCACTTACCGTTTCATACAGATAACTCTTTATCAGCTCACTCGTTTCTTTCGAAACAGTTTCTCTTAACAGAGTCGGGGTAAGTTCTTTTATCATACTACCGTTTTCATCTGTAATTGCTTTTACCATGCGCGGCTGATACAGATGCCCTCCATTAATCAATGAAGAAAAAGAACTTGCCATCTGAATCATCGTACAGTTAAAATTCTGTCCAAATGAATTGGTCGCTAAGTCAATCTTCTTCATGCTATCAACGGTATATAACAATGAATCGGTTCTTGCCTCGCCCGGCAAATCAATATTCGTCTTCTGTCCAAATCCAAATATCTGCTGATAGGTTGTAAAATTCGTTACACCGATACGTGATGCCATCTGCATCAAGGCATCGTTACAGGAATTCATCAATGCGTCTTTTAACGTTTGTGGTCCATGTCCGCCTCTATTCACACACTTAATCGGTTTTGAATATCCTCCGATCATCTCATAACCATCGCATTCATATACATCTCCAGGAAATACCGTTCCTGTTTCCAAACCTGTTGCTATCGTAAAAGCTTTCGCAGTAGACCCTGGTTCATAAGTATAGTATACGCAGAAATTCTGCCAAAGTTCATTTAACTTTTCAAGCTTGGTTTCTTCATCCATTGCTTCCAATTCGCTCTCTGAATAATAAAGACTCAAATCACGAGGATTATTCAGATCGTAGTTCGGATAATTCGCCATTGCTAAAATATCTCCATTATTTGGATCCATTACAATTACTGCAATGTGCTCTGCACCCTCTTCACCCTGACGATAATTATTACGGTATACCTCGTTAAACTCGGCGATTTTCTTTTCCACCGCAGTCTGAATCGTAGCATCTAATGTCGTTACCAGCGTATTTCCATCCACAGCTTCTTTAATCGTCTTTTCAAAATCACTGTCGGAATTCAAATATCCGTATTCACGACCATCCACTCCATTTAATGTGCTGTTATAATAACTTTCTAAACCATTGACACCTACATTTCCTGCCGCAGTAAAACCTACCACAGAACTTGCCAATGTACCATACGGATACTGTCTCTGATATTCTTTCTCAAACCAAACACCCTTTACATTTGGATTAATTTTTTTCCCCTTCTCATCTACTGCTTCTTGAATTTCAATAAACTGTTGGATAGTGTCATAGGGAAGTCTTTTTGCTAAGACAATATACATACTATCTTTTCGTTCTCTAGCATAAGTATATATCTGCTCACTGGTAACATATTCAGGAAAACACTGAACCAAAGCTTCTACAGTAGGAACCAGGTACTCTTCTTCACTGGTTAAAATAGAACAATCCAGTATCACATTATATACTGCAATACTGGTTGCTAAAACTGTCCCTTTTGAGTCCACAATATCGCCTCGCTGATATGGTATCGTCTGACTGTCGTACTGCTGCTGAGACAAAACTTTCTTTTCATATTTTTCACCGCTGGTATAACTAATGTACATCAATCTTCCGCTTAAACCAATGAGAAATAACGCCACCAGCGAAAATGCAATAATCACTTTTTTCTGCATTCGTTTCTGGAACCGTTTTCCCAATTTTGGTGCACTGAAAAATCGGCCAAAAAGTGATTTTTTTCTCTGCTTATTAGCCATAGGACCTCCTCGTTACTCTTTCGGTATCTCTATGTACTGATTCATATAATCATCTTTTTCTACAGTATAATACACAATCTGGTCAGATGTCGCATAAAACATTCCCAGTTCATTGATTGCACTATTCTTAATCGCCTCTAAATCAACCGCTGTACTAATACGTTTATACGCCTCATCATTTTCTGCCCTCAAATCAGATATCTGACTTTCTAATCTGGAAATATTTCTCATTCTTGCTGTAATATCAGACTGAATCTTAATATAGGCACCTGCAAATCCGGCAAAAATAATTGCACCCATACTCAAAAACATAACATACTTTCTGCTGGTACGTAACGCTTTTTCCTGGTTTTTTCTGGCAATTCTCTTTTTTCTTCTAAGTTCGGCTTCTCGCTCTTCTTCTTCTCTTCTTCTCCGTTCTTCACGGTAATCCGGCACAGATGCCGGCATTGCCTGCATCTGACGAGCTGCATTTCCTTCTGTATAATACATGGTCTTTTCTAATTTCCTTTTCACTACTTACTCCTTACCCATAAGAATTCATTTCATTATGGTACTCAAATCCATTTTTATTCACATGATTAAAACAATCTATGCCCGTTCGAATACTCTTAATTTGGCACTCTTTGAACGGGAATTTGCTTCCAGTTCTTCTTCCGATGGCAAAATCGGCTTTCTGCCAATCACACTACCCTTTGATTTTTTCCCACATACACATACTGGGAATTCCCTTGGGCAAGTACATGGATTCTCGTTTTTCTTAAAAATTGTTTTAACGATACGATCCTCTAGGGAATGAAACGTAATAATACAAATACGACCACCCGGATTTAAAAGTTCAATCATATCGTCTAAATTGTTCTGTAATACTTCTAATTCTTTATTCAGCTCAATGCGAATTGCCTGAAAAGTTCTCTTAGCAGGATGTCCTCCTGTTACCTGTACTTTCATTGGAATCGCTGCTCTAATAATATCTGTCAGCTCTCCTGCTGTCTCAATTGGCTTTTTCACACGTGCTGCAACAATGTGCTTTGCAATATTCTTTGCGAATTTATCTTCTCCAAAGTCACGGATAATACGGAACAACTCCATCTCACTATAATCATTTACAATATCCCGTGCGGTTAAGCTTTGTCTATCGTCCATTCGCATATCAAGTGGTGCATCCGGCTCACGATAAGTAAAGCCTCGTTCCGGAGTATCCAACTGAAACGAAGACACTCCCAAATCAAGCACAATACCATCTACTTTATCAATTCCAATCCGATGCAATTCCTCCTTCATATTAGAGTAATTACTGCGAATAATCGTTATCTTATCCCCGAACTCTGCAAGCCTTGCTCCTGCTGCTGCAATTGCATCCTTATCCTGGTCAATACCAATAAGTCTGCCATTTTCACTCAGCCGACTCGCAACATGATAAGCATGTCCGCCTCCTCCTAGCGTACCATCCACATAGATTCCATCAGGTTTGATATCTAAATTTTCAATTGTCTCTTTCAAAAGTACAGAATAATGATTGAATTCCATTTCCTAATTCTCCTATCTAACCTGTTAAAATCACTATCGCATGTTGTTTCATCATAGACTACTTATCCAAACAGATGCTAGATACTAAAACCGAGTTCAGCCATATGTTCAGCGATGTCATCCATCTCATCTTCTTCATATGTATTTTCGAGCCATCTGTCCTTAGACCAAATCTCCACACGGCTTAATACTCCCGCTAGAACTACATCTTTCTGTAAATCTGCATATTCTCGCAAAACCGGTGGCAATAAAATACGCCCCTGCTTGTCCACTTCGCAAGTTGCCGCACCTGAAAAGAAGAAACGTGCGAATTTTCTTGCATCTTTTGATGTGGCAGTAATATCGCGGAATTTTTCTTCAATTTTGTGCCATTCGTCTAATGTATACACAAATAAGCATCCATCCAGTCCCTTTGTCACAACAAATTCATCACCAAGCTGGTCTCTGAATTTCGACGGAACTATCAGTCTGCCCTTCGTATCCACTGTATGGTTGTATTCTCCCATAAACATCTGACACAATCACCTGCCTTTAAATTGGCAACTTTATCCACAAAGTTATGAACTTATCCACCACTTTGTTCCAACTTCCACCACTTTCTACCACTTTTACATCCATATTACTCCACCAAAGATGAAAAAGCAATGTTTTTTTTCGAATATGCAATAAAAAAGTGCCTAAACTATTTGCAAAATTAAAAATTGCATCATATTCTCGGCACTTTTTTATTAGTTTTCACTATTTTTTATTTTCCGTTTTTTCAATCACCACTGTGGAAATCCCATCCGTTTTATCTGGCATCAAAACTTGCACATTCTGTCTCTGTACTTGTAGATGCATTACCACCTGCAATACTGATATGCTCAGCTTTACAGTTTTTGTTTTCATTGAAACGACAGTTTGTAGCCTCACAAACGATAGCAATATCCTTTGTTAAACTATTGGCTGAATTTTTAAAAGAATCACTTTTTCTTTCCTTAAAACTGTCGCAGGCTGTTTCGCGGTTCACTTTAGCGTCCTTACCATTTACCACGATATCTCCTTTTCCACAACAATTATTTGCATTATACACGCAGCTTGTCACATAACAGTCCAAATATGTTTTTTCCATCATTTCTTCCTTTCCGTTTCCACCTTCAGCTAACATGAAGCTGAAAGCTTCCTACTAAAACACAAATTTATTTACTACAAAACTAGTATTCTCTTATTTATTTTTTTTATACAATATTAAAATAAACGACACTTATACTTCTCTTATCATCAACTAGTAAATCATGTCATCTATGGATTTTATTAACAAATTTCGATTTTTACTTATCTTTATCTAAAGCATAAATATAAACAAAAAAACACGACTGTATAAGATGTTTCTTTTGCATTCTTAGCACAAAGAAACTCCTTATACAGTCGCGTTCTTCTGTTTCAATATCTCTATAAAAAACTATATACTATTTGTTTTTTTCTTCTTCCGGTAACTCAACGCGGATTTCTTTTGTACGAATCTCCTTACAGATATCGTTAATAAAGTCATCTAACGCTTTTGTTCCTTCATTACCTGCATAACGGCTTCTTACAGATACTGTGCGATCTGCTTCTTCCTGCTGACCAACAACAAGCATATATGGAAGTTTATCAAGTCTTGCTTCACGAATCTTAAATCCAATCTTTTCAGAACGGTTATCTACGGTTGCATCAATACCATTTGCTTTCAACTCTTTTAATACTTCATTTGCATATTCTTCATATTTATCAGAAATTGGAAGCACACGTACCTGTTCTGGGCATAACCATGTCGGGAACTTGCCAGCGTATTTTTCGATTAACCATGCAAGTGTTCTTTCGTAGCATCCCAAAGAAGTTCTGTGAATGATGTAAGGACGAACCTTGTCACCATTCTGGTCAATATAGTACATATCGAAGTTCTCTGCGATTGCACAGTCTAACTGAATTGTAATCATTGTATCTTCTTTACCGTATACGTTCTTAGCCTGGATATCAATCTTAGGACCATAGAATGCAGCTTCACCATCTGCCTCTGTAAATACTACACCTTTTTCTACCATAACTTTACGGAGAGCATCCTGTGTTGAATTCCAATATGCTTCGTCACCAAGGTATTTTGTCTTATTTTCTGGATCCCATTTTGATAAACGGAATGTTACATCATCCTGAAGACCTAATGTTGTCAATACATGGTATGCAAGGTCAAGACAGTTCTTTAATTCTTCTTCCGCCTGATCCGGACGAATTACGTTATGACCTTCTGAAATTGTGAACTGACGTACACGTGTAAGTCCATGCATTTCACCCGAATCTTCTGCACGGAAAAGTGTAGAAGTTTCGCCCATTCTATATGGCAAATCACGGTATGACTTCTGTGAGTTTTTGTATACAAAATACTGGAATGGACATGTCATCGGACGAAGTGCGAATACTTCTTTGTCAACTTCTTCGTCACCCATTACGAACATACCATCTTTGTAGTGATCCCAGTGTCCTGAAATCTTGTAAAGATCAGATTTTGCCATAAGTGGTGTTCTTGTACGAACATAGCCCCACTCGTTCTCCTCGATGTCTTCAATCCATCTCTGGAGTTTCATAATCATCTTTGTTCCCTTTGGTGTGAAAAGTGGAAGTCCCTGTCCAATAACGTCAACAGTTGTGAATAATTCCATTTCACGTCCTAAACGGTTATGATCACGACGTTTTGCATCTTCCATACGCTCTAAATGAGCTGCTAAATCTTCTTTTTTATTGTAAGCAGTACCATAAATTCTCTGTAAACGAGCTTTTTCAGAGTTACCTCTCCAGTAAGCCATAGAAGAAGATGTTAATTTATATGCTTTTACACCTTTTGTACTCATTAAGTGTGGTCCTGCACAAAGATCTACGAAATCTCCCTGGCTGTAGAATGAAATCTCTGAACCTTCCGGCAAATCCTGAATCAACTCTACTTTGAATGGTTCACCTTTTTCTTCCATAAATTTAATCGCTTCTTCTCTAGGAAGTGTGAAGCGCTCAATTTTATTACCAGCTTTGATGATTTTCTTCATCTCTGCTTCGATATTATCTAAATCTTCTCTTGAGAATGGTGCCTCTACATCAAAGTCATAGTAGAATCCTTCATCGATAGCAGGTCCAATTGTAATTTTTGCATTTGGGAATAAATTCTTAACTGCTTCTGCCAAAACATGTGATGCTGTATGACGTAATACTCTTAAACCTTCTGCATCATTTACTGTTATGATATTTAATTCGCAGTCAGCATCTACAATAGTTCTTAAATCTACGATTTCGCCATTCACTTCACCGGCTGCTGCCATTCTTGCAAGACCTTCACTGATATCAAGTGCGATATCAAAGACTGATTTTGCTTCACTGTACTCTTTTACTGAGCCATCTTTTAATGTAATCTTCATAATCTTACCTTCCTTTTCCTTTTTCAATAAATAATTGCTTCATCCTTACAATTATTTCATTCATTTTAATAATATATAGTATTTAACTCTTCTCCACATCTCTCATAAAAAACTTCACTAATCTCATCGTTGGTAAAAACAGATAACATCTCTCCAAAACCATCTATAAGTTTATCTGATAAATGAAGTTCTGAAAGCGGATACCAAAAAACCTCTCCCTCACTTGATGACTTAACTTCCCCAGAAAACTGATTTGCAATATAAAGAAAAACAATATATCTTTTCCCATCTTTTGATTTATGAAACTCTTTAATGCCGCAAAGTCTTGGATTTTCTATAAGCAATCCAGTTTCCTCCTGCATCTCACGAATCACAGATGGTGTTACATATTCCCCTTTTTCAACATGACCGCCCGGAAAATTCCAACCATGCCATGTCGGATGGTTCTTCTTATTCTGCACAAGTACATTTCCTTTTCCATCGCAAATCATACACATATTTGTAAGTTCGACTTCTTCCATTCTCGACATCACATTACTCCATCAAAACAAAAATCCCTAGCACTATTTACATAGTACTAGGGACGATATACATAGTTACCGTGGTTCCACCCGGATTCGTCTTGTTGCTGTCTACTTCATTTCTCGCAACAATTGATTCCTGCATTTAAATTCACTTCACAAAGCAGCAATCAACTCCCGAATCATTTCCTTTCACTATCCGACAGCAAGTATCTGATAGCTCATTTGAAAAGGTTCAAGAAAAAAGACCTTAATATGATGATAACGGAATCACCGGACCGGATTGGGGCCACTCAGAGGTAGTTTTCAACTGCTTCCGGAAAAGATGCTCCCAGCACACAAAGGTATTCACATTTGCGGCATCTCTCTCTGATACTTTCCACAATTTACTCGTCTCGTCAACGTGTTAACTATTTAATCTCTAAATCATATATTCCACACTCAAATAACATATATCCACTGTTATTCTAAAGTAATAGCCTATATTTATTGATTCTAAACCTAAATTTAAAATCTGTAAAGTATTTATTATTACTAATTAGCGTCCACAGCAATGTTTGTATTTCTTGCCGCTTCCACAAGGACATGGCTCATTACGACCAACTTTTTTACCAACTATAACTGTACCTGACTTCTTCTCTTCTAAATATAATGCTTTTCGAGTATCTTCGTCAAAGATATTCTCCCACATTGGTAATTCATATAACCAGTCAGCTTTTGCAGCTACCATGTTCTTATATAAGTTTGCCTTATCAAATGCAAGGCTAACCTTGGTATCTTCTTCCATAGTCTCAATTGGATTTGGTGTAACCAAACTGTCATTGATACCATCTAAGAAACCTGCCATCTCTAATATATCAAGATTATATTTGTCTGCTAATTCCTTAACAGTTCCTTCTACCACTTCATCCGGATTTGTTAAAAGCTGTTCGTAAACACCTTTCTCTAAAAGGAAGTATCTCTGCCAGAATCTCTGAAGTTCTCCCTGATCCAACTTTTCATTATAAGCTATTTTCTGCCATTTTTCTAATAATGCCATATTTCTTCCCTCGATTTCATATCTGTTTTGTATCTTTTTTATTTAACTAAATCTGTGATTATCTTCACATACCAATTTATTATAGCAAAAGTTTACACTTTACGCAATCACTTTTACTTGACCAATCTCAAAATATCCGCTACCATAATCTTATTATCAGAACCAAACTACCCTACACCACAATAAGAAAATGGAGATACTACAATTATTATGAAAAAAACAAGACAAATACTCGCCATCATCGGAATTATTATTTTAATCGGAATGTACATTGCTACCATTATCTGTGCTTTATCTGCAAATGAAAATTTCATGAGCATGCTTATGGCATCCATCTATGCCTCAGCTGTCATTCCGGTACTTATCTGGGCAATTACCTTTGTCTATAAGCTCGTAAAAAAAGATGATACATCTGAAGAATAATCAGCTATAAAAATTAACAACATTAAAATACGCTTCGTAGTCTTACACAACCAAAGTAACGAATACATATCGACACTTCACTTGTGTAAGACTACGGAGCGTAATTTTTATAACGCAATTTTCACATCTAATTTCTGTAATTCCTCTAATGCATCTTGTAATCCTTTAAACACAATTCCCTGCATTCCAAACTTCTTTGCACCTTCAATATTCGCCGGCAAATCATCTAAGAATACACACTCCTCTGCTTTTAAGGAATATTTATCACATATCGCCTGAAAAATCGCTGCATCCGGCTTGATCTGCTTCACCTTGTATGAGAAAACAGCACCATCCACCTCTTCCAAAAAATTCAATGCAATTTCTTTTGTTTTTTCATAACACCAATTACCATAGTTTGATAATATGTATACCTTATATCCTGCTTTTTTCATAGCTCGAATCCACAGCTTTACATATGGAAACTGCCAGATTGCTTTCTCTATATTATTCCAAAACAGACGCACTTCTGCCTCGTACTCAGGTACCTGCCGAATTGCCAGTTCTAAAAATTCATCATCACTTAATACTCCTCTATCTGCTTCATTCCACACTCCGGAATCAAATAATTTCTCAGCCAATACAGCTATCGTTTCCTGTGAAATACCAAGTTCCCGCATTGTCTCCTTCGGCTGCCATGCTACAAGCACTCTTCCTACATCCAAAATAATGTTTTTTATCATCCCACCAATTCCTTTCCTTAATATAGCAAATACCTATTTATACTCCATTCCTATTTTTTTCCCCAATTTTAAACCAATCATTAAAAGAATCTGTCATCGAATCCGAAAAATCACTAAATCCGTCTTTCATCTCCTCTAATGCAGCTATTGCTTCGTTAATGTTACGCAATACTTCTGATAATGCCGCAGCATCCAGCTCCTCTACTATCTTATTTAACCCTTCAATATCTAACTGTTCCATTTTCTCATTCAATACTTCTATATCCAACTGTTCGATTTTTGCAATTGCAGGCTGCATCTTTTCTACCGCATCTAATGCAGGTGTTATCTTGTTAACTATGTAAATTCCTCCAACAATTACAAATACCAAAAGTGTTGCCACAAACAGACTACAAAATCTTGTAAATTTTAACTCTTTTCTCAGTGCCTTAAGCATCTCATCCTGCGGCTGTTCTAATATATTATCTTTCATATCTTCATCACAAATCCTTCTCTCTTTTCTGTTATTCTACGCTATCGTAATCCTATTATTATACCTTTTTATTATTATAATTACTACTTAATAATAACACATTTTTACCAATCTGTCATTTCTTTAGCGTTATATTTTTTCTTTTTTTATAATTTTTCTCTATTTTTTAACGCAAAAGAAGATACTCCGCAAGTCATAACTGACTTGATGAATACCTTCTTTTAAACATACTACTTTTTCACTTTTTAATTAAGAATTATTTATTACTCAAATATTCATGGATACCATTTGCTGCAGCTTTTCCAGCTCCCATAGCAAGAATTACAGTTGCCGCACCTGTAACTGCATCGCCACCAGCAAATACACCTTCTTTTGAAGTTGCACCATTTGCTTCATCAGCTATGATACACTGGCGTTTATTAATATCTAATCCTTTTGTTGTAGAAGAAATCAATGGATTCGGAGATGTACCAAGAGACATAATCACCACATCTGCCTCTATTTCGTATTCACTACCAGGAATCTCAACAGGTCTTCTTCTACCTGATGCATCCGGCTCACCAAGTTCCATTTTAATAATCTTAGCACCTTTTACACATCCAGCTTCATCTACTAATAATTCAACCGGATTCTGAAGTAAATCAAAAATGACGCCCTCTTCTTTTGCATGATGTACTTCTTCTACTCGTGCAGGAAGCTCTTCTTCACTACGACGATATACGATATGTACTTCTGCACCAAGTCTCTTTGCTGTTCTAGCAGCATCCATCGCTACATTACCACCACCAACTACGATAACTTTTTTACCACATTTGATTGGTGTGTCATAACTTTCTAAGAAAGCTTTCATCAAGTTATTTCTGGTTAAGAATTCATTTGCTGAGAATACACCCATAGCCTGTTCACCCGGAATTCCCATGAACTTAGGAAGACCTGCACCGGAACCGATGAATACCGCTTCGAATCCTTCTTTTTCCATCAATTCATCAATTGTTACAGACTTACCGATAACAACGTTTGTCTCAATCTTAACTCCTAAAGATTTTACGTTCTCTACTTCTGCTGCTACGACTTCACTCTTTGGAAGACGGAACTCCGGAATACCATAAATTAATACACCACCAGCTTCGTGTAATGCTTCAAAAATAGTTACATCATAACCCATTTTTGCCAAATCACCGGCACATGTAAGACCAGCTGGACCAGAACCGATAACAGCAACCTTATGTCCATTCATCTGTTCCGCTTTTGCAGGCTTGATATTATGCTCTCTCGCCCAGTCAGCTACAAAACGCTCTAACTTACCGATAGAAACAGGTTCACCTTTGATACCACGGATACATTTGCCTTCACACTGTGTCTCCTGTGGACATACACGACCACAAACAGCAGGCAATGCTGATGATTTACTGATAATTTGATATGCTTCTTCAAAATTACCTTCTTTTACCTGACCAATGAATCCTGGGATATCAATTGATACTGGACATCCCTTCATACACATTGCATTTTTACATCCTAAGCAACGAGCAGCTTCTGCCATCGCTTCTTCTTCATTATATCCTAAACATACTTCATCAAAATTCGCTGAACGAACTACTGCGTCCTGTTCACGAACCGGTACTCTTTTCAATACGTCCATTCTATTCTCCAATCTTCCGCCACTGCGGCACTTTATATCTGATTCCTACCCGTTGCAAACTTCGGGCATTCTCTGCTACTTTTGGTTTAGTGGCAGTGTCCACAACCACCATGATGTGTATCGCCTTCTTCTAATGCTAATATTGCACGACCTTCTTCTGTCTTATACTGTGCCTGTCTACGCATAGCCTGATCAAAATCAACCAAATGACCATCAAACTCCGGACCATCTACACATGCAAACTTCACCTGATCTCCTACAACCAAACGACATGCTCCACACATGCCTGTTCCATCTACCATAATTGGATTCATAGAAACGATCGTTGGAATACCAAGTTCTTTTGTCAGTTTACATACGAACTTCATCATAATCATTGGTCCGATAGCCACGCAATGATCATAACGCACACCTTCATCCCAAAGTGCCTGTAACTGTGCTGTACCTGTTCCTTTAAAACCATAAGAACCATCATCTGTTGTCACATATAAATTTTTACATACAGCACGCATCTCATCTTCTAAGATCAACAATTCTTTATTTCTTGCACCCATGATTACATCACATTCTACACCTTGTTCATGTAACCATTTTACCTGTGGGTATACCGGAGCTGTACCAACACCTCCAGCCACAAATAAAATCTTTTTCTGCTTTAACTCTTCAATGTCTTCATGAACTAAATCAGACTCACATCCAAGTGGTCCTACAAAATCTTGGAATCCATCACCAACCTGCAAATCCACCATTCTCTGTGTAGATGCACCTACTGCCTGGAATACAATTGTAATCGTTCCTTCTTCTCTATTGTAGTCGCAGATTGTTAATGGAATACGTTCTCCCACTTCATCAATTTTTACAATTACGAACTGACCTGGCAGACAGTACTGTGCTACTCGTGGAGCTTTTACGTCCATAAGGTAAATTTTATCTGCAAGTTGTTCTCTTTTTACGATTGGATACATATTTTTCCTCCTATTTTACCTATATCATTTTCGCCACTTCTCAAATGCCAATATTATAATCGGCAAACATTAAGTTCGGTTCATCTAATATTAAATTAATATATACTCCTACACTTATTTAGTTATAATACGCCAACTACTCAGATTTTTCAATGATTTTAACTGTGTATTTTCCAACTTTTCTATCGTATTTTTTTATATCTATGATATAATTAGCTTATAGTTCGCAAAACAAGGAGGCTAAATCCTCTCCTCATCATTGGATTCGGATTTTGCTTCGCAAAACAAGGAGGCTCAATCCTCTCCTCATCATTGGATTCGGATTTTGCTTCGCAAAACAAGGAGGATTTTATGTACCAGTTTACAAATGACTGTCTTATCGGCATTCCGGAAATCGACAGTGAACATGAACACTTATTTAATCTGTTAAACAAGACCGACGAAGCACTTCATGCAGTAGATGCAGATATTTCAGCTATTACAGGTCGCCTTTTAAATGAACTTTATGAATATGCCATTAATCATTTTGCTCATGAAGAAGCTTATATGTTAAGTATTGACGATCCTGAATTAAACCGACAAATTGCTGAACACGAAGCATTTCGTGACAAAGTAACTTCTGCCATGGCAGCTAGCGATTTTACTCTTGATACTGCTCTAGACCTGCTTACTTTCCTTGCAAAATGGTTATATCGTCACATCTTAGGCAGTGATATCTTAATTGGCAAATTTAAAAAAGATGCTCCTTCTACCGAAGCTTATGTATTCTCATCAGAGTACTTAACTGGAATTGACTTAATTGACGATGAGCACCGACAACTTTTTGCATTAGTTAATGAAGTTCATTCATTAGTAAACGATGACTTAATTTTCGATAAATATGACGAAATTATTCGCATCCTTACTGAATTACGCAATTACACTGAGATGCATTTTCATGACGAAGAGTCTTATATGGAGCAAATCAATTATGCTGATTTGGATGCTCAACGTCGTGCCCATAACGCCTTTATTGAAAAATTAGTAGATATTAATTTCGAAGAATTAGAAAACCTTGATAATAACCAGCAAGAATACTTACAGGATGTTTTAGACTTCCTCGTAAAATGGCTTGTAAACCACATCCTCAAGATGGATAAACTCATTGGATAAATTTTTTAATCGTTTAGTACAATAAACTTTCGTTTGTCGACATCTTAAAATACGCACCGACCACAGGATTTTCTCGTATGATAAACTATAGAAAGTGCGAATATTTTAAAACAGTAAATTTAGTTGTGTTAGAGAAAAGTTTAGAAATTCTTTTCGCAGAATGCCGGAATAACGTTTTGTGTCCACCAACGC